>JAUIEZ010000041.1 GCA_030429665.1 Gammaproteobacteria bacterium | reverse complement strand
GCCCATGCTGTCGCGGTGCTCCATGTGACCGTCCAGCATGTAGGTCAACGTGACGAAGCCGCGGTGCGGGTGGGACGGAAAGCCGGCGATGTACTGGTCCGGATCGTCGCTTCCGAAATGATCCAGCATCAGGAACGGGTCCAGGTTGCGCAGCGCCGGCGTACCGATGGTCCGGTGCACGGTGACGCCGGCGCCTTCGGATACGGCGCTGGCGCGCACCAGTCGGGTTACATTGCGAATGGTCATGGTCCACTCCCGCGGTCGTTGGTGAAGATTTTGCATCACGCCGGAACGACGGGGAAGGCGCGGTCACGCGCCTTCCCCGCTACGGTCCGGCGATAACGCTCAGGCGACGGCAGCCCGGGGCCTGACACCCCAGGGCAGCGCCAGGCGGTATGCACCGGCGCCCAGCAGCGCCTGGACGATCGAAACGATCACCAGGAATGCCGGATATTCCCAGCCGCCGCCTTCGTTGGAGAACACCCAGCCCGCGCCCCAGTGCACCGACAGCGCGCCGAGCAGCACGGGAACCAGAGCCAGGCTCACCCAGCGCACGGCGACGCCGGCCAGGATCAGCGCGCCGCCGCCGATCTCGGCGAGCGCGACGACATAGGCTGCCCAGCCGGGAAAACCCACCGACTCGAAGAAGGCGGCAGTGCCTGGGAGGGTGAACACCATCACCTTGAGCAGGCCGTGGGCGACGAACATGCCGCCAAGGGCCACGCGAAGGATGAAGGCAGCGTATTCCACTTGACGTTGCGTATTCATGGTTCAGTTCTCACTGTTGGTTGATTAACGGGCTGTCGACTTCTCAGGCCGCCGCGCGTAACGCGGGCACCCGGGAAAAATCCAGCTCGTCGATGCGGGAGCGCGCGTTTTCGAGCGCGGCTTCGCCGATCGCGACCTGGCGCGTGGCGTCGATGACCTCGACGTCGGTAATGCCGAGAAAACCGAGCATGTGGCGCAGCCAGGGCGTGGCGAAATCGATCTCGCTGTTCATGCCCACGCCGCCGGAGGCTACGACGAGATAGGCCTTCTTGCCCGCGAGCAGCCCGACCGGCCCGTCGGCGGTGTAGCGGAACGTCACGCCCGCGCGCGCCACCATGTCGACCCACGCCTTCAGCGCGGCGGGCACGCCGAAGTTGTAGGTCGGCACACCGATCACCAGCACGTCGGCCGCCTGAACTTCGCGCACCAGCGCGTCGGACACGGACAGCGCCGCCTGCTGGCTGTCGCTGCGCGAATCCTCGGGGGTATAGGCGGCGTCTATCCACGCGGCATCGACGAACGGAATACCACGCGACACGTCGCGGCGGGTGACCGACACCGGCGCGGTGGCGGCGAGGGCGTCCACGACACGACCGGTGAGTTCGCGGGTGCTGGAACCGGCGACGCGGCCGCTGGCGTCGACGCGAAGAATACGGAGAACCGGATTTGAGGCTTTGGTTGCTTTCATGTTGCTTGTCTCCAGTTGCAAGGTTCGAGGTTCGTTTCGAAGTCAGGTTCGCGGCCCGGGGCCGCATCACGGGAGACATTGTGATGGTTGTTGTTTTCAGAATAAACTATGGTTCTGACAACAATTTGTTCTTATACGGAGAACAATACCCATGGATCGTTTCGACGAGCTGAACACCTTCGTCCGGGTGGTGGAAAGCGGCAGTTTCACGGCCGCGGCGGACGCCCTGGATACCGCCAAGTCGGCGGTCAGCCGGCGAATCGCCGAGCTGGAGAAGCGACTCGGCGCGCAGTTGTTCCACCGCACCACGCGACGCCTCAACCTGACGGACAGTGGACGCGCTTTCTACGAGCATGCCAAGCGCATTTTGGAGGACCTCGAAGAGGCCGAGTCCCGCGTGGCACAAGCCAACTGCGAACTGAGCGGACGGCTTCGCATTGCCCTGCCCATGTCGTTCGGCCTGCGTCACATGTCTTCCGCCGTTTGCGACTTCGGCGAGAAGCACCCGCGAATCCGGTTCGACCTGGACTTCAACGACCGCCGCGTCGACCTCGTGCAGGACGGCTTCGATGTCGCCGTGCGCATCGGCCATCTCGAAGACTCCACTCTCGTGGCGCGCCGCTTGTTCGACGCGAGAACCGTTATCGTGGCCAGTCGCGAATACCTCGAGCGCCGCGGCGAACCGGTCGAACCCGCCGACCTCTCCCGACACGACATCCTGGCCTACAGCAACGTACCCGTCACCGATCGCTGGTACTGGCGTGATGCCGACGGCGAGCGGCGGTCGGTGCCGGTGGAGGTGACGCTCAAGGCCAACAGCGGCGAATATCTTTGCGATGCCGCGGTCGCCGGCCACGGCATCGTCATGCAACCGACGTTCATCGTCCACGGGCATATCGCGCGCGGTGAACTGGTGCCGTTGCTCACCGGCTACGCCTGGCCGGTGAGCGCGGCGTATGCGATTTACCCGCCCACCCGGCACCTGTCGTACCGGGTACGCGCCTTTATCGATTTTCTCGCCGAACGCTTCGCGGGCGTTCCGTACTGGGATCGCGAGATCGAGACCGCGCTGGGCAAGCAGTCGGCGACTACAGCGTCGCGCCGCGCTCGGCCATCCCGTACCGCGACAGCTCGCTGACCAGGTAATCGTAGGCCTCGTCGACCGAGTCGGTGCGCATGATCAGGCCGAGGTCGTCGGCGTCGATGTTGCCGTATTTCACCAGCGCGTCGAAATTCACCACCTCGTCCCAGTAGCGGCTGCCGAACAGTACCAGCGGCAGGTGCTTGCGGATCTTGCCGGTCTGCAGCAGCGTCAACAGTTCGAACAACTCGTCCAGCGTACCGAACCCGCCCGGGAACACGATCACCGCCTTGGCGAGATAGGCGAACCAGAACTTGCGCATGAAGAAGTAGTGGAAATGGAACGACAACTCGCGTGTCGTGTACGGATTGTCGAACTCTTCCTTCGGCAACGAGATGGTGAGGCCGACGTTGAGTCCCCTGGCCTCGGAGGCGCCGCGATTGGCCGCTTCCATGATGCCGGGACCGCCGCCGGTGCACACCACGAAACGCCGTTCGGGATCGGACAATCCCTTGGACCACTCGGTAAGCCGTCGCGCCAGTTCACGCGCCTTCTCGTAGTACGTCGACATCTCGAGGCCGATCTCGGCGCGCGCGATGTCGCCGCCCGTCTCGCGCGCCTTTTCCAGGTCCTGCTCGGCCTGCTCGCGTGACGGCGTTCGCGCCGAGCCCATGAAGACGATGGTGTCGTCCACCTTGTAATGCTCGAACCGGCTTGCCGGTTCGAGATACTCGGCCAGTATGCGCAGCGTGCGCCCCTCGCTGCTGTTGAGAAACGAATCGTTGCGGTAGGCCTTGATGAAGCGGGCAGGCTGGTCCATGAGCGGTTCTCCTGTGGTGGAAGATGCGATTGGCTATCGTGCATAGGCTAACAGAGCGCGATGACCGAGCGACAACCCGGCGCGGCGAACGAACGCCGCCGCGCCCGCGGCAGGTCGCGTTGTCCGGCGACGGTGGTTGTGCCATGATTTCAACGCCCGTCACGCGGTGTTTTTCGCTACCCGAGGAGGAAAACGAAAATGACCACCGAACTGACATACCTGACCTGGGTCGCCTTGCTGACGGCGATACTCTGGGTGCCCTACATCCTCAACATGATCTCGGTGCGCGGCCTGCTCGACGCGGTCGGCTACCCGGTGGATCCCAAGCCCATGGCGCCCTGGGCGGAACGGCTCAAGGCCGCGCACTACAACGCGGTGGAGAACCTGGTCGTGTTCGGCGCCCTGGTCCTGGTCACCCACGCGGCGTCGGTCGGCAGCGGCGCGACCGCGACGGCCTGCGCGGTGTACTTCTGGGCACGCGTCGTGCACGCCATCGCCTACACGTTCGCCATTCCCTGGGTACGGACCCTCGCCTTCGCCGTGGGCTGGGTGTGCATGATCGTTCTCGGCGCGCAGATACTGTCGGCGGCCTAGCGGCTCGCGATTCGCGCGCCGTGTCGGCGCACTAGCCGACCGTCGAGCGGCTCGCCTCGGCCATCACCCAGTCGCGGAACGCCGCGACGCGGGGCAGCTTGAGGTTCCGGTGCGGGCACACGAAGTAGTAGCAGAACGCGTTCTGCGGCCGGGCGGCGTCCGGGAACGGGCGCAGGAGATTGCCGCGCGCGATGTCATCCACCACCAGCGCGTTCGACACCAGCGCCACGCCCTGGCCGTCGAGGGCCGCCTGCACCGCCATGTTCTCCATGCTGAAGCGCGGCCCGTGCTCGACGTCGATACCGTCGACCCCCGCCGCCTTGAGCCACATGTGCCAGTTGGGCGCCGCCTCGGGTTCGCCGGTCCAGTGCAGGTGAATCAGGGTGTGATGCTTCAGGTCGGACGGCTCGCGCAGCGGGCGCTTTCCCTGCAGCAGTGACGGCGCGCACACCGGTATCACGAACTCGGCCAGCACGCACTCCACGTGCAGGCCCGGGTAGTTTCCGCTGCCGTAGCGCAGCGCCACGTCCACGTTCTCGCGCGCGAAGTCGGCACGCCGGTCGGTGGCGTCGAGGCGAATCTCGTGCTCGGGATGGGCGCGGCGAAATCGGTCCAGCCGCGGCACCAGCCACTTGGCGCCGAAAGACGGCGGCACGCTGACCACCAGGGACGCGTCGTTGCGTCGGCTGCGCAACAGATGGTCCGCTTCCGCAAGCTTGTCGAAGGCATCCGTGAGCAGCGGCATGACCGCCTGGCCGGCATCGGTAAGCCGCAGGGCGCGGGTCATGCGTCGGAAAAGCGGCGCGTCGAAGTAATCCTCCAGCGTTTTCACCTGTTGGCTGATAGCCGCCGGCGTGACGTGCAGTTCGTCCGCGGCACGCTTGAAGCTCAGGTGGCGCCCGCTCGCCTCGAAAGCGCGAAGGGCGTTGAGCGGTGGCAGTTTTCGAGCCATATAGAAGTAAGAAAATCTATCCTATAAATCGAGAATTTCTCGTTTGTAGTCTCTACATATCGGTGAAACAATGCGAATCACGTTAACAACCCACGCGTGAAACGAAAAGTAATTCTAACGTATTTTTTCGCAACGCGCATGGAATCCAAGGAGGCCTGTCATGTTGTGGCTTACGACTTTTCTCACCGGCACGAGCACCCGAAAACTGACTCACGCCCTGGGCCGCCGGCCCCACCGGGCAATCCGCACGGACGGCGGGTCCCGTCGCGTCGCCCGGCGGGTGGCTTCGTTCTTCGCCGCCGTCCAGGACTACCGTGTGCGTCGCGCCGCGATTCGCGAACTCAATCGCCTCGATAACAAGATGCTCGCGGACATCGGCATCTCCCACGGGGATATACACACGATCGCCCGGCAGATGACCGAACGTCGCCGCGCGGCGTTGAACCGGGGC
The DNA here is from genome assembly GCA_030429665.1 of Gammaproteobacteria bacterium. Classification (GTDB taxonomy): domain Bacteria; phylum Pseudomonadota; class Gammaproteobacteria; order Arenicellales; family CAJQKF01; genus BQJD01. The sequence continues at coordinate 29,942 of JAUIEZ010000041.1, read as the reverse complement.
GAGGCGAACGATAACGCGAGACGTTCCGGCAAGCAGGGCGAGGTGCTGGGAGACGCCTGCTGCACGGGTCTATAATCGGCGGCTCTCCTCGAGCCCGAGAATACCCGTCAGGCGTTGCGACCGGCCCATGAGCGACATCGATTCCGTGGATATCATCGACAACGGCGCCGCCGTCGCCGTACGCTTTGGCGACGGCCGGCGCGCCCGGTTTCACGCCGCGTGGCTGCGCGACAACGCGACCGACGCGGCAACCCGGTCGCCCGGCAACGGGCAGCGACTGGTGACCCTGACGGACATACCGCCCGACACGACCATCGAACGCGCCGAAGCGGGCGCGGAAACGGTTTCGATTCGATTCGCCCCCGACGGCAAGACGGTCGACTTCGCGGCGCCGTATCTCATCGCGGGGATCTACGACCGCGAATCGGACCGGGCCGCCGGCTGGGTCGATGGCGGCATCGAGACCTGGGACGGCTCGCTCGATGCAGGTCTCGCGGTCGCGTCTTTCGATGCAGTGCGCGAGGACCGTGAATCGCTCGGTCGTTGGCTGGCCCTCGTGCGCCGGCTGGGATTCGCGGCGCTGTCCGGCGGGCCCATCGCCAGCGGCGCCCTTTGCGACGTGGTGGCGTTGTTCGGCTTCGTGCGCGAAACCCATTACGGCCGCTGGTTCGAGGTCGTCAGCGAGGTCGCCCCCGTGAACCTGGCCTACACCAACGCGGGACTGCAGGCGCATACCGACAATCCCTACCGCGACCCGGTGCCCACGCTGCAGGTCCTGTATTGTCTTCGGAACTCGGCCGACGGCGGCGACTCGCTGCTGGTCGACGGCTTTCGCGCGGCCGCGCGCCTTCGCGACGAGAACCCCGCGTGGTTCGATCTGCTGTCGAGTCATTGCGCCCGCTTCGAGTACGCCGGCTCGCCCGGCGTGAAGCTGCGCGCGCGCCGGCCGATGATCGAACTGGCGCCCGATGGCGAGCTCGTCGCGGTGCGCTTCAACAACCGCTCCGCGGCGCCGATCACCGACGTGCCCTACGACAAGATGGCCGACTACTACCGCGCCTACCGCCGCTTCGCCGAGGTCATCGACGACCCTGCCATGGCGGTGACGCTCAAGCTCGAACCCGGCGAATGCTTCATCGTCGACAACACCCGCGTGCTGCACGGCAGGCGGGCCTACAGCGGCGCCGGCACGCGCCACCTGCAAGGCTGCTACGCCGATCGCGACGGGCTGCTGTCCACGCTGGCGGCCATCGAGGACCAGCGCGGAGAAAGGTTCCCATGAGCACGCGGGCATCGATCGACCGCGATACGATCGTCGAGTTCATCGCCGATATCTTCCACCGCCGCGGCGCCGACTCCTATCTCGGCGAGCGTGTCTCCATGTCCGAGCACATGCTGCAGGCCGCGCATCTCGCCGAACGCGCCGGCGCCGACGAGGAACTCGTGGCGGCGGCGCTGCTGCACGACATCGGCCACTACAGCGGCGAATTTCCCGAGGACGCGCTCGAACGCGGCATCGACAATCACCACGACAAGGCCGGCGCCGCGGTACTCGAGCCCTGGTTTCCGGCCCGCGTGGTGGCCGCCGTGCGCTGGCACGTCGAGGCAAAGCGTTACCTGTGCGCGGTCGAGCCGGACTACTTCGGCACGCTGTCGGACGCGTCGGTGCACACCCTCGCCCTGCAGGGCGGACCGATGTCCCGCGACGAAGCCGAGGCGTTCGCGCGCCGCGACGACCTCGATGCCATCGTCTCGGTACGCCGCTTCGACGAGGGCGCCAAGGTCGCCGGCGCCATCACCCCGCCCTTCGAGCACTACGCGCCGCTGCTGCGGCGGCTGGTCAACGACACGTAGCCGATCAACCGGCCTGGGACCAACCGCTCGCGTCGGTCCCCTCATCCACGATGCCGATGACCTTGAACTTGCGCCGATACTCGCTCGGCGACAGGCCGGTAATGCGCTTGAACACGCGACGAAAGAACGCCGGATCCTCGTACCCCGCCGCCTGGCCGACGACGTCGACCGTCTCGCGTGTCGTCTCCAGGCGCTGCTTCGCCGCTTCCACGCGCAGGTGCTGCACGTAGGCGATTGGCGTCAGGCCCGTGGCCTTGCGAAAGCGGCGATTGAAGCTGCGCGCGCTGATGCCGGCACGAGCCGTCACGGACTCCACCGGAGACGACTCGCGGCAATGCTCGCGCAGCCATTCCTGCGCAGAGACGATCACGCTGTCGCCGTGGCACAAATTCTCGCGGAAAACGATGTAGGGCGCCTGCCCCTCGCTGTGCCACTGCAGCAGAAAGAAACGGGCGATGGTGCGCGCGGCCGCGGGTCCCGCAGTACGCGCCACCAGGTAGAGGACGAGGTCATGCCATGCCGCCGAGGCCCCCGACATGACCAGTCGATTGCCGTCGCCGGTGACCACCAGCACTTTCGCGTCATTGAGACGGACATTGGGGAAGTGACGCCGGAACGTGGCCGAGAAAGCCCAGTGCTGGGTGGCCTCGCGTCCGTCGAGCAGGCCGGTCTCCGCCAGCAGCAGCGCGCCCGTGCAGGAGGAGCACACCATCTTGCCATCGTGGTACAGCCGGCGCAGCCAGTCCACGGCCTGCGGGTGGCGCCCCGGGTGCCACTCGCCGTGCGCGTCGGGGAACAGGGACGGAATGACCACCACGTCGGTGTCAGGCGACTCCCCGATGCGGCACTGCACCGGGATCGGCAAACCCGGCATGGTGTGGACCAGGCCGTCGGGCGCGGCATCGTCGGGCGCGACGATCCGGGCGTGATACGCGAGCGTGTCCGGCAGCACGTTGCGATATAGGTTGAGCACCGTGTAGAGCCCGCTCAGCGAGGAGCTGTCGACCTCGTCCACGGCCAGCAGGCTGACGTTGATTCGTTGCATGGTTCGTTCCGGCCGCCTGGCAGATAACAACCGATATTGACGATTCTCCCTCTTCACGCGAACCGGGTCCATCGGCGATCCTGTGTTTCGTCAGACAACCCGATAACGGAGCACGGCCATGAAGCTCGCAGAATCGATTGAATCCGGACAGGTCAGCCGCAGCGCCGCCGACGTGTACGACGAGTTCTTCGTGCCCGCCCTGTTCGGGCGCTGGGCTGGCCCGGTCGCCGCGGCAAGCGCCGCGCGCCCGGCGGACACGGCGCTCGACGTCGCCTGCGGTACCGGCGTTCTGGCCCGGGCGCTGGCCGAACGAGTCGGGCCCGGCGGTTCGGTCACGGGCGTGGACATCAACGACGGCATGCTGGGGGTGGCGCGGCGCCGCGCGCCCGACATCGAATGGCGACTCGGTGAAGCCGAACGCCTGCCCTTCGACGACGCCAGCTTCGATGCCGTCGCCAGCCAGTTCGGCCTGATGTTCTTCCGCGACCGCGCGCGGGCCGTCTCGGAAATGGCTCGCGTGCTCAAGCCGGGCCGGCAACTCGCGGTCGCGGTGTGGGGACGCCTGGAGGATACGCCGGGCTACGCCGCCGCAGCGTCGCTACTGGCCCGGCTGTTCGGCGAGGATGTCGCCGAGAGCCTGCGCAGCCCCTACTGCCTCGGCGACAAGGACGCCCTTCGCAAGCCGTTCGACGCCGCCGGTCTCGAAGCGGTAACGATCCAAACCGTGAACGGCGTCAACGAGTTCGACTCGATCGATGCCTGGATGCACACCGACGTTCGCGGCTGGACTCTCGCCGATGCCATCGACGACGCGCAGTTCGAACGACTGCTTGCCGAAGCCCGCGAGACGCTCGCACCGTTCGCGGGCAGCGACGGCCGCGTATCGTTCGCCGCGCCGGCGCACATCGTCACCGCGCGCCGGGCCGACTGAGCGTCGACGCGGCCTACGCCGGCTGCGGCGCCGGCCCGGAAGGGTCGGCTGCGGCCAGAGACGCCACGTGAATGGTGGATGTCGGGAAGGCGCACTCGGCGCCGTGGCCGTCGATGATGTCCATCACTTTCAGCAGCACGTCCTGCTTGATGGCGTGGTATCGGGTCCAGTTGGTGGTCCTGGTGAAGCAGTAGATGAAGAAATCCAGCGACGACGCAGCGAAGGCGTCGAAATTGACCATCAGCGTGCAGTTCTTGTCGATGTCCTCGTGTGCCTGCAGCATCTCGCGCACGTCGTCGACGATGGCACGCATCTGGCCGGCGTCGTCATAGCGAATGCCAATAGTCTCGAAAATGCGCCGGTTCTTCATCCGCGAAGGGTTTTCCAGCGCGATGTTCGCGAAGGTGGCGTTGGGTACGTACAGCGGGCGGCTGTCGAAGGTGCGGATGCGCGTCACCCGCCAGCCGATGTGCTCCACGGTGCCCTCGATGCTGCGGTCCGGCGAACGGATCCAGTCGCCCACCGAGAAGGGCCGATCGAGATAGACCATCAATCCACCGAAGAAGTTGGACAGAAGGTCCTTGGCGGCGAATCCCACCGCGATGCCGCCGACGCCGCCGAAGGTAAGCACGCCGGCGATAGAGAAGCCCAGCGTCTGCAGCGTCACCAGTACCGCGGTGATCACCACCGACAGGCGCAGCAACTTCGCGATGGCGTCCGCGGCGGTGCGATCCACGGACTCGCCGCGCGCCGCACGGGCGTCGACGATGCGCTGCTCGCCTCGCTTGATGAATCGCACCAGGAACCAGGCGATGGCAAAGATGACGCCGATGTCGCGCACCGGGTCGACCACGTCCGCCAGCACGCTCGGCCCGTTCTGGCCGACCGACTCGGCCGCCAGGGACAGGCCCACGACCCAGATCAACAGCGACATCGGACCGCGCAGCGCGTCGACCAGCGCATCGTCCCAGGCATTACGGGTGCGCTCGAGGCGGCGTCCCACCCGCGACAACACGAACCGCGAAACCAGTGCGGCGGCCAGCGTAACGACGACGATGGCGAACACTTCGACCACCCACAGGCTCAGGCCGAATTGCTCCATCCAGGATGCTATGCTCGTCATGTACATTCCCCGTGCAATTGACAATGGCGGGCAATCATATCAGCCGCGCCGGGAGGCATCATGTCGACGGAACCCGCGCTACTGAACCTCGCATCCACCTTCCTGCGACTGCGCCCGGACGCCAGCGTCGAACCGCTGCCCGTGGACGATTCTTTCTGGCGCCGGCTGACCGCGGGCGAGCTCGGCGACTTCCACAACGAGTACCTTGTCGCCTTGCACGCCTTCGACAGCGACTGGCCAACGTGGGAGATGCATCCGAACGGCGACGAGCTGGTCTGCCTGCTCGAGGGCGCCGTCACCTTCGTCCTCGAAACCGCAGACGGCAACCGGGCTGTCGAACTCGACCGAAGCGGAGCCTTCGTCCTGGTCCCGCGCGGGACGTGGCACACCGCGCGCGTGACGAAACCCGCGCGCATGCTGTTCATCACCGCCGGAGAGGGCACCGAGCACCGCGAGACAAAGGCTTAGCGGCGAGCCCGCTACGACTTCAAGAACCCGTCGAAACGATCGATCGACCGTAACGCCCAGGGCGAGACGGTCAATCCGCGTGGTTATCGGTTGCGAACGACCGACGCCGGCAGAAGATCGGTGCGTTCCAGGCAGTAGTTTATGAACGCGTGGCCGGCAGGCGACAGGCCGCCTGCAACGTGAATCGCACCGAGATTCTGAATGAGCGCCTGCCCTCGAAGTTTGATCGCTGCCAGGGTTTTGTCCTGGATCTCGCTGTGTATCGCCCAGTCGGGCAGCAGGGAAACACCGAAGCCGAGTCGTGTCATTTCCTTGATCAGGTGTGTGTCGTTGGTCGTCATGACGACGTTTGGAGAAATACTGCGCTCCTCGAAAAAGCGATCTGATACATGACGACCATTGGTACCCCTGTCATACAAGATCCAGCGTTGGGCGCTCAACATTTTCGTCGAAATGCGTCTCTTCTGGGCCAGGGGAAGATCCGGCGCCAGCACCAAGAGGAACTCCTGGGTGCCAAGGGGAGTGTCGACGAGTTTTCGGTGAGTTGTCGGCAGAGGAACAAATCCGACTTCCAGCGTGCCGGTGGTGACGGCGGAAACAGTCTCCTCCGTTACCGCAGTCGTCCGGATGTCCAGTTCTATGTTGCGGTACTCTGACGCGAAAGAGTGATACAGACGTGACCAGATAAATGTAGTGGCCGCGGCGCTGGTTCCAAGCGACAGACTCCCGGAAATTTCTTTCCGGTTGGCAGTCACAATGGTGCCGAACGCCTGGCGCCGTCGAATGATGTCAATCGCATCCGGCAGCAGACTCTCGCCGAAGGGCGTCAAGTCGACCGACTTCTCGTTGCGGAAGAAGAGTTCGTAACCCAGTTCCTGTTCGAGACGTCGGATTGACTGGCTTATCGCCGACTGAGTGAGATTCAGTTTCTTGCTGGCCTTCGTAAAGCTGCGCGCCTTTGCGGCGGCAACGAACGCCTCCAGATGATGAAACTCCATTCCCGCATACCTATTAGCGATACTTATTTAAGAAATTAAAACAAATCGTTTGACTAATGTCGAGCCAAGCAATTAATTTAAAAAGTACTTTCAATCAAACCCATAGGAGGAATCATGCGGGACAAGTCCGTGTCAGGTACGAGGTCGGCAAGATCGACCGCACTTCATTTTCTGGTGGCGGCGACCAGTGCCTTCTCGCTGGCCGCAAATGCGGCCGACGAAGTCCAATGGAGAATGACGGGGTCAAACGGCGAGACCAGCATACTCTACCAGCACATGACCAAGGGGCCTGCGGAGAGAATCACGACCGTATCGAATGGCGCAGTCAAAGTGACGCCGTTTGGCGCCGGCGTGATCGCACCGTCGTTCGAAGCCATCGACGCAGTACTGGACGGCACCGCGGATGCCGCAAGCATGCCACTGTTCTACCTGGTAAACAGTCATCCGGCAAACGGAATCATCGGAGGACTGCCGGGCGGCATGGGTCCGGAAGCGCTTTACAGCTGGTTGTACAACGGCGGCGGAAAGGAACTGCTGATGGAATTCCATCGCGAGGAGATGAACCTGCACACCATTCCCTGCGGCATCGGCCCGGGCGAGTTGTTCGGCCACTCTCACGTCCCTATCCGAACCGCCGAAGACCTTCAGGGCGTCAAGTTCCGCACCGTCGGCCCCATGGTGGACATTCTCGAGCAGAATTTCGATGCGAGCCCCGTTGTCGTCGCGGGCGGTGAGGTGTATACGATGCTGGAACGCAAGGCACTCGACATGGCGGAGTGGTCCGGACCTTCCGAGAACGCCAAGGCCGGATTGCAGGAAACGGCCGAATACATCATCTATCCGGGCCCACAATTGAACTCTTTCCTCCAGATACTGAGCGTCAAGGCCGATACCTGGGATGCGCTGCCGTCGGAGCTCCAGGTTGCCGTCGAGAGCGCTTGCCAGATCTCTTCGTGGGAATCGAACATCGGCATGAAGCTGGCGGATATCGAGGGCTGGAAGGAACTCAAGCGCGGCGACAACACGTTCATCCGAATCGATGATTCCCTGGTCGAGGCATTCCGGGAAGCTGGAAGGAACTGGGCAAAGACCCAGGTTGAGGCCGTCGAAAGCGAAGGAGATGAATGGGGCAGAAAAATCTTCGAATCGTATTTCCGGTTCTATGACAACTGGCTGGAGAACTCGGAATTCATGAGCGCCGCCGGATAGTAGACCGGCAGTACTGCCTCCCGCCCAGCGGGAGGCAGCACCTCTGTTCCGATTGCCACCAAGTATCCCGGGAATCGTTGCCAGCCATGCCCTACCTTGGCAACCAGTCATAACAAACGTGACGTGATCATGAAAATACTCGAGCGTCTGGCCAGCAGGTTGTCACGTGCATTGATCTGGATTGCCGGCGTCCTGCTGGTAATTCTCATCGGCGTTACCGTGAACGAAGTCTTCGGCAGGTATGTGCTGAACGATCCGTCGATCTGGGCATATGACCTCAGCTACATGCTAACCGCCGCCCTGATTTCACTCGCGTGCCCATATGCCCTGAAAGAAGACGCCCACATAAGAATCGATGTTTTCTCTAACCGACTGCCTCGCAAGGCCCGCCTGGGAATCTCCATCATATTCATGGCTGGGCTATGGATGCCCGCAGTGCTCGTCCTCGGACTCGCATCGAGCGAACTCGCATGGAATGCCTTCCTTTCCGACAGGCGAATCCTCGCCAGCGCATGGAAGCCGGTCGTATGGCCGATTTATCTCGTCTTTTCGGTCGGATTTGCAGCGCTCGCGCTACAAACCGTCATCAGTGTCTGGCGGGATGTCCGTGAACTGGCGGGCAGCAAGCCGGCTACACACTAATAACGGAATCGACCGGCCGGAACCGTTCGTTCTAAGGTTAATCACGGATCCGGGAGCAAGGCGATCGCCATGGTAGACCTGTACGCCGCTGCAGCGATGTTTCCCGCGCTGTTCCTGCTGATTTTTCTCGGGATACCGGTCGCCTTCGCGCTGATCGTCACGGCCCTGATATTCGGCGCATTCCAGTTCGGGCCCGCTATCGGGGTCCAGGCTTTTCGCTTCATTTACGACGTGGCCTCGAGTTACGTACTTGCCGCGATCCCGTTGTTCGTATTGATGGGCCACATACTCGAGCGCTCAGGCCTGGCCGAAAATCTCTACAGGGCGATGCAACTGTGGGTCGGACGAGTTCCGGGCGGCCTCGCCGTAACCACCATCGCGATGTGTACGGTTTTTGCCGCGGGATCGGGCATTGTCGGCGCGGTCGAAGCATTGATAGGGCTGATGGCCATTGGGCCCATGGTAAGAATGAAATACGACCGAGGCCTGATCGCCGGAACAATCTGCGCTGGTGGGTCGCTTGGCACGATCATCCCGCCTTCGGTGGTAGTTGTCATCTACGGCAGTATCGCAAACGTTTCCATTGGCAAGTTGTTCGCCGGCGTCCTGATCCCCGGCCTGCTCATGGCCCTCCTTTTCCTGGGCTACATCGTTGGCAGGTGCTACTTGAGACCGACGGATGGGCCCGTCATCGGTCGTAGCGACGATGACGTCCCCCTGTTCGCAAAAATCCGGATTACGATCTTCGCTCTCGTACCCCCATTGCTACTCATTGTCGCGGTAATCGGTTCGATAATGATCGGGCTGGCATCACCAACGGAGGCCGCCGGACTAGGAGCCGTGGGTGCGCTGGGTTTGTCGGTATTGTACGGAAAGTTTCGGTTCGGGATGCTGATCGACGCCATCCGCTCCACCCTCGTCGTCAATGCGATGATTATGTTCATCGTCGTCGGCGGAACACTATTCACGAGCATATTTCGTGTGAACGGGGGATCGACCCTGGTGCTGGAAATGATAAGCCTGTTTGACTTGTCGGAGTTCGGGGTCGTAGTGTTATTGCTGGCGATCATTTTCGTGCTCGGATTCGTGCTCGACTGGACGTCCGTCGTATTGATATCGATACCCATTTTCTTGCCACTACTCGATTCCTTCGGTATCGATACGCTGTGGTTCGGTGTCGCATGCGTATGTGTTATCCAAACGTCCTACCTGACGCCGCCCTTCGCACCTTCGATTTTCTATCTCCGTGCGATTGCTCCCGCGGAGTTCACCTACCGGCAGATGTATACAGGTGTACTGCCCTTTGTCGCCTGCCAACTGCTGATCGTACTCCTGATCCTCTTTTTCCCACGAGTAGCGAACTGGCTACCGTCTTTTCTGTGAATCCGGATCGCCGGGCGCTGAGAATATGCAAATCTTGAACAACGACGGAGAATTGGTGCAAATCCGTACCCGGAAACTGCAGGTTGACATTCGTCCGACCGACGGCGGCCTGGTAATGTCCGCCGGCGTGATCGTTGGTTCACGCACGGTAAATATTCTGGAGTCGTACGGCGTGCACTGCGGGGCAGGGACAACCCGGTTGATTGCATACGACAGCGTATCGATCAAGGAGGAGAGTCACGATACGGTATTGATCGAATTGAGTGGATGCGCGGACGACACCATGGTGACAAGCTTTTTCCAGCTCAACGAGTTCGATCCGCTTATTCATTGCAATGTTCACGTTCATGGCCGAGGCGGCGGATACCATGAGGTGATGAGTCATCATGAATTCGTCCCCGGCGTCTGCGACTACTGCTTCACCCCCCATCTTCGTCCGGGTGCGAACGATGTCGTGGGACGGTTTGCCATGAAAAGCCCTGTCTGCATCATGCAAAAGGATGCTCACCTGGCGTGCCTGGTTGCCGATGTGACGGATTTGGACGACGAACCGGACAAAATGATTTGTCTGGACGCGAACGTGAAGGGTTCAACTGGCGCATCGTCGCAAATCGCGGTGGGCATCGCCAACCACGAACCCTACGGTCTCATCTACTTCAGAAAAGTACACTCGCCGGCACCCTCTGCCACTAACCGCGAAGTGCGGTATTCGTACTACATGCTCCTGTCCGCCGATGCCGTTCCCGCGTCCGGATACAGTCTTGTCGTCCGCTCTCTCTGGAGGATGTTTGGCCGGAAAAATTTCATGCGCGTGGATCCTCAAACGATGTCACGGCAGAGATACACAGAACTGGCATTGAACTATGCCGTGAAGAACCTGTGGCGGGACTTTCCATCACAGGAATGGCAAGGTGATGGCGACGCCCGCTCAACCGGCGGATTGATCATGGGCATCAAGTATCCGAACGACATCTGGTTCCATTTCTTTTTCAACCAGCTGCATACCGCCTACGGTCTGCTGCTATACGGTCGGGAGAACGGTGACGCCGATCTGGTCGAAAAGGCCAGACGGATCAAGCAACTCGCCCTCCAAGCACCTTCGAAGGCGGGACTCCAGGCAGCGGTCTTCACCCACGAGATCGTGACCGGGCTAAGGCGGGAAAGATGGGTTATTCAATCTCATTGGGCAAGTGGCGCCATCCCCTATGCCGACCAGGCAACAATTAGTCCGGATTTCGATGCGTACAGCACCCTGGACTCGTCCTGGACGGCCTACTGGATGTTACGCTGGCTGGACACCGAACCGGATGACGGGCTTCTGGATCGAGTTACACTTCTCGGCGATACGCTGCTCGCAGTCCAACGTCCCTCGGGCGCTATTCCCACGTTTCTTCACGCGAGCAATCTTGCCCCGATGACCCACTTGCAGGAGTCGCCGGACTGCGCCGTTTGCGGATTGTTTTTGGCCGAACTGTTTTCAAGGACCGGACAATCGAAATACCTGCTTGCAGCGGAAAGAGTCGCTTCATTCATTGAAGACGATATCATGCCTCAAAAGTGGGCGTGCTACGAAACGTACTATGACTCCGCGGCCAAGCCGTTGGATACGTACGACGGACATACGAATCAGTTGCCCCAGAACACGTATCCGATGTACTGGTCGTCACAGTTATTCAAGAGTCTGTACAGGACTACCGCTCGAAGTAATTACCTGGCGTCCGCGGTGGCGTGCGTCGACTACCTGCTCCTCTTTCAGGCTGTGTGGAGCCCGCCGTACCTCGGGGTAAAGGGGTTCGGAAGCGTCGGGATCGGCAACGGACATACCGGTTGGAACGATGCGCGATCAGGTATTTTCGCGTCGGGCATAGCGGACTTTTTTCCGCTCACCGGAAACCGGGAGTACCTCGAACGAGGCGTAGCTGCCGCACGTGCGCCCCTGGTGCTCATGTACGCCCCCGAGAATGAGCGAGTGGCAAGCACCTACAACTGCGGCCCGATCGGCTACGCCGACGAATGTTACGCCCACCGAGGAAAGGACGGCCGGCTGGGTCCCTCCTGTTTCGATTACAGTGTCGGCTACGCGCTCGTAGCGTTCCACGAGTTATGTCGGCGCTATGGCAGCATATACCTCCATACGGAAGGCGGATGGGCAGTTGGCATTGACGGTGTAGCTGTTACGGACATCCATTCGACCGAGCGAGATGGCTTTCTGATCGACATTTCGCGGAATACGGTCAGTGTAGAATCGATGACCGTACGGCTCGATTCTGACATCAGTTCTAACATATACATACGCGACCGGGATGCGGTATTTCGCCTGCGCCAAATCACCGCCAAAACCTACGCCGCCGGCAAGCGTGTCGATTACTCTCCGCCCGCGACAAAGAGTATTGCAGAGCGGGAACAGCGAAACTGACGTATTCACCCCAGTCAAGACATCCACGTGGACTGGAGCATTACGATGCCCTGTGACGCGATTGCGTTCTCTTCCGGTCGTGCGGCCGCCCGATGCACGTGATACATACTGTCCGGCACCTTCGCCATACGGGCTGCTGACAAATCTGAACGGGCCGTAGTGTCGGGCGCGGACCTCGTAGCTTCCCCCATCAGCGCGACATGCGTCGCTACCGTTTGTCGGAGCGCCGACGTCCCATCCATACTGGGCGCAATGACGCCGAGAGATGTTCGGCAGTATTGGAACCCGGAATCTGTGACGGAGAAAATTGTGAAAAACGATACGCCTAGTACAGCGACTTCGGCAACCACGTGGCGATCGCCGGGAGCATCCACACCAGCGCGACACCCAAGGCCTGCAGCACGATGAAGGGCACCACGCCGCGATAGATCTGCCCGGTGGTGACCTCCTTCGGCGCCGCGCCGCGAAGATAGAACAGTGAGAAGCCGAACGGCGGCGTGAGGAATGACGTCTGCAGGTTGATGGCGATGAGCACCGCCAGCCACATGGGATCGTGTCCCATGAGTATCAACGGCGGCGCCACCAGCGGCAACACGATCACGGTGATCTCGACGAAGTCGAGGAAGAATCCCAACACGAAGATGAGCGCCATGCAGAACAGCAGCGCGCCCATCGGACCGCCCGGCATGGCCTCGAGGATCGAGGCGATGCGCTCCTCGCCGCCCAGTCCCACGAACACCAGCGAGAACACGCTGGCGGTGAGGATGGTGGCGAAGATCATGGCGGTGATGGTCAGCGTCGAGTCCATCGCGGGCTTGAGCCGTTCGTGTCGCCACAGTCGGACCAGCGAATACCCCATGGCGAGTATGCCGGCGACGGCGAGCATCGTGTAGATACCTGCCAGCACGTAGTCGCCGCCCGTGGTGTCGCCGCGCTGCAGGCGCACCGGGATCGTGCCCGCCACCACCGCCAGCAGCACCAGCGCCACCGCACCGGGCACGATCAGCCTCGACGACACGCCGAGGCGCGAGCCGGCCATCAGGAGCGCGCCGACCGCGCCGACCGAGGCCGCCTCGCTGGGGGTGGCAACGCCGCCGAGGATGGAGCCGAGCACCGCGACGATGAGCAGCACCGGCGGTACCACGGCGCGAACCACGTCGGCGCGTGACGGCTTCACGTCGAGCTGCGCCAGCGCGGGCACGCTGTGCGGCGTGATCTTCGCCCGCACCAGCAGGTAGCCGATGTAGATCGTCACCAGCATCAGCCCCGGCATGAAGGCGGCGGCAAAGGTCTGCCCCACGGAAATCGTATCGATTGTGAACTTGCCCTGGGCGAACTGCGCCTGCTGGTAGGCATTGGACATGACGTCGGCGAGGATGATCAGCAGCGTCGACGGCGGGATAATCTGTCCCAGCGTGCCCGCCGTACAGACGACGCCGCAGGACAGGCTCGGCGAGTAGCCGTTGCGCAGCATGGTGGGCAGCGCGATGAGGCCCATGGCCACCACGGTAGCGCCGACGATGCCGGTGGAGGCCGCCAGCAGCGCGCCCACCAGCACCACCGAGATGCCCAGGCCCGCCTTCATGGTGCCGAACAACCGTCCCATGGTCTCCAGCAGGTCCTCGGCGATGTGGCTCTTCTCCAGCACCACGCCCATGAACACGAACAGCGGGATGGCGATGAGCACGTCGTTGGTGATCAGCCCGAACACGCGCTGGCCGAGCGCGCCGAGCAGGGAGAAGTCGAACTGGCCGGTGAGCGCGCCGAAAAACGCGAACAGCGTGGCGACGCCGGCGAGTGTGAAGGACACCGGGTAGCCGATGAGGATGCCGCCGATCAACGCGGCGAACATCAAAAGGTCGAGCGGCAATGCCATCATGCGGCACCGTCACCGCGCAGGCGGGCGACGTCTCGCGCCAGGTTGGCGATTCCCTGCACGATGAGCAGGATGCAGAAGGCGGGAATCAGGGACTTCAGCAGGAAGGAGGCGGGAATGCCGCCGACCGAGATCGGTCCCTCGAATACGGACCAGGCGCGACGCACTGACGGCCAGGAGTAGACGAGCAGCACGACCATCGACGGCATGAGAAAAACCAGGTGGCCGCAGATGTCGATGATGGTGCGGGCGCGTTTCGAGACACGGGCGTAGAAGATGTCGACGCGCACGTGACCGTCAACCAGCAGGGTGTAGCCGGCGCCGAGCATGAACAATGCGCCGTGAAGGTACAGCACGCCCTCGTTGAGAAACACGAAGCTCACGCCGTAGACGTAGCGCAGCACCACCAGCGTGAATTGCAACAGCACCATGGCCAGGGCGCACCATCGCACCACGGCGCCCACGGTGCGATTGATGACATCGACGCGGTCGGAGAAGGTCTTCATGGTCTGTACCGTCCGAAAAAGGGCGGCCCGCCCGGCAGGCCGCCCCGAGAGGTGTCGACGATGGCGTCGGTGAACCGCGACCTAGTACTTGTAGTCCAGGGCGCGCGCGTTCATCTGGCCGTTGTCGGCGTACACCATGTAGTTGGACACCGACTCGCGGTAGGCGAGGAAGCTCTCGGTGATACGGCGTACCAGCTCGTCGTCGTCCTCGCGCAGCTCGGCCATGACCTCGCCGGCGGCGTTGCCCAGCGCCACCATGACGTCGTCGGGCAGTTTCTTCACCTGCACGCCCTGCTCGGCCACGAGTTGCTGCAGCGCCTGGGCGTGCTTGGTGGTGTACTCGGTCCAGACCGGGTTGTACAGGCTCTCGCAGGCGTAGGCGACGGCCTGCTTGAGGTCGTCCGGCAGCTCGTTGTAGGCGGCCATGTTGACACCGCACTCCTCCGCCGAGGACGGCTCGCCGACGCCGGGCCAGTAGTAGTTCTTGGCGACCTGGTAGAAGCCGAGTGCGCTGTCCGTCCACGGACCGATGAACTCGCCGGCATCGAGCGCCCCGGATTGCAGGGCCTGGAACATGTCGCGACCGCCCATGGCCTGCACCGCCATGCCGATCCTGGCGCACATTTCCGAGGAGAGTCCCGCGGTACGAAAGCGCAGTCCCTTCAGGTCGTCGACGGAATTGATCTCGTCCCTGAACCAGCCTGCCCACTGGGGACCGGAGTTGCCGCACAGGAACGGCTTGATGTCAAAACGCGCGTACATCTCGTCGTAGAGCGCCTGGCCGCCGCCGTGGGCCAGCCAACCCACCTGCTCGTCGGCGCGCAGGCCGAAGGGCTGCGATCCGAACAGCAGGATGCCCTTGGACTTCGACCCCCAGTACGCCGGCACCGCGTGGTAGAGCTCGGCGGTACCCTCCGAAACGGCGTCGAACACGCCGCGACCGGGCACGAGTTCGCCGGCGGCGAACAACTTGACCTCGATGCGCCCGCCCGATAGCGCGGTGATGCGGTCGGCGAGCATCTGCGCCGCGACGCCCGGTCCGGGCAGATTCTTGGGCCACGCGGTGACCATCTTCCACTCGCGCTTGTCCTGGGCGATGGCAGGCGCCGCCAGGGCGGTCGAGGCGACCGTGCCGGCCGCGGCAGTTTGCAGGAAACGTCGTCTTTGCATGATTACCTCCGAATGTCGGGAGTGTTGGTTGTCAGGTTTCCACCCGTGGGTTTATTTCGTCGGTCAAAGTTCGATAGCGCCGAGATTGAGTCCCTGCCTCTTCGCCCATTCCTTCGCGTCGCGGTAACCGGCGTCGGCATGGCGCATCACACCGGTGGCCGGATCGTTCCACAACACCCGCGCGATGCGCTTGTCGGCCGCCTCGGTGCCGTCGCACACGATGACCACGCCGGCGTGTTGCGAGTATCCCATACCCACGCCGCCGCCGTGATGCAGCGATACCCAGGTGGCGCCGCCGGCGGTGTTGAGCAGGGCGTTGAGCAGCGGCCAGTCGGAAACCGCGTCGGAGCCGTCCATCATCGACTCGGTCTCGCGATTGGGACTGGCCACGGAGCCGGAATCGAGGTGGTCGCGGCCGATCACGACGGGCGCCTTGAGCTCGCCCTTTCTCACCATCTCGTTGAAGGCCAGGCCCAGGCGGTGGCGTTCGCCCAGCCCGACCCAGCAGATGCGCGCCGGCAGGCCCTGGAAGGCGATCCGATCCTTCGCCATGTCCAGCCAGTTGTGCAGGTGGGCGTCGTCCGGGATCATTTCCTTGACCTTCTCGTCGGTGCGGTAGATGTCCTCGGGGTCACCCGACAGCGCTATCCAGCGGAACGGGCCGACGCCCCTGCAGAACAGCGGCCGGATGTAGGC
This sequence comes from Gammaproteobacteria bacterium, assembly GCA_030429665.1. Classification (GTDB taxonomy): domain Bacteria; phylum Pseudomonadota; class Gammaproteobacteria; order Arenicellales; family CAJQKF01; genus BQJD01. The sequence goes on along the minus strand of JAUIEZ010000041.1, from coordinate 13,625 downwards.
CGGCACGAAACCCGGAAAGTCGAACGCGTTCTCCACGCCCTGGTCGGCCGCCTGCTGGCGGATGTTGTTGCCGTAGTCCACCGTGGGAATGCCCTGTTCGTGAAAGGAGAGCATGGCGCGCACGTGTTCCGCCATGGTCTTCTTCGACTCGTGGGCGACCTTCTGCGGATGCGCCTCAATCTCCTCGCGCCACTGCCGAATGCTCCAACCGGCCGGCAGGTAGCCGTGGACAGGGTCGTGGGCCGAGGTCTGGTCGGTGACGAGGTCCGGCTTGACGCCGCGGCGCACCAGCTCCGGCAGGATCTCGCCCGCGTTGCCCAGCAGCCCGACGGACAGCGCCTCGCCCTTCGCGCATGCCTCTTCGATCATCTTCAGCGCCTGCTCCAGGTTGCCGGCCTTGGTGTCGAGGTAGCGGGTTCGCAGGCGGAAATCGATTCGCGACTCGTCGCACTCGATGCACAGGATACTGTACCCGGCCATGGTCGCCGCCAGCGGCTGCGCGCCGCCCATGCCGCCGAGACCCGCCGTGAGGATCCACTTTCCGGTCGTGTCGCCGCCGAAGTGCTGGCGGCCCGCCTCGACGAACGTCTCGTAGGTGCCCTGCACGATGCCCTGGCTGCCGATGTAGATCCACGAGCCGGCCGTCATCTGGCCGTACATCATCAAGCCCTTCTTATCCAGCTCGTCGAAGTGATCCCAGGTGGCCCAGGCGGGAACGAGATTGGAATTGGCGATGAGCACGCGCGGCGCGTCGGGGTGCGTCCTGAACACGCCGACCGGCTTGCCGGACTGCACCAGCAGGCTCTCGTCGCCCTCCAGGTTCCTGAGGCAGTCGAGAATGCGGTCGAACGATTCCCAGTCGCGCGCCGCGCGACCGATGCCGCCGTAGACGATGAGTTCCTCGGGCTTCTCCGCCACCTCCGGATCCAGGTTGTTCTGGATCATGCGGTAGGCCGCCTCGGAGAGCCAGTTCTTGCAGGTCAGGGTATTGCCGCGCGGCGCGGCGATCTTGCGGGTCTTGTCGATTCGTGTGCGAGGCATGGCGAAAACTCGGGTTGAGGGCTCGGGTTGACGATGATGACGATTACGCGGTCGTCAGCGGACGCGGTAGTCGTCGGTGAAATAGCGCGCGCCCAGGGAATAGCGGCTGCCGGGGTAGAACAGCGCGGCCGACGTCACGACGTCGTCGTCCTTGAACGTACGCCTCGACAACTTCAGGCACGGTTCGCCGCGGCCGATCTCGAGCGCGGCCGCGATCCGCGGCTCCGGCAGCACGGCTTGCACGACATGCTCCATCTCGTCGGGGACGATGATGCTCACCAGGTACGCGGTAGCGGTCATGCGCGCGAAATCGGCGTCGAGAAAACCGGGCGCCAGCGCCGGGTTGACGATGCGGTCCTCGTACAGCACCGGCACGTCGTCCTGGTAATGAACGGCAACCAGGCGAAATACCGGGGAATCCACGGCGAGCGCCATGGCCCTCGCCAGTTCGCGGTCGGCGTCGACGCGTTCCAGCTCGAGCACCTTCAGGCGATGGGTCTTGCCTGCCTCGCGGATTTCCTCGGCGATGTCTCGCAGCTGGATCAGGCTGGCATGGCGGCGGCGCTCGGCGACGAAGGTACCGACGCCGTGCACGCGTACCAGCAGGCCGTCGCGGGTCAGTTCGCGCAGCGCGCGATTGATGGTCATGCGACTGACGCCCAGCAGCTCGACCAACTCGTTTTCCGACGGCAGCTTCTGGCCGACCGACCAGCGACCGCCCTGGATGCGCGATGCGATCTCTTCCTTGATCTGCTGGTACAGCGGCAGGGCCGTGAAGCGGTCGAGAGGATCGAGGGTGTCGCCGCGTTCCATGGCTGCTCAGGCGAAGTACGGGGTCTCGCGCCAGGTGCCGGCGGCCATGACCGCGGCGCAGGGGTTGAGTCCCAGGTTGACGGCCAGCTCGGCCGGGTGGTCCACGTCCCACAGCACGAGGTCCGCGCTCTTGCCCGCCTCCACGCTGCCGATACGCTCGGCCAGGCCGAGCGCGCGCGCGGCATGGATGGTCACGCCGGCCAGGGCCTCGGCGGGGGTCATGCGAAACAGCGTGCAGGCCATGTTCATCGTCAACAGCAGCGACGTAACCGGCGAACTGCCGGGGTTGCTGTCGCTGGCTAGCGCCATGGGCACACCATGCTCGCGAAACGCGGCCATGGGTGGCAGCTGCGTCTCGCGCAATACGTAATAGGCACCCGGAAGGAGAACCGCGATAGTACCGTGGGCGGCTAGCACCCCGACGTCGTCCGCGGACAGGTACTCCAGGTGGTCCACCGACAGCGCACCGCGCTTGGCGGACATCGCCGCGCCGCCGAGATCGCTCAACTGCTCGGCATGGCACTTCACAGGCAGGCCGCGCGCGGCGGCGGCGTCGAAAACGCGGGCAACCTGTTCCGGGCTGAAGGCAATGCCTTCGCAGAAGGCGTCCACCGCGTCAACCAGGCCGGCGTCCGCGGCCGCAGGCAACATCTCGTTACACACCGCGTCGATGTAGTCATCGGCTCGTCCGGCGTATTCCGGCGGCAACGCGTGCGCGCCGAGGAACGTGGTTCGCACCCGCGCGCCGGTGTAGGCGCCGAGCTTGCGCGCGACGCGCAGCATCTTGATCTCGTTCGCGGCGTCCAGTCCGTAGCCGGACTTGATCTCCACCGTGGTGACCCCTTCAGACATCAGGCGCGCGAGGCGCGGCAGTGACTCGGCGAAAAGAATGTCGTCGTCGGCATTGCGGGTGGCGTTCACCGTGCTCATGATGCCGCCGCCGGCGCGAGCTATCTCGGCATAACTCGCGCCCTCGAGGCGCTGCTCGAACTCCGCCGCCCGGTTGCCCGCATAAACCAGGTGGGTATGGCAGTCGACGAGACCCGGCGTCAGCAGTCGTCCGTCGCAATCGATGCGGCCGGCGCCGCCGCCCACCGCCGGAGCGTCCGCGCGCGGTCCGGCCCAGCGGATGCGGCTGGACTCCACGATCACCATGGCGTCATCGACCAGGTCGTAACCGTTTCCGGACGACATGGCCGCCAGTTTGACGTTGTCGAGTATTGTCAGTGTCATCTATCTGCCAGACCGGTTTATCGCCGCGTGCGGCACGTTGCAATAGGACTATACTTGTATATACAAGTTAGCTATCATACACAGGCGGCCCGTGCTTGGCAACGGGTCGGTCAACACCTCGAGCGGGGGATACCCCGAAGCCTGACCTGAGCTGAGCTGACGAACATGAGCCTCACCTATTGGTGTCCCGCGGCACTGACAGCCGACGGCTGGCGGGAGGCGGTATCCATCGCCGTGGATGCGACCGGCCGCATCGACCGCGTCGAGGCCGGCGCGCGGCGCGACGGCGCGACCGTGCTCGGCGGACCGGTGGTGCCGGGCATGGCCAATCTCCACTCCCACGCGCACCAGCGCGCCATGACGGGTCTTGCCGAGCGCGCGTCGCGCCGCGGCGACAGCTTTTGGACCTGGCGCGAGGCCATGTACCGGACCGTCGAACGCGTCCAGCCCGACCAGCTCGGCGCCATCGCCCGCCAGCTCTACGTCGAAATGCTCAAGGCCGGCTACACGTCGGTGGGTGAATTCCAGTACCTACACCACGACGTCGACGGCAAGCCCTACCACGACCCCGCGGAGATGACCCTGCAGTGCCTCGCCGCAGCCATGGCGACGGGCATCGGCTTCACCGCGCTGCCGGTCCTGTATCGCTACGGCGGCTTTGGCGCTGCCGCGGCGAACGAGGGACAGCGGCGCTTCGTCAACGATGTCGACGGCTTCGCCCGGATCGTCGAGCGGTTGATTGCCGAGACCCGCGGCAATCCCGATGCCGCGGTCGGCATCGCGCCCCATTCGCTGCGCGCGGTGAGCGGCGAACTGCTCGACGAGGCGCTCGCCGCCGTGGGCGACCGCGCCGCCGTGGTACACATTCACATCGCGGAGCAACGGCGCGAGGTCGATGACTGTATCGCCTTCTGCGGCCGGCGCCCGGTTGAATGGCTCGCCCAACACGTCAACCTGGACGAACGCTGGTGCCTGGTACACGCGACGCACATGACCGCGGACGAAACCCGACGCGTCGCGACGAGCGGCGCGGTGGCCGGACTGTGCCCGACGACGGAGGCCAACCTTGGCGACGGCTTCTTCAATGCCGCGGATTACCTGGCCGCGGGCGGCGCCTTCGGCATCGGCTCGGACAGCCAGGTGTCGGTGAGCCCGGTGGAGGAACTGCGCTGGCTTGAGTACGGGGTGCGACTGTCGACCGGCACCCGCAACGCGCTGGCGTCCGACGACACGCCCCATACCGGCCAGTCGCTGTTCGACAGGGCCCTGGCCGGCGGCGCCCGCGCCCTGGGCCGGCGCACGGGTTCGATAGAAGTCGGCGCGCGCGCGGATTTCCTGGTTCTCGACGGCGAACATCCGCGCCTGTACGCGCGCCGCGGCCCTGCCCTGGTGGATAGCTGGATCTTCTCGGGCAACGACAATCCGGTTCGCGACGTGTTCGTCGGCGGCCGACAGGTGGTCGAAGCCGGCCGCCATCCCCGCGAGGAACCCATCGCGCGCGACTACCGGCGCGCTCTCGACCAACTCAACGCCTGACGGAAGTAACGACAGCCATGGCCAGAACACTTACCTTGCGCCCCGGATTCACCACGCTGGCCGAGCTGGAGTCGGTATACCGGGACGGCATCGCGGTGACCGTGGACCGCGCCTGCCGGGAGCACGTGGAGCGAGCCGCCGAGCAGGTTCGTCGCGCCGCGATCGGCCGCGAGGCGGTGTACGGCGTCAACACGGGCTTCGGCAAGCTGGCCAGCACCCGCATTCCCCCGACCGACACCGCGGCCTTGCAGCGAAACCTGATCCGCTCCCACTGCTGCGGCGTCGGGGATCCGCTGCCGGGCGGCGTGGTGCGGCTAATCATGGCGCTGAAGCTCATTTCCCTGGGCCGCGGCGCGTCCGGCGTGCGCTTCGAGATCCTGGAGTTGATGGAAGCCTGCCTGGCACACGACATCCTGCCCGTCATCCCCGGGCAGGGCTCGGTCGGCGCCTCGGGAGACCTGGCGCCGCTGGCCCATCTCACGGCGGCGCTGATCGGCGAGGGCGAAGTGGAATACGCCGGCGAGCGCGTGAACGCCGCGCACGCCCTCGCAGACGCCGGGCTGTCGCCGGTCACGCTGGGACCCAAGGAGGGCCTGGGCATGATCAACGGCACCCAGGTCTCCACGGCGCTGGCCCTGGCGGGATTGTTCGACGCCTGGCGACTGGCGCAATCGGCGCTGATCACCGGCGCGCTGGCCAGCGACGCGCTCATGGCCTCGACCGCCCCCTTTCACCCGGCCATTCACGCGCTGCGCGGGCACGCCGGCCAGGTCGACGCCGCGGCGCGCCTGCAGGCGCTGCTCGAAGGCTCGCAGATTCGCGAGTCACACCTGGAGGCCGATACGCGCGTGCAGGACCCCTACTGCCTGCGCTGCCAACCCCAGGTCATGGGCGCCTGCCTGGACCTCATGCGGCAGGTGGGCCGCACGCTCGAGATCGAGGCGAACGCCGTCACCGACAACCCGCTGGTGATCGACGAGGAGACCGGCATACTGTCCGGGGGAAACTTCCACGCCGAACCGGTGGCCTTCGCCGCCGACCAACTCGCGCTGGCCGTCTGCGAGGTCGGATCGATCACCGAGCGTCGCATCGCCACGCTGGTGGACCCGGCCCTTAACTACGGATTGCCCGCCTTCCTTTCCCCGGACCCCGGCATCAACTCGGGCTTCATGATCGCCGAAGTCACCGCGGCGGCGCTGATGGCGGAAAACAAGCAACGCGCCATGCCCTGCTCGGTGGACTCAACGCCCACCAGCGCCAATCAGGAAGACCACGTATCCATGGCGTGCCACGGCGCGCGCCGCCTGCTGGCGATGAACGACAACCTGGCCCACATCGTCGCCATCGAACTGTTGGTGGCGGCCCAGGGCATCGAGTGCCGCCGGCCCCTCGCCACCAGCGCGCCGTTGACGGCCGTGTTGGAGAACCTGCGCTCACGCGTCGCGGCATTGGTCGAGGATCGCGTCATGGCCGGCGACATCGCCGAGGCGGCCGGCCAATTGACGCGCGGCGAGGTCCTGGCCGCGGCGGGAACGCAGGCGCTGCCGCCGCTGTCGCCGACGCCCGGCAGCGAGTAAAAATCCGCTCAAGAGTCCGGCGGCGCCGCCGATAACAATCCTTGACGCGACGAGGGGCCGGATAACGAGTAAAGCGGCCCCCGGAACCGGATTGACGATGGGGTGAGCCTGGTGTACTCGGGGAAGGAAGAGATATTGCTGGTGGGCGCCGAGCCCGCCTTCGCGGATAGGCTGGTCGGTTCGCTGGGTGAGCGCTACACCCTGGCGACGGCCGATGACGGGCGACAGGCGCTGGCGCACCTGTCGGAATCTCCGCCGACCGACCTGGTCATGCCGGTGGCCGGCCGCGTCGACATGGCGCTTCCCGAGTTCTACCGGCTTGCCTGCGACTGCGCCGCGCGACTGCCGGACTTCGTCATTCTCGAATCGGCCGACACGACACTCGTCTACGACGACTTTCCGCCCGATCATGTCGACTTCGTCTCCGCCGACGCCCCCATCGCGCGGATCGAGGCGCGCGTCGAGCGCAACCTGCTGCAGCGACGGTCGCGACGATCGCTCGAATCGCGCATCGCCGAGCTCGACGAGAGACTGCGCGGCTTCGACACCGTGCTGGTGGAAACGCTGCTGCGCTGCTCGGCGCACAAGGATGACGAGTACGGACGCCACGTGCAGCGAATCAACGCCTACTCTTCTCTGCTGGCGCGATTGCTGGGCATGCCCGAGTCCTACGTTCGCACCATCGGCCTGGCGTCCATGCTGCACGACATCGGCAAGGTCAGCGTACCGGACGCGATCCTGCAAAAGCCCGGCAAGCTCGACGCCGAAGAATGGGAGCTGGTCAAACAGCATTGCGCCGAGGGCGCCAGCATACTTGGTGACCCGGGCGAGTCCCCGCTGCTGTCCATGACCCGGCGCATCATTCTTTCCCACCACGAAAAATGGGACGGCACCGGCTACCCGGCGGGCCTGGCGGGCCGCGACATTCCACTGGAGGGACGCATCGTCGGACTGGCGGACGTGCTCGACGCGTTGACCACCGACCTGCCCTACAAGAAGGCCTGGAGTATGGACGAGGCGACGCGCTACATTCGCGGCCAGGCCGGCGGGCACTTCGATCCCGAACTGGTCGCCCTGCTGCTGCAGAACGTGAAGCAATTCGACTCGATCCGCGTACGCCTGGCCGACATCCTGGTGGAGGAGGAAGCGGCCGAGAGGCGTTGAGCGATCCGGGCTTGCCCGTAAACGCCCGGACGGTAAAAACCGGCTGTTCCCGACTCTCCCCGTCGGCGTTGGACGAGTTGATATAATCGTTCGCACGCCCAACGCGAATCGAACGTCATGACTCACCTTTCCACGCCGCGCGTCATCGCCTTCGTGCTGACCGTCGCGCTGTCCAGCGGGATTCACGCCCTCGGATCGTCCAACAAGTGGCGCATCGAGGTGAGCGAAGGCGCCAACTCCGACGGCGCGATCGTGTTCGATGTACTGGTCGGCGGCTACGACACCCGCACCGTCACCACCGATATCGAAGACGGTTACTCGGAAAACCACGTTGCCCGCGTAATCGCCAATGCCTTTCACGACCAGCTACCGCGAGAGGCGTTCCACGTGGAAGTGGACGACGGCGAGGACGTACTGGTCAAGGCGCGCGGCGACATCCGGTCATTCGAACTGCGACTGCGGGACAATGCCGTGCGCGGGGTACGCATCAACCTCGACCGGGAATAGATTCGCCCATACCCGTTCGCGGCGGTTCACGACGCGGTCGGCAGCCGCGATCTCCGGCGCCGGCACCACGGCACCGACGCCAGTGTAAGCGCCAGCAACAACCACGCGACGGCGATGGCGCGTTCGCCCAGCATCGCCGCCGTCCCCGCATCGACGATCCCGAGCACGCCCGCCGGCAATGCGTGCCACCACGGCGCGCGCTGCGTCAGGATCAACACCGCGCCGGTAGCGAATCCGAGGGTATGCGGCGCGGTGCCGAAATAGCCCACGGCATCCCACGGCGTCCCGGCCAGCGCCATCGCGGGGCCGAAGAGAAGGGCCGCGACCAGCCAGGCCAGGCCGCCCGTCGCGCATACCGTTCCGCCGATTTTCGCCCTTCGACCCCGGGTGAACGCGAACCACGACAGCAGCACGCCTTGCGCCAGCGCGCCCACCGCCTGCCAGGGCGCGGCGAGGTTGACCTGAGCGAAATGGACGGCGTGGAACACGCCGCCCAGCCAGAACCAGAGCGCGGCCAGGACGACGTAGACGACCGCGGCCGGCACCCGACATCCACGCAGCAGCGCGATCGATAACGCGACGCCCGACAGCGCGGCGACGGCAACCACCACGAATGCCGCCCGGTTGTAACCCGCCAGCACGGCGCGATAAACCTCCGCCGTGAACATGAGCAGGCGTTCCGGGTCGGCCAGAAGATCGAGCCACGCACTCATGGGCGCACCTGGACGGGAGAAGGCATCGTCGCGGAGCGGTCCCGGCTAAAGCGTCGAGACGTAGTCCACCATGCGCCGGCGCAGCGGCGCGTCGGGTTGACGGCCAACGCCTGCCCGCATGTTCTCGCCCATGTGGTCGACCCGCGAGGTAGCGGGAATGGCGCAGGTCACCGCGGGATGCGAGATGACGAATTTCAGGAAGAAGGCCGCCCACGTTTCGCAGTCGATCTCGCCGGCGAAATCCGGCAGCGGCCGATGTGCCAGCTTGTCGAACAGTCGACCGCCCTGGAACGGCCGGTTGACGATCACGCCAATGCCGCGGTCGGCCGCCAGCGGCAGCAGGCGCGCCTCGGCCCGGCGATCTAACACGTTGTACGTGAACTGTACGAAGTCGAGGTGGCGTGATCGCATGATGTCCTCGAAGGCGTCATGGCGCATGCCGTGCGACGTGGTGATGCCGACATAACGTATGCGCCCGGCCGCCTTCCAGTCGGCCAGGGTGTCGAGATGCGTTCGCCAGTCGACCAGGTTGTGCACCTGCATGACATCGATGGTATCGACGCCCCACCGGCGCATCGAGCGCTCCATTTGCGCGATGCCGTCATCGCGCCCGCGCGTCCACACCTTGGTGGCCGAGAGCATGGCCGAGGGCGCCTCGAGACGACCGAGGCAAAATCCGATGACGTCTTGCGCCGAGCCGTACATGGGCGAGGAGTCGATCATGCCGCCGCCGAGTTCGAGGAACGCGCGCATCACGTCGAGCCGTTGCAGGCGCAGCGGCATGCTGTTGCCGACGTTGAAGGTAATCCACGTGCCCATGCCGAGCGATGGAATGGATTCGCCGCTCGACGGGACGGTTCGCTGCAGGAGCGCCGGCGCCCGCGCCCAGGATCGCGGCGCCACGCCGGCGAGCATGGCGCTGCCGGCGAGTCGCATGAGGCCGCGCCGGGTGATGCCGGCGTGGGGTTCGGTAACGCACTTCATGACTGCTCTCCCGGACACGGCAACCTGTCGATTCACGCGCGCCCTTTCGCGTCGACCCGTTTTTGGCGAAAATAAAAACTAAATCATGCGGTACGCCAACGACGTTACGGTACCGCAATCGTATATCCGGCGCGCCCGGCCCGCTTGCATCCGTCCCCTCGCGCAGCCCGCCCGACATCGGCAAACAAGGACCATGGCTCTCGAACAGGTCGACAACGTCGTTGCCCCGGCGCGACGACTACCCACCGGCATTGCCGGCTGGCTGCTGCTGGCCATGCTGGTGCTGGCGGTGCTTCGCCGGCCCGCGGGCGACGTCGCGGTATGGCTGTCGGGAGCCGCGGCCTGGGGAGCCGCCCTGCTGCTGTGGCCGCGCGTACCCCATGTGCAGCGCGTACAGGTGATCGCCATTCTGGCACTGGGCACGTTCTTCGGCCTGTGGGGAATGTCCCGCGGCGCGGTCTTCTCCCTCGAGCAGGCGCTCGGCCAGAACCAGGTCATACTCGCCATGCTGGCGGCAGTGAGTTTCCTCAAGCTGGTCAATCGTCCCATCGTGGAAGGCGAACGCATTCCCGTGGGCCGCGCCGCCTTCGCCCGCACGCTGTTCGGGCTGCACGTGTTCGGCGCCACCATCAACATCACCGCCGTGGTGATCGTGGCCGACCGACTGGCCGCGCAGGCGCCTTTCGAGCGTCTGCACGCGCTCATGATCAGCCGCGGTTTCTGCCTGTCGGTCATGTATTCTCCCTTCATCGCCGGCATGGGGCTCGCGCTGGCCCTGGCACCCGGCGCGCGGCTCGAGGTGCTGGCGCTGGCGGGTATACCGCTGTCACTGGTCGGCCTGGTACTGACTTACGTCATGCTCTCGCGCGCCGAGCCGGCAAAGGTGGACGCGTTCAAGGGATTCCCCATCCACCTGGAAAGCCTGTGGATGCCCGCGGTACTGGCGGTATGCGTACTGCTGTTGCATCGCGTCTACCCGGAGCTGTCGATACTGACGCTGATTTCGGTCTCCGCACCCGCGCTGGTCGCGGTCACGCTGTGGCGGCGTCGCGGCTGGCGCGCCGGCAACCGTCGTCTGCGCGACCACGTCCAGTACACGCTGCCGGACATGTCCGGCGAACTGCTGTTGTTTCTCTCCGCCGGCGTGCTGGCGGCCGGGTTGACGGGTCTGTTCGCGACCTTCGGCAACTGGACGCCATTCGATACGCTCGACGCCGGTGCCGCCTCGATGACGCTGGCCGGCATCGTGGCGCTGGGCATCGCGGGCATTCATCCCATCGTCTGCGTATCCTTCTCGCCCCGCTGCTGGCGCCCATCGACCCGGATCCCAACCTGCTGGCCCTGGTGTTCGTCACCGGATGGGCCATTGGCTGCACGTTGAGCCCGTTCTCCGGGACCAACCTGACCATGCAGGGTCGCTTCGGCATCAGCACCTGGTCGATCACTCGCGGCAACCTGCTCTACGGCTTGTTGATGGTGGCCGCGACCTGCGTCGCGTTCCTGGTGATAGCCCCGGCCGGCGGCTAGGTTTTCCATCGACGGTTGCCTGCCGGGAGATTGACCGCATATCATCATGGCGCGTCGCGAGCGGCGCCGAACGACGCAATTTCCTTGTATTCATGAATACCAACGCATCCAAAACCGACCAGGCTCCCACGCACAAGCCACGGCCGCTGGTCGACCTGCTGGTCAGCATCGTCGCGCCATCGGTCGTGCTGATGAAGTTCAGCGGCGAGGACTGGTTGGGCGCGGCGGGCGCACTGCTGGTAGCGCTGGCCTTCCCCATTTCCTGGGGACTGTTCGAACTAATCCGCTACCGCAAGTACAACTTCATCGCCATCCTCGGACTGGTCAGCGTTCTGCTGACCGGCGGCATCGGGCTAATGAAGATCGATCCCCAGTGGCTCGCCGTCAAGGAAGCCGCCATTCCGGGAATCATCGCGCTGGTGGTGCTGGGTTCGACGTACACCCGGTTTCCGCTGGTGCGCACCCTGCTCTACAACCCGGCCATACTCAACACCGAGCGAATCCACGAGCAGCTCGTCGAGGGGAACAACGTGGCGCGATTCGAAGTACGGCTCATGAACGCCAACTTCCTGCTGGCGGGCACGTTCGTATTCTCGGCGGTGATGAACTATATCCTGGCCAAGTGGATCGTGACCTCGGAAGCCGGCAGCGCGGCATTCAACGAAGAACTGGGCCGCCTCACCCTGGTCAGCTATCCGATGATCGCGATCCCGTCGATGATCATGATGATAGGGATTTTCTGGTACCTGTGGCGCACGATCCACGGGCTGACCGGGCTTGCGCTCGAGGAGATACTGGTCCAGAAGTAACGCATGGCCCGGGTCACCCGCGGGCGTGCGCCGAAACGGCCGACAACGGGTTGCCTTCCCTTGAAATCGATGCGCCCGGCACGACGGCCGGGCGTCCGCTGATTCTTGCCGCCGCGAGATTAGTCGCTTCGATAGTCGTCGTGGCAACCCTTGCAGGAACCGCCGAGCGCTTTTAGTGCCGCACCCATGTCGCCGTTGTTGTCGAAGGCATCCTTGACACCCTGGGCGGCCTCCTCGAGCTCGGTCACGGCGGCGGCGAATCCCTCCGCGTCCGACCAGATCTCCGCCTTCGCACGGGTATCGCCGTCCGCAGACTCGGGCGGGAAGATGTCCTTCACGATCATGGCGGAACTGGCCAACGCATCGGCGTGCGCACCCATGTGCGACGGGTCGCCCGCCTTGGCGCCCGCGATGGCAAACAGTGCGCCCGTGTGTCCGCCGATCGATTTCATCACGTTCTTGCGATACTTGATCAAGTCCTCCGGTTCGGCGGCATTCAAGGAGGCCAGCGGCAAGCTCAAGGCTGCCGCGAGCACGATCGTCGATCCAAGCAATGTCTTCTTCATCGTTACCTCGCCCGTGTTGATTGATTGTCGAAAACTCGTCCTGCCTTGCCGATTAAACAGTCGCGCGGCGTGAAAATTCCATCGGACTTACCAAATCTTAACCTTCGACCGTCGCCAACCCGATCGAATCGACGGGGATCGGGAATTTTTTCGGGCGGTTGCTGTTAACGACAGTGGGGCGGATACTTTCGAGCCAACATTGCCCGCCGCACCGATGAACACCGCCAACAAGACGAGAAAGCAGATCCTGCAGGAGATTCCGCGGCTGAGACGCTACGCTCGGTCGTTGTGCCTGAACGCGGAAGACGCCGACGACCTGGTGCAAAGCTGCCTGGAACGCGCATTGAGCCGCCTGGCCTATTTCCAGGTCGGCACCAACCTGCGCGCCTGGCTTATGACCATCATGCACAACCTGCATGTCAATTCGTTGAAGGCGGCCAGCCGAACCCCCGCGAATACCGTTGCCGATCCCGACCAGGCCGCCGGCGGCTCCTCTCCGCCCGCCTGGCCGCAAACCCTGGCCGTGCGCGACCTGGGCGCCGCGCTGGCCCGTCTCAGCCACGAACACCGCGAGGCGCTGCTGCTGGTCGGTCTCGAGCAGTACAGCTACAAGGACGCGGCGCGGATTGCCGGCATCAGCACGGGTACGCTCATGTCGCGGCTGCATCGCGCCCGCAAACAACTGGCCGCCCTGCTGTCCGACGGCGGGCGGGCCGACATTCGACGTGTGAAATGAACGGCGACGAACGACTCCCGATCCGCGACGAGGAGATTCAGCGCTTCGTCGACGGCGAACTGCCGGAATCACGCTACCTCGAGATCAGCGAGCGACTCGAGCACGACGAGGCGCTTGCCGGCCGCGTCGAGGCGTATCGTCGCGTCAACACACTGCTGGCCGGATTCAACCTCGACGTGTTGAGCGAACCCGTCCCCGAACGACTGCGCAACCTCGGCCCGCGTCGATACCCGAACCTGGTCCCGCGCCTCGTGGCATCGCTGCTGCTGGTGACGGCCGGCGTGTTGATCGGTTGGCTGATCGGCTCGCGCCCGGAGCCACCGGCGAGTCCGGTCTACGGCTCGCTGGCGCAGGCGGCCTTCCACGCCCACCGGGTTTTCTCGCCCGAGGTGCTTCACCCGGTCGAAGTCGGCGCCGAC
>JAUIEZ010000040.1 GCA_030429665.1 Gammaproteobacteria bacterium | reverse complement strand
GGCCCGGTCGGCGTCTACGCGCAGGACGACGTGGAAGTGATTGCTCATCACCGCGTAGGCGGCGACGTCGATGGCGAAGACGGCGGCGAGTTGCTTTATGCGCGAGACGATCCAGCCGCGGCGATGCTCGAAGTTACGCCCGCTGGCGTGGTCCTCGCCGCACAGGAAGGCGCGACGCACGCAGCGCGAGATGCAGTGATAGTAGGGGGTGGCGTCGAGCGAGACGAGTTCCCTTCGTGCCCGGGTCATGGGTGATCCTCCGTGAATCAATTTGCCACTGGACGATACGGCGCTCATGTCTTTGCTGTCAATTGTCTCATGGGTGTCCTCGAATCACCCCTCTCGAATCACCTCCTCGAATCACCTTCCCTGCGAATCACCTTCCTGTCCTCGAATCACCTTCGATACTGGCCGCTCGATCTCGCCAAGATGCGAATGCGTCGAGACTCCCGCGAGGTTGGTGGCCTGTCAACTTGTCAACTGCATGGCGCCGGGGATATGGGCAAGGGTAATATGGCACTTCGACCAACACACCACCTCAACGTGTCGCTGCATGTTGAACGCCGACCAGATCGAAGCCTTTGAACGCGACGGCGCCGTGTGCCTCAGGGGCCTGTTTGCCGAATGGGTGGAGCGGATAGCCGAGGCGATCGAGGCCAACATGCGCGACCCTGGTCCCTATGCTGCGGAGAACCTGAACGCCGGGGAGTCCGGACGCTTTTTCGACGACTACTGCAACTGGCAGCGCATTTCCGCGCTCGAGTCCCTCATACGCCGCTCACCAGCAGTCGAAGCAGCAGCCGCACTGATGCGCTCACGGTCCGTCCAGGTGTTTCATGATCACGTGCTCGTCAAGGAACCGGGCACCGCGAAGCCGACACCCTGGCACCAGGACGCGCCCTACTACTTTGTCGATGGCATGCAAACGGTTAGTTTCTGGATCCCGGTCGACCCTGTGGAGCAGACGACACTCAGGGTCATCGCCGGCTCCCATCGATGGGAAAAGATGGTGCTGCCGGTTCGCTGGCTGAACGACGAGAGTTTCTACGTCGACAGAGACGAATACCTCCCGGTTCCCGATCCTGACGCGGAACCGGACAGATACCCGGTGGTGGAGTGGCGCATGCAGCCCGGCGACGCAGTCGCGTTTCATTTTCGCACCGTGCACGGCGCCCGCGGCAACCTGACAGCGGGCCGCCGGCGCGCGCTGTCGCTGCGCTACGTCGGCGACGACGCCCGGTACGTCACCCGTCCCGGACGAACCTCGCCCCCGTTTCCCGGTCATGGCATGCGCGATGGCGAGCGGCTTCGCGAAGACTGGTTCCCAATGGTATACCCGGCGCCCGCCTGATTCTAACCGCCCGGGCGGCAAGGGCGACGTCAATCGACGGCACCGGACTCGCGAAGCTGACGTGTCATGCTCCGGATGTCCAGTACAAGCCACTGGTCGTGGCGGACTCAGCCCTTGTACATCTCCATGGTGATTTCTTCACGGAACGCCTCCACCGGTTTGCTCGCCGCAAACCCACTTGCGCAAGACGTTCTCGTTTAGACCCGCATCCCCTGTCGCTTGAGGAAACGGGATTCCCTGGTCCCCAACCAACCGTACCGATTCGAACTTAAACTACGGTAACTGCTGCCTCATTGCCATGACCTGCCTACAGTTCCATCAGGCCACCCGCTTCGGGTGCACTCGATACCTGTAGCCGGCCCGACGGACTGAATCGTTACTATGCATCCGAAGTCGATTGGCATTGAACGACATGTTCGGTTCTCGGTAAGAACAGCACAGCGCCGAAGATCAATGAGGCTGCTATACCTAGAACACCGAACAGTGCGCTGAATCCCCATGTCCCATGTATCCATGCGATCAGCGGAACCGCAACTGCCATTACTGAGAAGGTAACAATATAACGCATGGCGTACGCGCGACTGCGCCACTCGCTTCTGGCAACGCGCCCGACCAGTACATCGTTGATGGGTATCTGACCGAACACCACGAGCATGAATGCTATAGCGGCAACGAGGGCGGGAATCCCGGTCAGCGGGATCATGATCGTTAGAAAAATCGCCTGAAGCAGGGCGACGACACCAAAGACCGTTCGTACGGAATGGTTGTCGACCAGGAATCCAACGACAAGCTGTGCAAGGGCGGCTACAGAAAACACGAGGAAAGAGTACCAGCCCACCAATGCCGCCGTTACCGCCAAGCCCGAAAGTCTTTCATCGAAAACCTTGGGGAGCGAGAAAGTAGTGCTCTGGAAAATCAAACCGCCAAGAGCCGTGGTGACGATAATTATTCCGAATATCCTGACAACCTTATTACTCTGCATCGAACTCGTTCGATGTTGCTTACCTCCGCCTTGTCGTTCATCGGCAACAACGTTGCGGTTACTCCGGTTGAACAGGAAGTAGGCGAATCCGAGCGCGATCGACACTATCCCCGGGACAACGAATGCGTGCCGCCAGCTCGTCGTGTCAATAAGCAAACCGGTCAACAATGCGGCACTTGCAACCCCCATATTGCCGTATATGCCGTTGATCGCCAGAGGGACCCCGGTCTTGGTTCGGCCGTGAACCACCATCGCCAGTCCAACGGGGTGATAGATCGATGCGAATATCCCGATAAGGGTCAGGCTCACCGCGATTTGAAGCGGATTTTCGGCCATGCCGGCAAAGGCTGAACTTGCACCTATTCCGATGAAAAAGATCACCATCATGCCTTCGCGGCTCCACTTGTCCGCAAGCCATCCTGCCAGGAGAGCGCAAACTCCGAATGCCACGAAACCCGGAGTGGCATAAGGTATCAACTCTGAGTAGCTCATTTCCCATTCTGTCGTGAGACGCAGCGCGGCTACCGACGCGAAAATCAACATGAAAAAATGGTCCAGGAAATGGCCCAAGTTAAGAAACAAGAAACTCAACTTGTCGCGGTTCACTGACGGATTCCGTGGTTGGTTACAACTTCATTCTTCTCCAAGATAAAATGACCTGCTTATCGTATCGAGCCAAAATATGCCGCGAACACGCCAATTGGAATTCAATCGGGACGTGATCCGACTCGAGGCGCTCCCTCAACCGGTCGTGGCCTATGGTCGTGATCTTGAAAGCGGTGACCGCGTGCCGTTTCACCGACATCGAAGAGCACAACTGGTTTACGCCAGTCGAGGCGTCATGACGGTCACCACCCGCGCCGCTTCGTATGTCGTTCCGCCGCAACGCGCTGTATGGATGCCGTCGGGTGTTGACCACAAGATTGATGCCCAAAGCGATGTTGCCATGAGAACTCTATACATCGCACCCGGAGAAGTCGTGGGGCTACCGGAGGGCGTGTGCGTATTGCAAGTGACATCATTGCTACGAGAATTGATCGTCTGCGCAGTCGAGTCTGGCCCCCGCTATGCACCCGACAGTCCACAATCGCGAATGATGTCTGTGATTCTCGACCAGATTGGCGCGCAGAATGTTGCGGCGCTGGTCCTCCCAATACCGACGGACCTGCGGTTGCTTCGTATTACGAACGCCCTGAACGAGAATCCGGCTGATAGACGTAGCCTAGATGAATGGGCGGCGAATGTTGGCGCCAGTAAAAGAACCATTGGTCGCCTGTTCAATGCCGAGACCGGAATGTCGTTTCAGGCATGGCGGCAACAACGGCGATTACTACGTGCGCTTGAGCTGCTGGCCATGGGTGAGCGCGTAACCGCCGTTGCGCTGGAGCTGGGCTATGACAACACGAGTGCATTCATCTCGATGTTCCGCCGATGCCTCGGCACGACTCCCAAACGCTACTTGCGGTAACCTGTCGGCGACCACAAACGGAAGAACGCTATCGACTAATCGCCGCTACCTCGAATCCGTGAGCGGACCATAACGAAAGTATCGCAAGCCGCCTCCCGATAGGCGCCCGGCCAATCCCGGCTTATTGATCTGACGCACCAAGTGGTAACTTCGGTACCCACTGCCTCCACCGACTCGCGAATTCCCGCCACTCCCAGTTGTACTTTTTTCTACCGAACGCTTCGGGGTGACGGGTGGTGTGCGGCGGGTCTCGGACTGCAACCTGGGCGAAGACACCGTTTGCCCGCAGAAGGCACCCGGTAATGATCGAATTCGAACTCAGCATCTACATCTCTTCCGCAAGAGTTCGATTGTGGCACTCGCCCGCCATCATCAAGGACGGGCGGGCAGCCACAGAGTTCTCGCGCCGAAGCTATCGAGACGCTTCACTTCATGCAGGACTGCATGCCCTCTCGCGCTACGAAGGTAGCCGCCACGTGAATACTGGGGCGTCCGCTATCGTACACATGCTCAGTGAACAGTTCCGCTTCCAGCGTACCGCGCACCACGGGGACGTCCGCGCTCCTTTCCAGCGTGGCCACGGCGTACCCGGGCTCGCCCGGTTCCCAGACGAACTTTACGCCCTGCAGGTTGCCATCGATCTGGCCGACGGTCGCGTAGACCATGCTGGGTTGAAAGTCGAGAGCGCCCTCCAGACCGGGACCTTGCGGAGCGTGCGCCTCGCCTGACGCACCGAGGTTGAAGCCGGCAACGCCGAGCAGCGCAGCCAGGCCGCCCAGGTGGCTCGAGCTGCCGCCGGGCTGCGCCTGCAGGGTCAGGCCGAAATTGTCGCTGCCCGAATGCAGAACCTCTTCCTCGAAGTCCTTCATCTCCTCGACCGCCTGGGAGTCCCGGCCTTCGATGCTCTCGAGCTTGCGCTTCGCTTCCTCGTCGACTTCCAGTCCCATCTCCTCCGCCATCTTCGCGAAGCCGCCCATCATGCCCATGAGTCCCTGCAGCTGGTCGTGCATGCCGGCATCCGCGCCCGTGCCCGCGGCCATGCCCTTCACCACGCCCTGCCCATCCTTCAGCGAATTGAAATAGGCTACATCGCCGCGATAGGACCCGTCCGTAAATCCCGACACTTCTGCCACGAAGCTGCATTCACCGCCGAGCAGCGTCACGCGCACTACGGCATTGCGGGGCTGCGTGGCGGATGCCGGCGAACCGACGTTGGCAACGACCACGTTGAACGTCTTCTCACTACCACCCGGCAAGCCGAAATCCGCGGCCCTTTGTGGATAGACCTTTCCATTGACGATCAAGTGAAGATCGGGGCTGACCGGCGCACCCGGCTGGCTCGACTCCAGCGCGAAATGCACCGTGACGTCTCCACCGGCGGGCGGAGCGACGGCAACTCGGGCTCCCTGCCCGGCAACCTCGGGTACGGAAACCGGGAAGCGAAACACCTGTGGGACCGAGTCGGCCTCGGCACGAAGATCGACGGCGTCGAACCGGTCTACCGGAAGCCGTGAGAAGAACAGCGGAAGTTGTCGGTTGAGACCGCCCTGGTTTGCGAGTGCGTTATCGACACGATCGAGCGCATTGGAAGTCGTCAACCGGCCCGGCTCGATGACATCGCGGAACCAGGCGATGCGTCCCGGCGAGCCGATCTCCTCGCCGACGCCGGACCAGAACAGCCACGTGCCCCGGCTTTCTCCACTCGCAGGCCGGTGGAGGGGCGTAGCGAAGGATCGCGCACTTCGTTGCGCGCCCGACCCGGGATCGAATGCGCGGGCGTACTCGACCTGAACCGAGGTTGCCGTTCCCTCGATGATCCAGTCCACCGCCGCCTTGTCCTGCTGCGAAGCGTACTGGTCCATGCGAAGGTGCGTGTTTTGCACTGCGTGGAACAACTCGTGAACCGGCGTGAACTGAAAGATCAACTGGTTCTGGAACGCCGCGCTGTCGTTCGACTGTCCGGGCTCGCCCAGCGTGAAGAACTCGTCGCTTCGAAGTACTAACTGTCTTCCCCTGGCGAAGTAAATACCGACATACTCGATCCGCTCGCCGGTAGATGCGTCCGTCGTCGTAATGCGCGGATCGTTGATCTCGGCGACGAAATGATTCGGGTGTGCCGGATCCGAGGCGAGCAATGGCTCGGCAAAGCCGAACGAAGCGAGCCACTCGCTCGCATGCGCCAGCATCGTCTCGTACACGTCGTCTGCCGGCGCGCAATCGACTGGAACCACGCATTTCACCTGCCATGGAGTCGCCGACCAATCCTGGGCCTCAACCACGCCCGTTACGACGACAGCGCCAGCAAATATCAGGCCCGTGACTCTGTTCGCTACTGATCGCATGTCAATACTCCTTTTACAAGGCTCCGATCCACGCGGGGCCGTATTCTCGGTAAATCCGGCTACATACCGCAAATCCTGGCACATCTACCTCCCCGCACCGCCGATTACGACCATTTTCTCACCTTTAGGCAAAATAAAAAGGTATGTACCGACGTGCTATTTTCGGTGAGAGCCAGCACCGGGACTAGCTTGTATCGGTTGTATTCGGTCTGCAGGCAAACAGGATATAAATGGACACTTCCGAGGCCTCCATATATGTCCGCGATTTTCCGTCGGGCCATTGGCGTTCGGTTCCGTTGTGAGGTTACCTGGCTCCAGGCAGTTCGTAAGTTTCCCCCTGTAAGCGACACGATGAATTAGGCGTTTTCAGGGAGGATGCCAGAAGGACGTTAGTGGTCGTCAGGGTTGCTTGGGTTGCAGGCATCTATGCATTTCCCAAGGTTTCCGGCGAAGGGCAATCGGATTCGAAAAAGGCAAGGCGTTGTGTCGATATTCGCCGGCACCGCCGACGGCCGCACGCTCGTGACGCGCCGGTCATCCACGGTACAATGCGCCGGCCGCCTTCGTTCCGTACCCCCCGGATCACCAGGCGGCCGCGAGAATTTTTCTCGTTCCACGTCCCGGCGGAGAAAGCCTGATGCTATGGATCATCGCCCTGCTGGCGCTGGCGGTTGCAGCGTGGGGGGTTATCGCCTACAACCGCCTGGTGCGCGATCGCAACCGGGTGACCGCGGCGTGGAGCGATATCGACGTGCAGCTCAAGCGGCGCCATGACCTGATTCCGAAGCTGGTCGAGGCGGTGCGGCAGTACGCCGCCTACGAGCAGGCGACGCTGAGCGCGGTGACCGAGCTTCGGGCGCGGGCCATGGAGACGCTGAATCCCGGCCGGCTTGCGGAGACCGAGAACCGGATCGGCGAGGAGATGCGTCGGCTGGTCGCCGTGGCTGAGAGTTATCCCGACCTGAAGGCGAACCGGAACTTCCTCGAACTGCAGGTGGAGATCTCCGAGGTGGAAGACCACATCCAGTACGCGCGACGCTATTACAATGGCGCGGTGCGTAACCTGAATACCCGCATCGATACGTTTCCCGACAACCTCGTGGCGAGGACGTTCCGGTTTCGACCGGCCGATTACTTCGATGCGGACGTCTGAGATGCGTGCCTTCGCGTGGTTACTGGTCCTGGTCCTGCTGGCGCCGGTCGAGGCGGTCGCGCGCGAGGAAATCCTGTCCTACGGCAGCGACGTCGTGGTGTTTGCCGACGGCGCGATGGAGGTCACCGAGACGATCCGCGTTCGCGCAGAGGGTGACTCGATTCGCCGTGGCATCTACCGCGATTTTCCCACCGACTATACCGACGCGCGCGGCAACCGCTACCGGGTGGGATTCGACGTCCTCGAAGTGCGGCGGGACGATTCGGTCGAGGACTACCATACCGAGTCGCGCGCCAACGGGGTTCGCGTGCTGATCGGTCATCCCGATCGCTTCCTCGACCACGGCGTCTACACCTACACGCTGCGCTACCGGACCACGCGCCAGCTCGGCTTTTTCGACGACCAGGACGAGTTGTACTGGAACGTCACCGGCAACGATTGGGCGTTTCCGATCCTCGAGGTGCGCGCCAGCGTACGACTGCCGGACGGCGTGCCGTCGGATGCGATCCGCGTCGAGGGTTACACCGGGTTTGCCGGCGACAAGGGGGGAGATTACACGGCGGCTGTCGATGGCAACGGCGTCGCGCGGTTTTCCACCACGCGTCCGTTTCGTCCGCGGGAAGGCTTTACCCTGGTCGTCTCGTGGCCAACCGGCTTCGTCGAGCGACCGGGAGAGACGGAACGCGCCGCGTATTTCCTGCGCGACAATGCGCAGTACCTGATCGGAGTGCTCGGCCTCGCCGTGCTGCTCGGATTCTATCTGGTGACCTGGCATCGTTACGGCCGCGATCCGCAAGCCGGGGTCATCTTCCCGATATACGAACCGCCGCCCGGTTATTCCCCGGCATCGATGCGCTACGTGCGTCGCATGGGCTACGACCACAAGACGTTCGCCACGGCCCTGGTGAACCTGGCCGTGAAGGGACTGATCGAGATCGACGAGGAGGGAAAAAAGTTCTCGGTCACGCGCACCGACAAGCCGGTCGAGGACGTCGCGCCGGGCGAACGGGCACTGATCCGTTCATTGTTCCTGTCCACCCGGCCGGGCGCCAGGAAGTCCGTAAAGCTCGAGGAACTGCTGCAGCAACTGCCGGAGCAGTCGCAGAAACTCGGCTTCGCGCCGCGCCTCGTTGCGAGGATGGTGGAACAGGGATTGA
Source organism: Gammaproteobacteria bacterium (assembly GCA_030429665.1). GTDB lineage: Bacteria > Pseudomonadota > Gammaproteobacteria > Arenicellales > CAJQKF01 > BQJD01. The sequence goes on along the minus strand of JAUIEZ010000040.1, from coordinate 26,873 downwards.
AGCGCGTGTCCCGGATGCAAGCATTGTCGAAAGACACCTCGAGCGACGACACGGCGGATTCCGGCAGCAGGGTCGTGTTCGAACGAAAGAACCACTCGCGTATTCGGGCCGCGTTGAAGGCGCACGAGGCGTCGCTCAAGAACGACTACGACAAGATCTATTTCAGCACCAACTCGAAATGGATCGTCGGCGGCGCGATCATTACCTTGCTCACCGTGGGCGGCGCGGCGTTGACGCTGTCCGGGGAGCGGCGGGCGATCGCGGTGTTCATCTCGCTGTGGCTTTCGTTCTGGAGCATCGGCGTGGCGGCGCTGCTGCGCCAGGCGTTCAGTGCCTGGCGCGGCGCGCGCTCGGTGCTCGAATGGGTGCGCGCGCTGTTTGCCACCGCGTTCGCGGCGCCCTTCGTCATCGGCGAGCTCGTCGGACTCGGGTTCCTGTTCTTCGGCGGCTCGCCGGCGGTCGGCGTCGTGCTGGTCGTGGCCGTCGTCGTCAACCTGGTGTTCTACCAGTTGCTCAAGGCGCCCACGCGCGCCGGGCGCGAATTGCTCGACAAGATGGACGGCTTCCGGCTCTACCTGGATGTCGCCGAGAAGGACGAATTGAATCTTCGTCATCCGCCCGAGAAAACGCCGGAACTGTTCGAGCGGTACCTGCCCTTTGCCATGGCCATGGACGTGGAGAACCGCTGGTCCGAGCGTTTCGCGGAAGTCTTCGGGCAGCTCGAGGAACAGGGCAAGGCTTATCGGCCGGGCTGGTACCACGGTCGTCGATTCGATCCCGGCAACATCGGCGGATTCTCCTCGGCGATGGGTTCGTCGTTGGGATCGGCGATCGCCAGTTCCTCGACCGCGCCGGGATCGTCGTCGGGGTCCGGGGGCGGCGGCTCCTCCGGCGGTGGCGGCGGAGGCGGCGGCGGCGGCGGATGGTAGCGGCGCGGGTCCGCGACGCCGACATCCACGACATTCAGTTGCAGTTCATTCCCGGTTCACAGCCGATTCATCCCCCGATCAGCAGACTCGGTACGCACTGCCGAGGCGTCACGGCCGAGGCGGCGGGGCATCCGCTCTCGCCGGTCGAGGCCGTCCCCGGCGAGGGGTCCAACCTGGAGGTGAACCATGAAAGCGTTGCTGACGACTGCCGCGATAGCCGCCGCGCTCGCCCTGGGCGGGTGCGTGGCGGTGCCCTACAACGGCGGATACCAACCCAATTACCGGTCCGGATATTCCCACGCCGGCGGCGCGCGCGACTGCTGGCGCGTGCCGGTGGCCTCGCGATCCTATACCCCGGAGATCGCCGGCGCGATCGTCGGCGGCGCGATCGGCAACCAGTTCGGCTCTGGCAGCGGACGCGACATCGCCACCGTGGCCGGCGCGGCCCTGGGCGGGTCCATCGGCCACGACTACAAGAATCGCTACTACGGCGGCAACTACCGCGTGGTCTGCCGATAGCGCGCCTGAGACGCCAGCGATTTCCCGACCTGCAAACGGAAACCGGAGACAAGAAGATGAAAGCACGCAAGTCGATCCTGTTCACGCTCGCGCTGATGTTGGCGATGCCTGTCGCCGCCGGAGCCAACAGCTACATCGGCGTCGGCGGCAACCGCGCGTCCATCGACGACAGCGATTTCGACGACGACGATACCACCTACAATGCCGCGCTCGGATTGATGTTCAATGATTTCGTCGGCATCGAGATCGGCTACTACGATCTTGGCAAGTACGAGTCCGGCGCCGGAGACATCGACAACGACGCGTGGACCGGTGCGTTGCTGATCGCGGCGCCCATCGGGCGTTCCTCGAACATCTACGGCAAGCTGGGCGCGGCGCGACTGGAATCGTCGGGCACGTTGTTCGGCGTGCCGTTCGATAGCGACGAGACGGAGAACTTCTACGGCGCCGGCATCAACTTCGGCGCGGGCCCGGTGGCGCTCTACGTCGAATGGACGCAGTTCGACACCGAGCGCGACGTCGACGTCATCGGCGCCGGCATTCGCCTGTTGTTCTGACGGCCGCCGGTCGCGACGGCGCGCCGGGTCCGGTCTTGCGCATCGTGAACGCGCTCCTTTTGCGCCCGCGCGGTGCGGTCGGTACGATGAATGTCATCCAACAACATACCGACCGGAATAACACGACATGCTCACGCTCAAAGACGCCAACACGATCATCGTCACGGCCCTGGCCAAGGGGAGGGAGCTCGAACTCAAGGCCCTGACCGTGGTCGTCCTCGACCACTCCGGGGAGATCAAGGCGTGTGCCCGCGAGGACGGTTCCAGCCGTCTTCGGCCCACCGTAGCCAAGGGCAAGGCGTCGGGTGCGCTGGCGCTGGAAACGTCGTCGCGCGCCCTGGCCGAGATGGCGTCGGCGCGTCCGGAGTTTTTCAACTCGCTGGTGGCCGCCAGCGGCGGAAACCTGGTCGCGGCCGCCGGCGGCGTGCTGATCAAGTCCGGCACCATCGTGCTGGGTGCCGTCGGCATCTCCGGCGACACGTCCGACCAGGATGAAGCCTGCGCCATCGCGGGCGTGGAGGCGGCAGGTTACACCCACGAGTGAGCCGCGCGACACGGCCCGCGGCGAGGCGTCAACGCTTCGTCGTTTCGCAGCGAGCGCACGGTCCGGCGTCGTCGGCGTCCGCGGGCACGGGTCGGCCGCAGCCCTTGCAGAGCCGGTGCGTGCCGGGCGCGAGTCCGTGACCGACCGACACCCGCTCGTCGAAGACGAAGCACTCGCCGCGCCACAAGCTGTCTGACTCGGGGATGGTGGCGAGGTAGTTGAGGATGCCGCCCTGCAAGTGGTACACCTCGTCGAATCCGACCGACTTGAGATACGCCGTGGACTTCTCGCAGCGAATACCGCCGGTGCAGAACATGGCAACGGGCGGACGCGACGCCAGGTCGCTCTGGGATTCGATCCACGCCGGCAACTCGCTGAAGCTCGAGGTGCGCGGGTTGCGCGCGCCGGCAAAGGTGCCGATGTCGACTTCGTAGTCGTTGCGCGTGTCGATCACGACCACGTCGTCGCGTTCGATGAGCGCGTTCCACTGCGCGGGATCGACATATTCGCCCGCCATGGAGGCGGGCTCGATGCCTTCCACGCCCAGCGTCACGATCTCGGGACGCAGCTTGACCTTCATGCGCCGAAACGGCGGTTCCTCGCAACACGACAGCCGCGCGTCGATACCGTCGAGCCCCGGCACGGCGCGCAGCCACGACATGACGTTGTCGATGCCGCGGCCCGGGCCGGCGATGGTGCCGTTGACACCCTCGCCGGCGAGCAGGACCGTACCGCGCACGCCGTTGTCGCGACACAAGCGGATCAACGGTTCGCGCAGCTCGGCGAAATGTGGCAGTTCGGAAAAGCGGTAGAACGTAGCGACGCGGTATTCATCGCGCGGCGCTCCGGCTTCGGGCATGGTCGGTCTCGCGACGTGGAACGGGCGTCGAAGGATACCCGCGCCGCCGATGTCGTGCTAGTCTCACGAACCCATGATGACACCTGACGAGTCAACATGAGCTTGCGCGGCAGGAAGCTGTCCGGGGGCATGGCCGCGGCGGTCCTGGTGGCCTGCGCATGCGCGGCGGCGGACGACAATCCCTGGAAGCCGACCTCCGAATCGCTGGACGAACTCGTACACGACGGCTTCACCATCATCGATACCAACGTGGTCGTGCCGCCCACGGGCACCGGCGTCACGGTGGAGGTCATCTACCTGCGACGCGAGAACGACGTGTTCCGTTGCCTGACGCGGCACGTCGAGGGCAGCGAAGGCGCGCGTCATCGCTGCGACGAATTGAAATGACGATGTCGCCGGTTCGTCGGCGCGAATCCTGGTAACGAGATCATGGGTAATCGAACGTTCGCCTGGTTGCTTTCGATCATGCTGGCCGCGGCCACGTTGTCCGGCTGTATCAACGCCGGCCGTCACCACGAGGATCTTGCCTCCACCCGCGAACGCGAGCTCACCCTCGGCACCGTGCAGCGTTCCATTCGCGAGGGTATGCCGCAGTCGGAGGTGGTCACGGCCCTGGGAAGCCCCAACCTGGTCACCCGCGACCAGGACGGCACCGAGACCTGGGTTTACGACAAGGTCAGTACCGACAGTTCCTTCCAGTCCAGCAGCAAGAGTTTTCGCGGCCTGATCGCCGGCGGCGGCGACAGCGCCCAGGGCGCCGTGTCGGGGGACTACGCCAAGCAGGCGGGCGCCAGCAGCACCAGCCAGCGCACGCTGACGGTGATCATCCGGTTTGCCGCCGGGTTGGTATCGGATTACTCGTACCAGTCGTCGCGTTTCTAGCGAGGCGATGACGTGATCGCGTGGTCGAGGCTACTGCCGGTGTCGTTGTTCGCGATCGCCGTCGCGGCTTGCTCGTTTCACGCCCGCGACGAGGCGGACGCCATCCTCGACGCCGCCGGTAATCCCGAGGCCTCCCCGCTGCAACTGCGCCAGTTGCAGGTTCGCGATTATCCCGTTACCGATGCCGGCGCCGTGATGCGCGCGGTCATTGCGAGCCTGCAGGACGAGGGGTTCACCATCACCGGGGCCGACGCCGGGTTGGGGTTGATCAGCGCGACGCTCGAGGCGACCGCGACGCGGCGCGAAAGTCGTCGCCAGCGACGCTACTGGTTCGCGGCCGATCCCTCGGCTCGCGGCGTGAACCGTCGGCTCGAGGCGTCGATATCGGTTCACGCCATCGCCGCCGGCACGCGCGTGCGCCTGGGTTTCGTTACGCGGGACGTCGGCGACGACGGCACCGCGGCGGCGGACACCGTCAGCGACCCCGCCGTGTATCGCGAAATGTTCTCGCGCCTGGACCGCGCCGTCTTCTACGAGTTGCAGCGGTTGTAGCGACGACGCGGCGCTTCGGTTCAGACCATGCGTACGCGGATTTCGCCGACGCCGGCCGCCCGGCCGGTCATCACGTCGCCGCGCTGCACGGCGCCGACGCCCTCCGGCGTTCCGGTGTAGATGATGTCGCCGGGCTTGAGTTCGAACAGCGTCGACAGGTTGGCGATCACCTCGGGTATCGACCAGATGAGGTGGGTGAGATCGCTCTTCTGACGCACCTCGCCATTGACCGACACCTCGATCTCGCCCGACTCGACAATGCCGGTGTCCTCGACACGGTGGATCGGGCCGATCGGCGCGCTCCAGTCGAATGCCTTGCCCGCTTCCCACGGGCGGCCCTTGTCACGCATGGCGACCTGAAGATCGCGTCGCGTCATGTCCAGTCCCACGGCGTAGCCGAAGACGAGCGCATTGGCGTCGGCGACCGCCACGTCGCGGCCGGTGCCGCCGATGGCGACGACCAGTTCGATCTCGTGGTGCAGGTTCTCCGTGCGCGACGGGTAGGGCATGTCAGCCGTCTCGCCGGGCGGGCAGTACAGCAGGGCGTCGGCCGGCTTGCAGAAGAAGAACGGTGGATCGCGATCGGGATCGAATCCCATCTCGCGGGCGTGCGCCGCGTAGTTTCTGCCGACGCAGTAAATGCGCCGGGCGGGGAAGGTGTCGCCCGAGCCGTGGATCGGCACGGTAGCCTGGGGTACGTCGAATACGGTGCTCATGAAAGGTCCCGTCGGTTTTCGAATTGGGTCCCGGTCGCGAACATGGACAAATTGACAATGTTTCACGCCCCGCGTAGTCTCGCAGCGCTGACAGCAGGTTCCCCGGGCGGCGATGACGCCGAACGGGAAGCTGGTGCGAACTATTCTAGCAGTTCAATGCCGGCGCTGCCCCCGCAACGGTAGGCGAGACAAAGGCGACTTCAATGCCACTGTGCCCCTCGGCATGGGAAGGCGTCGCCCCGGTGACATGCTCACTTCTCGCGAGTCCGGAGACCGGCCGGTTGTCACCAGCGGACGTTGCGGGGCGCGACGAAAGCGGTGGCATGCCACCCCTCGATCCTCTCTCCGCAAACGTCTTTCCACGATACCAATTCTGCATCGTGCGGGCGTGCGCGAGAGGAGTGTCACCATGTTTTATCGCCTTGTTCCCGGCGTGGTCGCGTTGACCGCGCTGACCCCGTCGGCCTTCGCCGTCACCACCGCCGACCCCATCGTGGTCACGGCCACGCGCACCGCGCAGACCGTCGACGGCGCCATGGCGCCGGTGACGGTCATCACCCGCGAGGACATCGAGACGCGGCAGGTTCGTTCGCTGCAGGACCTGCTGCGCGGCAGCGCCGGCATGAACGTCGGCAACGCCGGCGGCGCCGGCAAGGCGACCAACGTGTTCCTGCGCGGCACCGAATCCGATCACGTGCTGGTGTTGATCGACGGCGTCAAGGTGGGTTCGGCGAGTCTCGGCACGGCGCCGTTCCAGGACCTGCCGGTGGAGCAGATCGAGCGCGTCGAGATCGTGCGCGGCCCGCGCTCGCACCTCTACGGCTCCGAAGCCATCGGCGGCGTGATCCAGATCTTCACCCGGCGCGGCGGCGGCGAGCTGACGCCCAGCGTGTCGGTAGGCGGCGGCAGCTTCGGTACCACGAACGGCTCGTTGTCGCTGTCCGGCGGCGGTGACGATGGATGGTTCAACGTGGGTTTGTCCGGCGAACGCACCGACGGTTTCGACGCCTGCAGCGGCGAGCCCGGCGTTGCCGGCTGTTTCAACACTGAGCCGGACGACGACGGATACGAGAACGCCGCCGGCAGCCTTCGTGCCGGCTACCGCTTCGACGGCGGCACCGAGATCGACTTTCACTACCTGGCGTCCGACAACGAGACCGATTTCGACGGCGATTTCCAGAACGAGACCGAGACCGAGCAGGAAGTGCTCGGCGGCGGCATTCGCCTCGCCCCCGGCGACAACACCATGGTCAAGCTGGACCTCGGGCGTTCCGAGGACCTTACGACGAACCTGCTCGACGGCGCGTTCGCCAGTCGTTTCGACACCATCCGCGACAGCGCGACCGTCCAGGTCGACCAGTTCGTCGGTGACGACCATATGTTCACCGCCGGCGTCGATTACATCGACGACCGGGTCGAGTCCGATCTCGCCTTCGTCGAGACCGAGCGCGACAATGTCGGCCTGTTCACCCAGTACCAGGGCAGCTTCGGACAACAGGAACTGCAACTCGGCCTGCGCCGCGACGACAACGAGCAGTTCGGCGAAAAGACCACCGGCGGCATCACCCTTGGCCATCGACTTGCCGGGGGGCAGCGGGTGACCTTGTCCTACGCCACCGCGTTCAAGGCGCCGAGCTTCAACGAGCTGTATTTTCCCGGCTTCGGCAACCCGGACCTTGGGCCCGAGGAATCCGACAGCGTGGAGCTGGGCATCGCATCGGCCGGCGGGCGTTGGGCGGTCTACCTGTTCGACACCGACATCGACGACCTGATCGGTATCGACCCCGATACCTTTGCCCCGGTGAACATCGACGCCGCCCGTATACGCGGCCTGGAAATCACCTACAACACGACGCTGGCGGACTGGATTCTGAACGCCTCGTTGACGCTGCTCGACCCGGAGAACCGTTCGGCTGGCCTCGACGGCAACCAGCTGCCCCGCCGCGCCGAGGAAACCCTGCGCGTGGATCTCGACCGCGACTTCGGCCGTTTCAGCGCCGGCGCCACGTTGATTGCCGAGGGGCGAAAGTACGACGACCTCGCCAACACGCGGGAGATAGACGCCTATGCCACCGTCGACGTGCGCGGCGCCATGCGTTTCGGCGACGACTGGCAGTTGCAGTTGCGCATCGTCAACCTGTTCGACGAAGCCTACGAGACGGCCTCGTTCTTCAACCAGAGCGAGCGCGCGGCATACCTCACGCTGCGCTACACCCCGGGCAGTCGATGAAGGAACTCGTTCTCGGCGGCGTCAAGTCCGGCAAGAGTGCCCTCGGCGCGCGCCTCGCGGCGGTTGGCGGGCGCGAGGTGCTGTTCGTCGCCACGGCGACGCCGGGAGACGAGGAGATGCGCCGGCGCATTGCGCGTCATCGCGAATCGCGGCCAGCCAGCTGGCGCGTGGTCGAGGAGCCGCTGCGCCTCGCCGCCGTGCTCGCGCGAGAAGACGATGCCGGGCGTTGCGTGCTGGTGGATTGCCTGACGTTATGGCTCAATAACCTGCTCGACGGCGACGACGAGGAACGTATGCGCGGCGAGATCGAGGCGTTTCTCGACGTGTTGCCGGACATGGCCGCCGACGTCGTCCTCGTCGCCAACGAGACGGGCCTCGGCGTCATGCCCGCGAACGCGTTGGCGCGCCGCTTTTGCGACGAGGCCGGCCTGCTGCACCAGCGGCTCGGTGCGTTGTGCGACCGGGTGATCACGGTCAGCGCCGGCTTGCCGCTGGTACTCAAGGGACCGCCCGTCGGATAACGAGGAAACAGATCGATGCCCGACACCGACTGGATCGCCGAGCCGGCCGAAGCCCTGGACCTCGATGCCCTGGTTCGGGGGGAGGCGCGACAGGCGAGCCTGACCAAGCCGCCGGGATCGCTCGGCACGCTCGAGACCCTGGCGCTTCGCCTGTGCGCGATGCAGGGAAGCGCCCGGCCCCGGGTGAACAATCCGTCGATCGTGGTCTTCGCCGCCGACCACGGCGTCGCCGTCGAGGGGGTGTCGGCCTTTCCCCAGTCGGTGACCGGCGAGATGGTGCGCAACTTCGCCCGCGGCGGCGCCGCGATCTCGGTCCTGGCCCGGCTGCAGGAGGCGCGGCTCGAAGTCGTCAACGTGGGCACCGTGGACGCGCTCGAAGCGATGGACGGCGTCATCGACGCCCGCGTCGCGCCGGGCACGGCAAACTTCGTCGACGCGCCGGCGATGTCGGGCGAGCAGCTCGCCGCCGCGCTCGCCGCGGGTCGCGACGCGGTGCAGCGTGCTGTCGACGCCGGCACCGACCTGTTCATCGGCGGCGACATGGGCATCGCCAACACCACCGCCGCCACCGCCGTCGCCTGCGCGCTGCTCGGCGCCGGGGGCGCGGACCTCGCCGGTCCCGGCACCGGTCTCGACGCCAACGGCGTACGGCGCAAGGCGGCGGTCATCGACAGGGCCCTTGCGCGCCATGCGGGCGAACTGTCGACCGCGCACGACGCGCTGCGCGCCGTCGGCGGCTTCGAGATCGCGGCGCTGGCCGGCGCCTTCATTCGCTGCGGCCAACTCGGCATTCCGGTGCTGGTCGACGGCTTCATCAGCTCGGTCGCGGCGTTGGCCGCGTCAAGGTTGCACGACGGGTTGGCCGGGTGGATGATCCTCGGCCACCGCTCCGCCGAACCCGGTCACGATCGCGTGATCGCGGGGCTCGGCCTGGTCCCGCTGCTGGATCTGTCCATGCGCCTCGGCGAGGGCAGCGGCGCGGCGGCGGCACTGCCGTTGGTGCGCATGGCATGCGAACTGCACGCCCGCATGGCGACCTTCGAGGAGGCGGGTGTCAGCGCAAGGGAGTGAACGCTCGCGCTGGCTGCTGCGCCACGGCGAGACCACCGGCGGGAGCGGGTTCCGCGGGCGCACCGATGACCCGCTCACCAGCACCGGACGCGACGCCATGTTCGACGCGGTCGCCCGTCTCGACCCACCGTCGCTCGTCGTAACCTCGCCCCTGGTGCGCTGCCGCGCCTTCGCCGAGACCTTTGCGTCGCGTCATCGCGTGCCGTTGACCGCGGACCCGGCGCTGGCGGAGATGGACTTCGGCGACTGGGAGGGCATGACCGCCGAGGAGGTGTTGCGCCGGGATCCGGCCACGCTTTCGGACTTCTGGCGCGACCCGCGCTCGGTCTCGCCGCCGGGCGGGGAGTCGTTCACTGACTTCGAGAAGCGCGTCGCCGACGCGTGGCAGCGCATCGTCGCGCGGCGCGAGCCTCGCGTGCTGGTGGTCGCACACGCCGGCGTCATCCGCGTCATTCTTTGTCTCGCTCAACCGGATCGATTCGCGTCGCTGTTCGACGCGCAGGTGCCATACGCCAGCTTGCATCGGGTCGCCTGAACCCGTCGCCGCCGCTGCGCCGGGATCCGGTCCTCGCGGCCCTCGTCGTCGAAACTATGCAATACTTGCCTGGTCCAATAACGTGAGTGAAAACGCGCCGGTGCCGCCGCATCGCATCGGCGAACATGGCAACGCGAGTGAAATACCAGAGCATCATCGAGACGATCGGGCACACGCCGGTCGTTCGCCTCAACCATTTTACCGATCACCGTGCCGCCGACTTGTGGGTGAAGCTCGAGCGCGCCAACCCCGGCGGCTCGGTGAAGGACCGGCCGGCGCTGAACATGATTATCGACGCCGAGCAGCGCGGGGTGATCGCGCCCGGCGACACCATCATCGAGCCTACTTCCGGCAACACCGGGATCGGACTGGCCATGGTGGCGGCGGCCCGCGGCTATCGCGGCGTGTTCGTCATGGCCGAGGACATGAGCGAAGAGCGCAAGCGCATCCTCCTGGCCTACGGCGGCGAGCTGGTGCTGACGCCGGCGGAGAAAGGCACCGTCGGCGCCATCGAGGAGGCGAAGCGGCTGGCCGGGGAGAACGGCTGGTTCTTCGTCGGCCAGCATTTCAACCCCGCGAACCCGGCCTCCCACGAGCAGACCGCCGACGAGATCTTCGACGACTTCGGCACCGACCTTGCCGCGGTCGTCTGCACCACCGGCACCGGGGGCACCATCACCGGGCTGTCGCGCTACCTGCGCCCGCGCATTCCGGGTCTTCGCATCATCGCCACGGAGCCCGCCGACTCGCCGATCCTGTCAAAGGGGATTGCCTGCAAGCACAAGATCATGGGTACCGCGCCGGGCTTCATCCCCGATACGCTCGATACCGCCTCCTACGACGAGATCGTGCCCATCACCACCGAGGAGGCCTACGAGACCACCCGGCTGCTGGCGCGGCGCGAGGGCATCCTGTCGGGCATCTCCTGTGGCGCGGCGGTGGCCGGCATGCTGAAGGTCGCGCGGCGCGACGACGTCGACGGTCGCCAGATGCTGGCGTTGCTGCCCGATACCGGCGAACGCTACCTCAGCACCGACGTCTGGCCCTGAGGCACGTTCGCCGTCGCGGCTTCCGTGCCGGTGATCGACTCCACCGCCCGGATTGGTAATACCGTGATCGATCGGGTCGCGAATTACTGATTTCACGACGCACGGCTGAAGATACAATCCGCGCCGCGTTCCTACCCGCGCGTATCCTGCGCCATCCGTCATGTTCCACCGGCGGCCCATTGCTCTCGACCAGCTCTCGCCATGGGTGAGCATCTCGCTGGCGCGTCTCGCCGGCATCGAGGGATTTTCGCGCGCCTTGCTGGTCGGCATCGTGCCGTTGATCGCTTTCGAGACCCTGGGCAGCAAGGAACTCGTGTCCTACGTCTACCTGGCCGGCGCGGTGTTCACGCTTTGCATCACGCTGAACATCGGCACGCTCGAGCGCCTGCTCAACCGCAGCTTCGTGGTAACCATGGGCGGGGTGTTCCTGGCGTTCGCCGCGCTATGCCTTTACACCACTTACGGTCCGCTGCTTGCGCTGGGCATCGGCATGCGTTCGGCGGCGGCATCCGTCTTCTCGGTGTGCCTGTCGCTTTACATCATGGAATACATCGGCAAGCGCGAGCTGACCCGCAACGAGTCGCGGCGCGTGCTGTACGCCGGCGCGGCGTGGCTGGTCGGACCGATGGCGGGCGTGTGGATGTACGGGCGGTTCGCGCCCGGCGCGGTGTTCACCGTCTCGGCGTTGTTCGCCCTGGTCATGCTGGCCTACTTCTGGCGGCTTCGGCTGGGCCCGAATCCCGTCGTGCGCCGCGCCCGAACCCACACCGCGAACCCGTTGCACGGCGTGATCCGCTACTTGCGCCAGTCGAACCTGCGCATTGCCTACGGCATCACGCTGAGCCGGTCGTGCTACTGGGTGGCGTTGTTCGTCTACGGTCCGATCTACGTGGTCGAGGCGGGATTGCCGGCCTGGGTTGCCGGCGCGCTGCTTTCGGGCAGCAGCGCGTTGCTGTTGCTCAGTCCCGTGGCGCAGCGCCTGGCTGATCGATTCGGTACCCGCAACATGATCATCGCGGGTCTCGTCCTTACCGGGTTGAGCGCCATCGCACTCGGCCTGCTGCAATCCGCGCGGCCGTTGGGCCTGGTATTCTGGGTCTCGGGCGCCATCGGCGGCGCGATGCTCGACGTGCTCGGCAACATCCCGTTCATGCGCATGGTCAGGCCTCGCGAGCGCACGGCGATGACGACCGTGTTCTCCACGTGGCGGGAAGGTTCGGAGTTGCTGACGCCGGCGTTGGTCACCTTGGTGCTCTGGTTCGGACCGTTCTGGGTTTTCTATGTGGTGCTCGGCGCCATGCACCTGGCGTCGGCATCGAGCGCCAGTTTCCTTCCCAAGCGTTTGTGATGAATCCGGACGCCGGGCCTGCGCGTTCCGGGCGCGGTAGAATGTCGGCATTTCGAACCGCACTCCGCCGCCGGAGGGACACGTGAACGACTACGAAAAACTGGGCGCATTCTACCTCGGCAAGACCTACGATCTTCAGGACGACAGGCAGAAGGATGACCTGGTCCTGTACGATTCCAAGGATCTCACCACTCACGCGGTCATCATCGGCATGACCGGCAGCGGCAAGACCGGCCTCGGCGTCGCCATGCTGGAAGAGGCCGCGATCGACAAGGTGCCGGTGATCGCCATCGATCCCAAGGGCGACCTCGGCAACTGTCTGCTCAGTTTTCCCGACCTTTCGCCTTCGGATTTCGCGCCCTGGGTGAATGCGCGCGAGGCGGTCAACCAGGGCATGACCGTGGAACAGTACGCCGCCGACCAGGCGCGGCTGTGGGAGAAGGGACTCGCCGACTGGGGCCAGGGCCGGGAGCGCATTGCCCGCCTGCGCGACAGCGTGGACATGGCCATCTACACGCCGGGAAGCAACGCCGGCATTCCCGTGTCGGTGCTCAAGTCGTTCAATGCCCCCGACGAGTCGCTGCGCGAGGACGCGGACCTGTACCGCGAGCGCATCGCCTCCACCGCCACCAGCATACTTTCCCTGGTCGACGTCGATGCCGATCCGCTTACCAGCCGCGAGCACATACTCGTTGCCAACGTGCTCAAGCATAGCTGGGATGCCGGCCGCAGCCTGGATATCGCCGCGTTGATCGGCGCCATCCAGGGGCCGCCCATGGAACGGATCGGCGTGGTGGACCTGGAATCGTTCTACCCGGCGAAGGATCGTTTCGAGCTGGCGATGCGGTTGAACAACCTGTTGGCCGCGCCCGGTTTCGGGGTGTGGATGGAAGGCGAGCGTCTCGACGCCCAGCGGCTGTTCTTCGGCGACACGGGCAAACCCAGGCTGTCGGTGATGTCCATCGCGCACCTGTCGGACAGCGAGCGCATGTTCTTCGTCACCATGCTGCTCAACGAGTTGCTCGCCTGGATGCGCCGCCAGAGCGGCACCGGGAGTCTGCGTGCCATTCTCTACATGGACGAGATCTTCGGCTACATGCCCCCGACCGCCAACCCGCCGTCGAAAATGCTGTTGCTGACGCTGCTCAAGCAGGCGCGCGCATTCGGTGTCGGTCTCGTGCTGGCGACCCAGAACCCGGTCGACCTGGATTACAAGGGCCTGTCCAACACCGGCACGTGGTTCATCGGCCGCTTGCAGACCGAACGCGACAAGGCGCGGGTAATGGAAGGGCTCGAGGGCGCGTCGGGCGGCGGCGAATTCGACCGCCCGCGCATGGAGCGGGTGCTGGCCGGGCTCGGCAAGCGTCGGTTCCTGCTGCACAACGTGCACGAGAGCGCGCCGGTGGTGTTCGCCACCCGCTGGGTGATGTCGTATCTCGCGGGGCCGCTGACCCGGGACCAGATTCGCAAACTCATGGCCGGTCGCAAATCGGACGCCGAGGCCGCGCCGACCGAGCGGCCCGCGCCGTCGACGGGCGGGATCGACCATGCCGCGCCGCCGGTGATGCCGCCCCGTGTGCCCGTGCACTACCTGCCGGTCGCCGTCGAGCCCGCCGCGGACAGTACCCTCTACTACCATCCGCAGTTGATCGCCGCCGCCTCGGTTCACTATCACAATGCCCGCTACAAGGTGGACTGCCCGCGCGAGTACCTGTGTCTCGCGGAGATCGACGACGGTCCGGCGGGGATCGACTGGGACGGCGCCATGCGACCCGCCGTGGACCTCGAGCGACTGCTCGACGACGGCGAGGAAGGCGCCGTCTACGGTGAACTGCCCGCGGCCGCGGGCAAGGCCGGCAACTACGGCGACTGGGAGAAGGCGTTCAAGCGCTGGCTGCGCACCGAGTGCCCGCTTGAGCTGGTTCGCTCCGCCGACTACAAGATGGTTTCCGAACCGGGCGAGGACGAGGGCGCGTTTCGCGCGCGGCTACAACTCGCCGCCAACGAAGCACGCGACATCGCCGTGGGCAAGCTGCGCAAGCGCTACGACGCGAAGCTCGGGACGCTGGAGAAACGCCTGCAGCGGGCGCGTGACAAGGTCGAGACGCAGGAAGAGCAGGCCAGCCAAAGCAAGCTGGACACCGCCATCTCGGTGGGAACGGCAATCCTCGGCGCCTTCCTGGGTCGCAAGCGCCTGACCAAGAGCGCGGCCGGCAGCGTCGGCAGCGCCATCCGCAAGGCCGGGCGCATCAGCAAAGAGTCCGGCGACGTCGAGCGTGCCGAGGCGCAGATGGCGGCGGTGAAGCAGGATATCGCCGAACTCGAGCGCGCCTTCGAGGCGGACGTCGATGCGTTGCACGAGCAGTTCGACGCGTCCACCGCCGAGCTGGAGCAAGTTACCGTGCGAGCCCGCGCCATGGACATCAACGTCCGCGTCGTGGGCCTGGCGTGGGCACCATATCACCGCGACGCCGCCGGCCGAAGCATTGCGGCATTCGCATAAGGATAAAAATAAGTTAATTATTATATAATTATAATATTGATATTTTGGTCGCGACGACCATCTTCAATTCACCGCGGCCGACGATCGGGCGGTCGGTACCACCGTGCCGCGGACGACCCGAACCAACGAAACACAGGATGAATCATGGAGATCGAAGCCTTTTACGACCCCCGAACCTCCACGCTCAGTTACGTGGTCTACGATCCCGACACCGCGGACGCGGTGATCATCGATCCGGTGCTGGACTATGACAACGCGTCCTCGCGCATCTGGACCGAGTCCGTCGAACGAGTCATCGATTTCGTCGAAGCGCGCAAGTTGGCGCCGCGCATGATCCTGGAAACCCATGCTCACGCCGACCACCTGTCCGGCGCGCGCATGCTGAAGCAGAAGTATCCGCAGGCCGTCACCGCCATCGGCCGCAAAATCACCGAGGTGCAGGCGATCTTCCGCGACGTCTTCGCGCTGCCCGAGGACTTCCCGGTCGACGGTCGCCAGTTCGACCGGCTGCTGGACGACGAAGAAACCGTTAGCGCCGGTTCGCTACGGTTCAAGGTGCTGTTCACGCCGGGGCATACCCCCGCCTGCGCAAGTTACCTGTTCGGCGACGCCGTGTTTACTGGCGACGCCCTGTTCATGCCGGACATGGGCACCGGCCGATGCGACTTCCCGGCCGGCAGCGCCATGGACCTGTACAAGTCGGTGACCAACCGGCTTTACACGCTTCCCGACGAAACCCGCGTATTCGTCGGACACGACTACCAGCCGGGCGGACGCGAACCGGCCTGGGTGGCGACGGTCGGCGAGCAGAAGCGCGCCAACATTCAACTCAAGGCCGATACGCCGATGGAGGACTTCATCAAGTTCCGCACCGAGCGGGACAAGACGCTGAGTGCCCCCAAGCTGTTGTTCCAGAGCGTGCAGGTCAACATCGACGCGGGACGCATTCCGCGGCCCGACGAGAACAACCGTCGTTTCCTGAAAATCCCCATCAACGTGTTCCGTCCCGAGGAAGGCGGCAGCTTGTCGCTGGAGGACGCCTAGCCGCGGGATCAGTTACGGATGCCGTGGCCGCGGGCCAGCAGCCACAGGTTGACGGTGGACAGGGCGGCGATGAATCCGAAGATCAGCAGGTAGGACCAGCCCAGCGGAATGTCGCTGATGCCCAGGAAGCCGTAGCGGAAGGCGTTGATCATGTAGAGGATCGGGTTGGCGTGGGACACGCCCTGCCAGAAGTTCGGCAGCATGTTGACCGAGTAGAAGATGCCGCCCAGGTAGGTCAGCGGGGTCAGCACGAACGTCGGCACGATGGACACGTCGTCGAAGCTGGTGGCGAGCATGCCGTTGGTAAAGCCGGCCAGCGAGAACAGCACGGCGGTGAGCACCACGACGCTGCAGAGCACCGCGACGTTGTGGATCTGAAGCTCGCTGAAGAACAGCGACACGGCGGTCACCGCGAGCCCGACGAGGATGCCGCGCGCCACGCCGCCGCCCACGTAGCCCGCCAGTATCAGCCAGGACGGCGTCGGCGAGACGAGGATCTCCTCGATGGAGTGCTGGAACTTGGCGCTGTAGAACGACGACGCCACGTTGGCGTAGGAGTTGGTAATCACCGACATCAGGATCAGCCCCGGCACGATGAAGTCCATGTAGTCGAATCCTTCCATGGCGCCGATGCGCGGACCGATGAGGTTGCCGAAAATCACGAAGTACAGCGACGTGGTGATGATCGGCGGCAGAACGGTCTGCTGCCAGATGCGGGTGAATC
The DNA here is from genome assembly GCA_030429665.1 of Gammaproteobacteria bacterium. Classification (GTDB taxonomy): domain Bacteria; phylum Pseudomonadota; class Gammaproteobacteria; order Arenicellales; family CAJQKF01; genus BQJD01. Next base: position 10,290 of record JAUIEZ010000040.1, on the reverse strand, counting down.
GCGTGACCTCCTTGAAGAGGAGGGTCTTGAAGGCGACGAAGAGCGGGCGTCCGTTCACTGGCGCGCCTCCCGGCCGTCCTTGACCAGGTCGATGAACAGCTGCTCCAGGCGGTTGGACTTGTTTCGCATGCTGGTCACCACGATGCCGTGGGCATCCAGCCGGGTGAAAATCCGCCCGAGGTTCTCGCCGCGCTCGACGTCGGCTTCCAGGGTGGTATCGTCGATGCGGCGAAGCGCCGCCAGGTCCGGCGGCAGTTCACCCACCGGCTGATCGGTGTCCAGTATGAACGTCTCGCGGCGAAGCTGTCGCAGCAGGCGCTTCATGGTGGTGTTCTCGATCAATCGTCCGTGGTCGATGATCGCGATGTTGCGGCACAGCGACTCGGCTTCCTCGAGATAGTGCGTGGTGAGAATGATCGTCGTGCCTTCCGCGTTGATCTTGCGCAGAAACGCCCACATCGAGTGGCGGATCTCGATGTCCACGCCCGCGGTGGGCTCGTCGAGGATCAACAGCCGCGGCTCGTGGACCAGGGCACGGGCGATCATCAGGCGGCGCTTCATGCCGCCGGAGAGCATGCGACACTGGTTACGGCGCTTCTCCCACAGGCCGAGCTGGGTCAGGTACTTCTCCGCTCGCTTTCGCGCCAGGGCGCGGTCGATGCCGTAGTAGCCGGCCTGGTTCAGCACCACCTGCAAGGGCGTCTCGAATATCGAAAAGTTGAACTCCTGGGGCACCACGCCCAGGCATGCCTTGGCGCGGCTGAAGTTGACATCGATGTCGTTACCGTAGATTCGGACCCGGCCGGCGGACTTGTTGACCAGCGAGCAGATAATGCCGATCGCGGTGGACTTGCCGGCGCCGTTGGGTCCGAGCAGGGCGAAGAAATCCCCGTCATCGACCTTGAGGTCGATGCCGTGCAGGGCGGTCATTCCGTTGGCGTAGGTTTTCTTGAGCCCCTCGATTTCGAGAGCGGGTTGCATTCGGGTGGGTGATCCGGCGGGGGTTGCAGGGAAACACTCGGAGTGGGGGTGCGACGGGCGAATATCAACGCGGCGCGCCCCGCTGGGTGTCGGTTACTGGCGAAGTACGCACTTCTCGTACAGATTGCGCAGTCGGCCTCCGGGGTCGTACCGACGCTTGAGGGCGAAGTAGGCCTCGCCGTCGTACAGGCTCCAGAACGTGTCCTCGTCGTAGTACGAATCGGAGTAGAGCGACTTGATTCCGCCGAGCTCGGACACCTTGTCCTCCACCAGGCGATTGAAGTGCCCGGGAGGGTGCTTGTCGGGATTCGGAACCACGTCCCAGAAACCGAAATTCACGAACAGTCCGCCGCCGCCGAGCGGGTAGAGCGGATAATGCCGGGCCGGGTCGTGACCGCCGATGGGGCACGTCCAGACCGGCCGGATGCCGATCTCCTCGCAAAAGAAGCGGGCGAAGGCCGCGGCGTTTTCGATCGGGATGTCCACGTCCTGGATGACGCTCTCGGTCCGCCGGTCCACCAGGCGATTGAGCGACGCGGTGAGGCCGACCCGCGTGTTCCAGCGCATCACCTTCTGGTAGGTGATCGAGTTGAGCCGGCGACGTCCCAGCAGGAGTCGCATGGGCAGGTTTTGCACGTAAAGGTTCTTGGAACACCAGAACCAGTCGGTGTCCCAGCGCCACAGGTAGTCGCGCACGCCGAGAAAGTCCTCGCGGCGTTCGCGGATCGACCGGTAGTAGATTTTCAGCCAGGTGTAGTCACTCGCGTAAGGGGCGTGCTCGACGAAACGGCCGGTAGTGAGATACATCTCGTTAACGTCGAAAATCGTGCCGTCGACGAAATCGACGTCGCTTCGGCAGGTTTCGCCGACGGCCGCGAAGTACTCGTCGAAATCGCCGAAGCGTCGATGCTCCAGGGCGACGAAGGGCTTGACCGGTTGGGTTCGGGCGGTCAGCTTGAGCACGTAGCCCAGCGTGCCGTAGGAATTCGGTATGCCGAAGAACAGGTCGGCGTGCTCGTTGTCCGGCGTACAGTGCACCACCTCGCCGTCGGGGAGCAGCACATCCAGGTCCAGCACCGATTCGTGGGGCAGTCCGTTGCGGAACGAGCTCGATTCGATGCCGATGCCGGAAACCGCGCCCCCGATCGTGATGGACTTCAACTGCGGCACCACGAGCGGCATGCACTGCTTGGCGAGGCAGGCGTCGGCGAGCTTCTCGTAGGTCGTCATGCCCTCGACCGTCACGAGTTGACGCGCGCTGTCGACGGCGAGCACTTCGTTCATTCCGCTCACGTCCAGGCGGCGTCCGGCGTCGCGGCGACGGTCGCGAAACAGGTTGGACGTCGATTTCGCCAGGCGCACGTCGCCGTCGGCGGTTCGCAGGGCCTGGCTCAGGGCGCGGACTTTTGCCTCGTAGCTGGTCATGAACCGATTGCACGGATGGGTGTCGTAGAATAGGCGCGCCGGCCGCCGCGCCGGCTGCATGTTACCACGCCGCGCCGCGGCCGCGGCCGCGGAATCAACCGGATCGACGCATGTACCAATGGGAACGCCGCCTGAGGCTCGGCACCGGCCTGGGGCTGGCCTTTTACGTTGTTCAGCACTTCATCAATCACGCGCTGGGCATCGTCGGCTTCGAGGCCATGGAGGCGTGGCGGTCATTGTTTTCGCCGATCTGGGACCATCCGTTGCCGATGCTGCTGTTGCACGGCAGCCTGTGGTTGCACTTCCTGCTGGCATTGTTGCGGTTGTGCCGGCGACGCACCCTTCGAATGCCCGCATGGGAAACGTTGCAACTGGTTTTCGGCCTGTCGATCGCGCCGCTGGTGACCTCGCACGTGATCGGCACCCGGGTGGCGGCCGAACTGGGCGGCCTCGATCCCGACTACTACTACCTCGCGACGGTCATCGCCGGCAACGGGCGCACGGCGGTCCAGTTGCCGGTGCTGCTGGTCGTGGTATGGGTTCACGTCGTCATCGGCCTGCACTACTGGTTGCGCCTGAAGGACTGGTACCGGCGAACCTTCCCGCTCTGGGTCGTGCTGGCCGTCGCCGTGCCGGTGCTTGCCGAGGCCGGCGTGCTGCGCGCCGCGTTGACGGCGTCGACCTGGCTCGACGATCCGGACGTCATGCGCGACGTTTTCGCCAGTTACGCGCGCATGGACGCCTCGACGCGCGTCGCGCTGTCGTCGCTGGAGACGCCGGTGCTGCTCGTGCTGGCGGGCGCGCTGGCGCTGGTGCTGGCCGCCCGCCAGGTTCGTGCGCGCCTGGCGCGTCGCGGGGGCGAGGTCAGAATCGTTCACGCCAACGGCCATCGCATCGCGGCGCGTCGCGGCCAGACGCTGCTCGAGGCGCTGCGCGCTGCCGGCGTGCCGCATGCCTCGGTATGCGGCGGCCGCGCCCGCTGCACCACTTGCCGCGTGCGCGTCGGCAGTGGCCGGGAGCACTTGCCGGCGCCGGGCGCGCTGGAGAAAGCCGCGCTCGAGCGCATCGGGGCCGACGACAACGTCCGCCTCGCCTGCCAGACGCGGCCCGCGGTCGACGTCGCCATCACGCCACTGGTCGATCCCGGCGCGGATACCGCGCGGGCGCTCGCCGCCGGCGGCGTGACGGGGAACGAACGGGACGTGGTCTGCGTGTTCGTGGACATGCGCGAGTCCACCCGCATCAGCGAGCGTATCCTGCCCTACGATGCCGTGTTCATACTCAACCAGTTCTTCGGCGAGTTGACCGGCGCGCTCAATGCGACCGGCGGACACTATGCCCAGTTCTCCGGCGACGGATTGATGGCCCTGTACGGGCTCGACTCCCGTGACCTGCGGCGCGCCGTGACCGATGCCCTGAATGGGGCGGCGGAGATGTTTCGCCGGCTCGCGCGGCTCAACGAGCGGTTGTGCGGCGAGTTTGACCTGGAATTGCGCATGGGGGTGGGTATCCACGCCGGTCCAGCGATCGTTGGTCGCATGGGTCCGCCGGCTTCGCCGCTGCTCACCGCGATCGGCGACAACGTCAACATTGCCGCGCGCCTGGAAACGGCCAGCAAGATCCACGGTTGCGACCTGGTCGTTTCCAGGGAAGCGCTCGATCATCTCGGCGCCGGGGATGACGCGCTCGAATTTCGTTCCATCGAAGTGCGCGGCCGCGACAACGGCATCGAGGTCGCCATGTTCGATTCCGCGAAGCTGCTGGCGTTCGTGGCGCGGCTGCCTGATCGAAGCGGGTCGCGGGAGCGGGATTGACTACGCGAAAGCGGAAACCGTGCGGGTGACCAGGCGCGTCAGCGCATCCAGGCAGGACGGCAGGCATTGGCGCGTGGTCGGGGAAAAACCCGCGGCGAGGGCGAACTCGCGACCGGGGATCTCCACCAGCCACGACCGGCCCGGCTGCTGCGCGAAGGCGCGCTGCTGCACCTCGAGCAGTGCCGGCGGCGAAAGCTGGTGACTGGTATAGCTGCGGTCACGTACCGCTTCCACTTCGGACACGCGGCAGGGCGAATCGACGTTTTCCGCGCAGTCCACGAAGACCGCGCACACGCGCCCGTTCAGCCAGGCGGCGTGCTCGATCATGAGCTGGACGGCGGTCCTGGTCTCCACGTTCGGCTCGAGGGCGGTGCCCTCGATTGACCTCGCAAGTCGGTTGACGACTTCGATGCCCGCGCCGTCGTCGCCGCGGTCCGGGTTGCCGTAGCCGATCACCAGTATCGGCGCCGGCTTCACACGGATCGCCTTACGCCGCCGTCGACGTCGCGGCGAAGCGTCGCGATGGTATCTCCGTCATGGTCGACCAGCTCCAGCGCGAGGGGCATCTTGCCGAGCGCGTGAGTGGCGCAGGACAGGCAGGGATCGTACGCGCGGATGGCGACCTCGATGCGGTTGAGGAGCCCCTCGGTCAGCGTGCGACCGTCGAGTTCGTCGAGGGCGACGCGCCGGATGGAGTCGTTCATGGCGCGGTTGTTGCTCGTGGTGGAGACGATCAGGTTGGCACGGCGGACCAGGCCCTGGTCGTCGACGAGGAAGTGGTGAAACAGCGTGCCTCTCGGCGCCTCGATGACACCGACGCCTTCGTGGGTCATCTCGCCGTCGCTTCGCAGTTCGCCGCCCGACAGGTCGTCGTCGGCCAGCAGGCGTTCGATGGCCTCGGCGCAGTGCAGCAGTTCGATCATGCGCGCCCAGTGAAAGGCCAGCGTGGACTGCACCGGGGCCGGCTCGGCGAACGCGCGAAACTCGACGCGCGCGGCCTCGGCGAGCGGCGTGTCGATGAAATCGCAGTTGTTCACCCGTGCCAGCGGCCCGACGCGATAGGCGCCGGCGTCACGGCCAAGGTCGGTGATGTAGGGAAACTTCATGTAGCTCCACGGCTTGACCTGCTCGCGAATGTGCTCGCCGTAGGCTTCCACCGGCACGTGGTCGAAGATCGCGCCGCCGTCGATGCTCCTGGCGCGCAGCCCGCCGTCATAGAGTTCCAGGGCGCCGTCGTTTCGAACCAGGGACAGCATGGCGGTGTCCACCCGCGCGAAGCGCGAGGAATGATCGACGTCGGCGAGGAAGAGCCGGCGCGCCAGTTCCAGCGCTTCCTTCGCGTGTTCGAGAACCTCTTTCATCGGTTCGCCAAGGGCGGCGCGCTCGGCCGCCGTCAGCGCCTTGTTGACGCCCCCGGGGACCGCGACGTTGCCGTGGATGCGCTTGCCGGCGATCGCCTCGATGACCTGCTGGCCGAACTGCCTGAGCATGATGCCGCGACGCGCGATGTCCGGATGATCGTCGAGAATGCCGAAGATGTTGCGATGGGATACGGCGTCGTCGTAGCCGAAGACGAGGTCCGGCGAGGACAGGTGGAAAAAATGCAGGGCATGGGACTGCAGCACCTGGCCGAAATGCAGCAGGCGGCGGATCTTGTCGGCGGTGGGCGGCAAATCGGTGACGCCGTTGATGCGATCGATGGCCTTGGACGCGGCAAGGTGATGACTGACCGGGCAGATGCCGCACAGGCGCTGGACCATGACCGGCAGTTCCCAGTAGGGGCGCCCCTGGACGAATTTTTCGAAGCCGCGAAACTCCACGATGTGCAGCCGCGCCTGGCGCACGCGATCTTCGTCGTCGAGCAACAACGTGACCTTGCCGTGGCCCTCGACGCGGGTCACCGGCTCGATGACCACGCGCTTGAGCGTATCCGGGTTGGCTGCCGTCTCCAGGGCGTCGAGCTCTTCAGTCATAGTGAATCTGCCGGTAACTGTAGGTCGGGTCGCGTCCCTCGAGCAGCGCGGTGAAGAACGCCCAGATGGTGTCCGCCGGTGGCGGGCAGCCGGGCAGGAAGTAGTCGATCCTGACCACCTCGTGGACGGGATGCACCTGGTCCAGCAGCAATGGCAGCTCCGGGTCGTCGGGTACCTGCGGATCCTCGACCCCGATGCCGCGCACGTAGGATTCCCCGATGCATTCGCGCACGCTGAACGAGTTGCGCATGGCCGGCACGCCGCCGTTGATCGCGCAGGCGCCCATGGCGACCAGCGTGCGGCAGCGGCGACGGAACTCGCGCAGCACCTCGACGTTCTCGGCGTTGCACACGCCGCCTTCCACGATCCCGATATCGCACTCGCCCAGGATTTTCTTGTCCGTGAACGGCGAACGGTCGAAGGTGACCCGCTCAACCAGCTCGGCGAGACGTTCGTCGATGTCGAGCAGCGACATGTGGCAGCCGAAACAGCCGGCCAGCGACACGGTGGCGACCTTGACCTTGTCCGTCATGTCTCGCCCTCCGAGGCGTCGCCGGCGACATCGATCGGGTCGATGTCGTACTTGCGCCGGCCGATGGGCGTTTGGAAGGCGCCCCGTCGGGGAAGGATGGCGCCGACCGGGCAGATGTGAGCCGCCCGGTCGTCGATATCGAGTTCGCTGTCGCCCAGCCGGCCGGTCTCGCTGTTGACGACGAGGTGCGCGTCGATGCCGCGCCCGCCGATGGAGAACACGTTCTTGCCGTCGCTTTGCCGGCTCGCGCGTACGCAGAGCTCGCACAGGATGCAGCGGTTCAGGTCGATGACGACGTCCGGGTGCGAGGCGTCCAGCGGGCGCGGCGGATAGAAATAGGTCAGTGTCGGCGCGGTGACGCCGTGGTAGTAGGCGACCGCCTGGAGTTGGCAGTTTCCCGACTTTTCGCACGCCGGGCACACGTGATTGCCTTCGACGAACAACATCGACAGCAGTGTCTTTCGCTTTTCCACGATGTCGTCGGCTGTATTCTCGACACGCATGCCGTCCTCGGCGGCGGTGATGCAGGCGGCGACTTCACGGCCGTTGGCGCGCACGGTGCAGACGCGGCAGCTTCCGTGCGGCGAGAAGTCTGGCCGCCAGCACAGGTGCGGCAGGTAGACGCCCGCCTTGTTGCAGGCTTCGATGATGGTCGCGGGCGGCTCGAACTCGATCTCGCGGCCGTCTACGATCAGCACGCTCATGCTTCGCTCCGGTCGAGGTGGGCGCGCGGGTCGTCGCGGCCGGTCAACTCCCGTGCCTCCCGCAGCGCGGCGTCGAGGTCGAACGCGGGTGCGTAGTCCATCGAGCACAGGCGCGCGTCGATTGCTTCGGGAAAGTATTCGATCAGGTCCATGACGGGGTTGGACGCGGTCTGCCCGAGTCCGCAGTGGCTGGCGCTGCGCATGACGCCGGCGAACTGCCGCATGGTCTCGACGTCGACGCGCGTTCCGCCGCCGCCGGCGATCTTGTCGAGCCGCTTGCCGAGCAGGGCGCCGCCGACCCGGCACGGCGTACAGAAGCCGCAGCTCTCATGGGTGAAGAAGCGGGTGAAGTTGGTCACGACGTCGAGCAGGTCGCGGCTGTCGTCGAATACCATGAACGACCCGCCGGTCGAGTAGTCCTCGTGGCTGATACGGTGATCGAATCGCGTCGCGGGCACCAGCGATCCGGCCGGCCCGCCGACCTGCACCGCGCGCGTGTCGCGCGCTTCGCATCGTTCGAGAACCTCGGCGATGGAGATGCCGAAGGGAACCTCGTAGATGCCGGGCGAGGCGCAATCCCCCGACACGCTCAACAACCGGGTGCCGGCCGACTGGGGCGTACCTTCCTCGCGCAGCCAGCCGGGGCCGTTCAGCGCGACCATAGCCGCGGCAATGAACGTCTCGACATTGTTGACCACGGTCGGGTGGCCGCGGTACCCCCGGGTGACCGGGAACGGCGGGCGGATGCGGGGCACGCCGCGGTGGCCTTCCAGCGACTCGATCAGCGCGGACTCCTCGCCGCAGATGTAGGCGCCGGCGCCGAGGTGGACGTGAACGTCGAAGCCGTCGCCGATCACGCCGGCGGCGCGCAGCCGAGAGATGGCGCCTTCCAGACCGTCGAGGAGGTTGCGGTACTCGCCACGCAGGTAGACGAGGCCGATGTCCGCGCCGGTCGCGGCCGCGCACACCGCCATGCCCTCCAGCAGTCTGTCGGCGTGGTTGGCGAGAAGTACGCGATCCTTGAAGGTGCCCGGCTCCCCTTCGTCTGCGTTGCAGACCACCACGCGGTGGGCGCCGGGGGCCGCGGCGCACAGCCGCCACTTGCGCGCGGTGGGAAATCCCGCGCCGCCGCGCCCGCGCAGTCCGCTCGCCTCGAGTTCGTCGAGAAGCGCGGCGGAGCCGATTCGACGGGCGCGGCCGAGCGCCTCGCCGGGAGCGAAGGCGCCGCGCAGAAGCCGGCCCGGCAGGCGGACGTTGTCCTCGATGGTGAACCATGATGCCGGCCAGCGGGAGACCGACTCGCCGCGACGGACACGCTCGGCGATCTGCGCGGCCCGCCCGGCGTCGACCCGGGCCATGGCAAGTCCATTGACCAACAGCGACGGTCCCTGGTCCGACAGGCCGATGCACGACGTGAACGACAGCCGGGCCGGGCCGCGCGACTCGCCCGGTGACAGCCCCGTCTCTCGCGCCAGCAGCGCCATCAGTTCGGCACTGCCGGCCATGCGGTCGACGATGTTGTCACTGACGCGAATGTCGTGGGTCACGCCCGACGCGTCGTCGAGGAAGGCATAGAAGTGCACCACGCCGCGCACCTCGCCGACGCTGACGCCGTAGCGTCCGGCGATCTCGGCCATGGCGATCTCGTCGATGCCGCCGTGCGTCCATTGTCGGCGCACCAGCGCCTGCAACAGCGAATCGCCGGGATCCGACGGCGTGACTGGGGTCTGGGCGCCTCTTGGCGTCAAGTAGGGAACTCCCGGCGTAGGTTGCGAGCGCGACGCCCCAATCATACAACCGCGCCGCGCGCCGTGGCCAATACCCATGCCGAAACGGCCATGTCAGGCGCATGCCGCCGGTTTTCTCGCCGAAAAGCGCCCGTAGGCCAATCGACCGTGAAAACGTTCGATTTTCTTCGGGGCGGCGATTCGGGCGGTAGCGCCGTCACCGGCCCGCGCGCCGGTTGCCGGAATTCGGCCTTGTCGGCAATTTTGCAACACCCCGGCCGACTGTGGCACATTCGCAACGGCGTGTTGTATTTTTGCTTGCGCGGGCAAAAAAACCCGTGCACAATACGCGTGCTTTTAAAGCACATCCTAGAAACAGGTAAGGAGAGACGTCTCATGAACAAAAAACTTCTCGCTGTTGCCGTTGCAGGTACTCTCGTAGCTCCTGCGACCGCCATGGCCGAGGCCACCTGGTATGGTCGTATTAACACCGCAGTTTCCTTCCTGGACCAGGAAGAGGCGGCCGGTGGCGACCAGACCGACATCAAGAACATCAGCTCGCGTTTCGGCGTGAAGGGCTCCGAGGATCTCGGTAACGGCCTGAGCGCTGTGTATCGCTACGAGTTCGGCGTGGCTTCCGACGTCGCTGACGTGCAGGACAACAACCGTCTGAGCTACGTTGGCCTGAGCGGCAGCTTCGGCACCGTGACCATGGGTCGCGTGTGGTCCGCCATGTTCAACCATGTCGGCACCATCATGGACGTGTCGCAGAACGTCGGTGGTGATGCGTACAACGGTTCCTACCGTACTTCCAACACCCTGTCGTACGCTGGCGGCGCTGGCCCGATCGCCCTGCAGGTGGACCTGAACCTGGACGGTGACAACCCGAACTCCAGCGGTGCAGACGGCTGGCAGGTTGCTGGTACCTTCAGCACCGGCGCCCTGTCCATCGCGGCTGGCTATGCCAACGCCGACAACGATCCGGACGACGTCGACCAGACCGGCGTGGCTGCCAAGTTCAACCTGGAAAACTTCTGGTTGGGCGCTGGCTACACCTCGCTGGATGACGGTTCCGACGACGAGACCACCGGTATTGCCCTGCTGGCCGGTGGCGGCGGTGGCGACATCAGCTGG
>JAUIEZ010000215.1 GCA_030429665.1 Gammaproteobacteria bacterium | reverse complement strand
GTATAGCCCCACACCCACGATCGAATCCCTGAAAAGGCTTTTCAGAACCCTGTGCTTCGCCACGCTCCTTATAACGGGTTCACCGTTCAGGATACGATTTCCGGCCACGTAGACTATGTCGTTCAGCGCACGATGCTCGAGTTGGTCCGCCCAATACGCGACGTCTATAAAATACTTGGACCCGAACTCCATGCGGTCGACGCTGTAGACGAATCGCTCGGGGATACTCCTGACGACGTCTTCGTTGAGCGTTCCGATTCGCAAGGCGAACGGCAGGACGCTTCCCGAGCGGGAGATGATGGGCTCGTCATCCGATATCAACTTGATTTCCTTGTCCTTGAGCAACGAGATAGCCATCGTGGACTTTCCGCCGCCGGGAGGAATCGGCATGAGAATCGCCTTGTCCCGGTAGGATATCGCCATCGCGTGCACCCGAAGCATCCCCGCGCGATCACAGTACTGACCGAAGATGGACAACATCAGCAGGTAGAAGGCTTCCTGGAGGAAGTTCGAATTCGACCCATGAATCGTGAAACTGTTTTCGTTCTTGTCCTCGACGGTCGCGCCGTTGCCGAAGTAGTCCACGACCTTGAGATCCTTCGTATCGTAAACCACGTTCCTCGGCGTGGAGAAACTCGCCAGCAGTTCCGGGTAATCCTCGTAGGGGAACGGCGCATCCACGACCTTTACCGTTACTCCCGCGGCACCCTCGCTTGCCACGAACCGTTCAAAAGGTCTGATCAATAACTCTTGCAGTCCGGGATTCGGAAAAACGCAGCGAACGACGTGGCCGTGCATACTTATGAGCAATTTTCGACCCCTTCGACATTCCATAAAATCAGTTGGCAAACGGTTTCGCCGCGCGGCCGCGACCCAACCGCCGGGTGAAACGTTGGAACGGACATCGCTTTTTCGAATCGAGTCGCCAATTTCCTGCGTCCGTCGTGATTGTCTGTCGCACCGACACGCGCTCGTGGATGCAGACTGTCTTCGCGCGCGGTCGAAACAGGCTCACTGCCGATCAGTCTCGCTGATACCCGCCCGACCAAACAACATGGCATAAAGACCATCGCGGTCGATAAGTTCCCGATGCGAGCCGCTTTCAACAACCCGCCCTCGATCGATCACGAGTATTCGGTCCGCGCTGGTCACCGTGGAAAAGCGATGGGATATGATCAGTAGCGATCGATCCATCGCCATCCTCCGAAACATTCGAAAGTATTCCGCCTCGATCTTAACATCCAGGTTCGCCGTCGGTTCATCCAGAACCAGAACCCGGGCGTCCCGGGCAATCAGTCGTGCAGTCGCCAGTTGCTGCCATTGTCCGCCCGATATCTGGTGGGTTCCGAATTCCCGCCCAAGTGTCGTGTCGAGACCGTTCGGTAACTTATCGATGAAACTCGCGATACCGGCGCGCTCCACGATGGACTCGATCCGAGACCGGTCGTCCTTGAGACGCTCCCAATCGCCAAATGCGATGTTGTCGGCCACCGTCGCCGCGTAACGCCCGTAATTCTGGAACAGGCATGCCACCTGGCGACGCAGTACCGTGGGATCCATCTGGCCGGTGTCGATTCCGTCGATCAGCACGCGCCCCGCATCGGGCCAGTAGAGCCCCGCGATCAACTTGGCTACGGTGCTCTTCCCCGCCCCATTCTCGCCAACCAGGGCAACGGTTTCTCCGGGTTCGATGGCAAAGGACAGCCGGTCGAGAATCGGTTGAACCGCGCCAGGATATCGGAATGTCACGTCGCGAAACTCCACGCGACCGACGGACTCCTTTGGGGTCAAGTCATGTCGCAGACCACCTCCCGCCTCGATCGCGAAGTACTCACGTACCCGTTCGACCCCAAGCACTTCCCAACGCATGTTTGCAACGATCACCACGCTGCTTTCGACGAGCGAACGCAATTGGGCAGCGGCGCTGCCGAATATCGCGAGGTCACCGACGGTTAGCCTCCTGTCGACGATTCCACCGATGGCGTGTCCAAAGGCGACGTAGACGACCGCGACGGAGAACAAGGCAAAGACGATGCTACCCACGAACTCGAACCGCTGGTAGTCGAGCCTCAGGCGTCGGAACTCCTGTGCATGGTGATTCCAGCGACCCACGAACTCTTCGGTGACCCCGAGCAACCTGGTTTCCGCCGCCTGGTCCGTGTTCCCCAGAACGCTTCGGAAATAATCCATCCAGCGTCTTTTCTCCACGCGCTTGTCCATCTCCTCGAACTGTCGACGCGACAACCGCCATCGAAACAGGAGAAATGGAATGCCCACGGGTATCAGCAGTACGAATAGCAGCGGTTCTATCGCGAACAGAATAAGCAACAACGAGGCAATCTGAAGTGCCTTGGTCGCCATATCGATGCTCAGGGCGTACACTTTCGAAACGTGGACTTCAGGCGCGGTCTGAGCGCGACGCAAACTGTCTCTGTAATCGCGTTGCTCCAACCTGACGAAAGGCATCGCGGCGTGGTGTCGAAGAATGTCGAGATTGATCCGTGTACCCAGCTCGACTTCCAGTCGCTGCACGATATAACGGGATATCACCGCACCCGCCGAACCGATAAACGTCATGATGAAACCGACGACGAGCCAGAAATACGCATCGGTGTCCCCTAGCGGCTGACCGCCAAGCGCATCGTTCGCGCTATTCACCAGGCCGCGCAACGAAAGTGCGATTCCCGCGGGCACGATCGCAACGACCGCCGCAATGACCGCGAAGACGACGAACAGCCTCGGGCAAGTCTCACGCACCGTCGCGAAGGCCCAGCGCATGTGACCGGAGGCGAGAACGACGCGTCGAACTACGCCTGCCAACCTCAAGCCGCGCGCGACCCGCCTGATTCTCCTGTACATTGAACGATACTATGGTCTGGGCATACGTTGAGTTTCAGTATTGACGTGCATACCCATTACGATGCTGCGCGATCGAATACCTGTGCCCCGATCAACCGCCGTACGATTCCAACAGCCAGGACGCGTCGCAGATTCTTGATCATTGGAATCCGGATCTCCGCGTTAAGCCGTAGTACGTCGACAGTGGTGATTGAAGGCCGACGAAGCAACCGACACCGGGCACCCGGTTCCAAGAGCGTCCACTACCAGGCGCCGGGTCCGAGTCGCGCCAGGCACGCGGGGGACATGCAGGGCGCGTCAACGCGCGTTTCCGGTTGGCGGATCTACGGCCGCCTCCGAGTTCATTCGCCGACCCGTTGTAATAGCGTCAACCGGGTGCATGCCTGCCTCTTGTCGGAAATCGCGTTGATTCAATGGGATCTGAACGGCGTCATGGTCAAGCGTGCACTCCGTAGTGCCCGACCTCCCTTTGTTTTATTGTCCGCGATTATACCAGTCGACACGCGGCACGGGGTGCGTCGACGGGTCGTCCAATACCCCGTTCCGGGTGGATTTTCTTTTCATCTTCCATTGGTCGCACAGGCGAGCGGATATGCCACGAATCGGGACGAGTCGCGGAATCGTCCGCGTGATATTCAGCCCACGCGATGTCGGATAAAACACTGTCCTGGCCCGCCGCGTCCATCGCCACTCCCACGAATCGAACCCGACGCTCGACTCTCGTCAAGCGTTTCGACACGGAATGCTTTAAGATTGGCACCTTGCCCGCGATATTCCGGACCCTGGCCGTATCCAACACTTCGGTCACCGCGTTTCTCGATCCCGACAGGATTATTGCAGAAGCGCGCCGCCTATCCGACGTGCAATCACGTAAACGGCTCGCTTGAAAATCTTGTAACCCGTTGTCGTCAAAAGACATATGGCATGATATTCAACGACGACATAATATTCATCCATATCGGGAAAACCGGCGGATCGAGTTGTGCCGAGTACTTGCTGAACACCTTGAGACCAACGGTCTTCAATTGCAACGAGGACGCCAGGAGGGAACAAGAAACTTTTCAGCGACGAGGTGTCGTCGCGATCCCGCAGGTCCACCGCCACGTCACGCTGGAAGAGACTCTGATTTTCCTGCGGAAGTACCACCACCGGACACTCGACGACTTCTCGAAGGTCCTGGTGGTCGTTCGACATCCATACACGCTGGAATTCTCGTTTTACAATCACCTTCGGAAACCGGACGTACGAAGGCGGAGAAGGAACGACAAACGTCTCCTCGAACTGGCCGACGGAGATTTCAAGGCATTCGTGGCCGAGGCCGACCACCATCGCAGGGGAATGCCCCAGGAAGCGTTTTTCCGCTTGCACGACGAGATTCCCGATTGCGTGGAGTTCGTACGGTTCGAAGAGATTGAAACCGGTTTCCCGCGGGCAGCGGCCCAGTTCGTGGAACGAAGTTATCCATTTCCGCACCGATTGAAAACGAGATATGAAACAAGCGTGGAAGAAGTTCTCGATGACGAGACGAGGGCGCTCCTGTACAGGAAACACCGTTTCATGTTCGATGCCGGGTTCTATTCGCAAGATATCCCGAGCCGCGAGAACGATGCCGGCGGTCGCGCCGGCAGAGTCCGTATGAACGGATCTCCCGAGATACATCGGTAGTGCGAAAACCGGTCACACGCAACTACGCTGATGAGTTATCTCTCCCGGTCGCACATTTATTCTCCTGAATCAACGTGAACAACGCTGACCACGATCCCGACGTGATCGGTGAACCCCTGGTGAGCGTCGTCATCGCAACGAGAAACTACGGACGATTCATCTCCGAGTCCGTAATCAGCGTGCTGGAGCAAACATACCGCGCTGTCGAACTGATCGTGGTGGACGATGGTTCCACGGACGATACGCGCGACGTGCTCGCCGGGATTCCAGGCGACTTCACCTGCCACCATCAGCCTCACCGCGGTATCGGTGCCGCCCGAAACGCGGGGATATCGCTATCCAGGGGCAGGTTTCTCGCATTCCTGGACGCCGACGATACCTGGGTGCCTCGCAAACTCGAGCTGCAAATGAAGGCGTTTCGCGCACAACCCGGTATAGATGTCGTTCATGCCCATGCGATTCATTTCTGCTCTCCAGCGCTGGATGCGGCGCGACGCCGGCGTGTTGGACACCTGGACGGCAAGATCACGGAGAGCCCGTTGCCCCACACCATGTTGATCCGCAGGACGGCGTTCGATCGGGTGGGCCGGTTTGACGAAACATTGACCATTGGCGTTGACATGGAATGGTATGCGAGGATGTGTGACGAGAATCTCAAGTCGGTGACGCTCGAGAACGTGCTTTACCAACGCCGCATTCACGGAGCGAACGCCAACCTGGTGCGCGCCCACGAGCAATCCGAGCGACTGACCGTGCTGAAAAAAGTGCTCGATC
>JAUIEZ010000039.1 GCA_030429665.1 Gammaproteobacteria bacterium | reverse complement strand
GCCACGTGGTGGTCAATACCCGCAACGGATCGAATTGCTGGAAAAACCCCAGCGACAACAAGTACACCGACAGGGTAAAAACCATCAGGCCCGCCGCCGCGAACAACAGGCGATTGATGGCGTATACGAAGTGTCGCGTCGAATCGCCCGACTCGACGTTGTGAATCCGAACCCTGACACCAGCGGTAAGTCGCGCCAGACCGTATTCGGCCGCCGCGCCGAGCGCGACCATCAGCACGAACAACCCCACGGTCAGGAAAACGGCCGGCCATCCTTCATCGCCGGTCAGGTTGCGCAACATGATGCGGTATTCGTCACCGGCACCGGCAAGCGATTCGCGAATCGCCGCGTACTCCGTTTCGAAGCGCATGGACACTTCCTGAATTCCGCCGATCAGCTGCAGCGACATACCGCTTTCCGAATCCATGGCGTCGACAGGCTCGGACCGTTCCTCGAGCTGCCGGATAAGCAGGCGGCGAACTTCGGCGTCGGTCATCGGCGCGACCGTGCCGGCCACGTCGGCACTGACGGTCCCGGTCGCGTCCGCACCGGGAAGCGCCTGCGACCAGGCGATGCACGGCAGCCAGAGCACCGCCGACAGCAAGAGGATATGAAGCGCTCGAAACGAGTGCCGGGCGCGGGTGGTTACACGGGGCACCGGGGGAAGTCCGGGCGAATCAGGGAAGAAACGTCAGTGACAGAAGAGCACGGGAAGCGTCGACTTCGAGAAAATGTCACTGGTTGCGCCGCCGAAGATCAAAGCCCGCAGTCGACTGTGGGTGTAGGCACCCTTGATGAGGAGATCGGCATTGACGTTGGCGGCATAGCTCATCATGGTATCGGCGACCGATCCCTCGCCGGGCTTGAGAGACTCCGCGCTGGCATTGACGCCGCCAGCCTTGAGCGCGCACGCAACCTGGCTGGCCGTGGGGCCCGAGACCATGCCGCCCTCGACCTCGATGACGTGAACCTGTTGGGCCGCGCGCAGGATCGATCCCGACATGCCGATGGCCCGGGCGGTCTCGCTGCTGCCGTTCCAGGCAATGACGATGACGCGTCCAAAGGTATCGGGCAACGAATCGCTCACCAGCAGCAGCGGTCGCCCTCCTTCGAACAACACCGTTTCGCAGGTGGTTCGCCATTCCGTCGAATTTTCCGGCACGGGCCGATGCATTACCGAGATATCGAATATGCGCGCAAGTTCGGCCAGGGCGACCGCGCCGGTACCCTGCAACTCCATCCACGACGCAGCCGGTTGCGAACGATCCCAGGTTTCCATCTCGCCGAGCGGCACCTTGAGGGCCTCGATGCGTTTCATGAATACCGACTTCGAGAATTCGGCCAGCTCTCGTTCTTCCTGCTCGAACTGGGACAGGTACTCCGCGGGCAGCGTAATACCCTCGCCGGCGATGATGGGTAAAGTCTGCTGGCACCACACGGCCTGGACAAATCCGTTGATCTGCCGCGCCAGCTGCACCGACGCGTCGATCAGGGATTCCGACGGAGAAATTCCGTTGAGGGGAATCAGAATGGTTTTCATGTGTACAGCCTCCTCGATGAGCCGACAGTTCATCCACCCGGTCCGCCCCGGCGACCATCCCGAAGACGGGGTTGACGGCGAGGGGAATATACCGAATTACCGGGCTTACCTTACCACTTAATCGGGAATTTTAGACGAACCCGGCGAACGCGTCGGCAAGCAGATCGCGGCGCCACCCCCCGTCGAGCCGACTGGGCCGACCCAGCACCAGTGCTTCGATGTCCGCTCGCGAGGCGACGGCGGAGGGTGTGATCGACAGTTGCTCACAAAACGACCTGACCCTGCCCTGCAGCGACTTTACCCGGGCGCGCTGCTCGACCGACATCTCGGTGCGTTGCTGCCATACCTGCACGGGTTCGGCGTCGCGGCTTGCCGCGACGATGGAAAGCAGCTCGCCGGCATGCTTCCGAAGCTGCGCGGGATTGAGCTTGGCGCACGATCCGAGCGCGTTTTCCGAGTCCGGGCATTGGCGGGCAATGGCGACGAGGTCGGCACCGCTGACGACCCATTCGCGCGGCCGGTTCAGTTCACGCGCCTTGCGCTCCCGCCACAACAACAGGTCGCGCAGCAATGCCTGCCGCGAGACTGGCAGGCCGGCGCCGCCCTTGAAACGCGCGATCACCGAATCGTCGGCGGGCCGGCGCTGCAGTTCCAGCATCTCCTCACAAGCGAGCCTCATCCAGTTCAACTTGTCGTCCCGGACCAGGCGCTCTTCCAATAATTGTTGTATTTCAATAAGGTACGCGACATCATCGAACGCGTAGGCTACTTGCGCAGACGACAATGGACGGCGACTCCAGTCGGTTCGGGTCTCGCCCTTGGCGACCTCGACGCCAATGAGATCGTTCACCAGGGAGGCGTAGCTGACCTGTTCGCCGAATCCCAGCAGCGCCGCGGCCACCTGGGTGTCGAACAGCGAACCCGGCAGGTATGCCAACGCATGTTGAAGCACCTCGAGATCCTGTCCGGCCGAGTGGATTACGACGGTTCCATCCAGTCTCGACAGCGATCGGCCCAGTACGGCGGGGTCGATGACCAGCGGATCCACGCAGGCGAGGGTACCGTCGCACGAGGCAAGTTGCAGCAGGCAAAGTTCCGGGAAGTACGTCCGCACCCGCATGAACTCGGTGTCCAGTCCCACGACCGGATCGCCGAGCGTGTCCGCCACGAAGGCCTCGGCGGCGACGGCATCCTCGATTGTCTGTTTCGCTTTCGTATTGTTCCGATTCATGACGCGGATGGTATCATTGCCCGCGTCAGGATCTCGCGCTTCGTCCCGTCCGGACGGGGAAAAGGTAAGCCGCCGAACGACCCGCGATCCCTCGCATTGCACCTAACCCGCAGATGACTCAACTCCTTACCTATTTCGTACGCCTATGCCTGTTCCAGAGCGGGCCCCAGGATGCGCCGGCATCCGAACGGCTCATGCTGGCAACCGGC
Source organism: Gammaproteobacteria bacterium (assembly GCA_030429665.1). Taxonomy (GTDB): domain Bacteria; phylum Pseudomonadota; class Gammaproteobacteria; order Arenicellales; family CAJQKF01; genus BQJD01. Next base: position 33,435 of record JAUIEZ010000039.1, on the reverse strand, counting down.
TTCCTCGTGGTGGTCAGTCACGTGCTGACCAACAATCTGTACGACACGATGTACAGCCGCATCGTCATCGCCGTATCCCAGGTGCTCGTATTCGGCGCGGTCGTCTACCTGGTGCTCAAGATCAAGAACCTCGAGTCTCGATGGGTTCAAACACTCACCGCGCTGTACGGCGCGGCAGCGCTTTTCCAGTTCGCCAGCTGGCCGCTGGTCGGCCTGCTCGGATCGGGCGATGGCGTGGAGCCCACCGGATTGCCGCAACCGCTATGGCTGCACCTCGCCACCGGCGCCTGGTACCTCGCGGTCATGTCGAATATCCTGCGTCATGCCCTGGACACCACCATCGGACGCGGCGTCGCGGCGGCGATTTTCTGCCAGCTCAGCATCCTGTTCGGCCTGCTCCTGATATTGTCCATACTCGGTGTCGGCGATTCGCCGGCCTGAATCGAACATCCGGTGAAGCTGCACATTCTCGGTATCTGCGGCACGTTCATGGCGGGCATCGCGCAAATCGCGCGTGAGCTCGGCCACGAAGTTTCCGGTTCGGACGCCAGCACCTACCCGCCGATGAGCACCCTGCTCGCAGGCCTCGACGTCGACGTCGCCAACGGCTACCGTGCCGAGAACGTTCCACCGGACGTCGACATGTGCTTGATCGGCAACGCCATGTCGCGCGGCAATCCTGAAGTCGAGCATATTCTCGACAATCGCCACGACTTCATGTCCGGACCGGAGTGGTTGCACCGGGAAGTCCTGCGCCATCGCGACGTCATCGCCGTCGCAGGCACCCACGGCAAAACCACCACCACCTCGATGGTATGTCATGTCCTGGAGTCCGCGGGCGAGCACTGCGGCTTCCTGGTCGGCGGGGTTCCCGGTAATTTCGAGGTGTCGGCGCGTCTCGGCGACGGGCGATGGTTCGTCATCGAGGCGGACGAATACGACACCGCCTTTTTCGACAAGCGATCCAAGTTTGTCCACTATCACCCGCGCATCGCCATTTTGAATAACCTGGAGTATGACCACGCGGACATCTTCGACGACCTGTCCCAGATAAAGACCCAGTTTCACCACCTGGTGCGGACCATACCGGGTTCAGGTACGATCGTGGCGAACAAGGGCGACGAAAACGTCATGGATACGTTGTCGCGCGGCTGCTGGAGCCGCGTGCGACGATTCGCGACCGGCATGGCCGGTGGCGACACCTGGCGATTCGGCGCTCATGCGGAGGATTACTCGGCGTTCGAAGTGATCGGCCCGGACGAACGGCGTATCGACGTGAGCTGGCGCCTATTCGGCGCCCACAACGCCGTCAACGCGTTGGCTGCCTGCGCCGCCTGCGATGCCGCCGGCATCGACGCGGCGCGCATCGCGCGCGGCCTGTCCGGCTTCGAACCCCCTCGACGGCGCCTGCAACTGCTGTACGACGAGAACGAGTTGCGCGTTTACGAGGACTTCGCCCACCATCCCACGGCGATCGCCACCACGCTGGACGCGCTGCGCGCGCGGCATCCCGGTTCGCGACTGCTGGCGGTCGTGGAGATGCGGTCCAATACCATGCGTGGCGGCATACACCGTCAAACGTTGACCGAGGTGCTCGCGCGACCTGAAGCGTCACTGGTGCTGCGCGGACCGGACATGCAATGGGATCCCGCCGACATGGTCGACGGCGGCGGCGAAGCGCTGTGCGAAACATTCGATGACGCCGGGTCCATCGTCGAGCGGTTGCTCGAACTCGCGCGCGCCGGTGACGTGATCGTCCTGATGAGCAACGGCGGATTCCAGGCACTGCCGCGACGCTTGCTCGACAAACTGGCGATACGCACGGAACGCGAAGGCGTTCCCGATGTCCATTCACGAGAGAACCCGGACTGAGCGCAGTCAGCCCGACAACCCATCGATCCATCAAACGAGGAGATCCACCCAATGAAAAACCTGATTGTCGCGGCCCTGTTCCTCCTCCTGCCCCAGGCGCAGGCCCAGGAATTCGAAGAGGGCGTCCACTACCGCGAGCTATCCGAACAACAAGCCACGCAGACCGGTGACAAGATCGAGGTTCGGGAACTGTTCTGGTATCACTGCCCCCATTGCTACAACCTGGAGGCTCCGCTCCGCGACTGGGTATCGCGAATGCCCGAGAGCGCGGCGTTCGTGGAAATGCCGGCGGTGCTGGGCGATTCGTGGGAGTTTCATGCGCGCGTGTTCTACACGCTGGACGCGCTCGGCATTCGGGAGACGTTCCACAAGCAGGTATTCGATGCGATCCACAAGAAACCCCGACCGCTGAACCGCGTGACCGATCCCGCGAAATACGCCGAGTGGATCGCCGAGAATGGCGGGCCGTCCGTGGACGACTTCATGAAGGCCTTCGACTCGTTCGCCGTGGACACCCACACGCGCAATGCCGTGGTACTCACGGATCGCTACGAGATCACCGGCGTGCCGTCGGTCGCGGTCGCCGGAAAGTACATCACCACGGTTACCATGGCCGGCAACTACGAAAACTTCTTCAAGGTGATAGAACATCTGATTTCGCTGTCATCGAACGGATGAGGGACGCAGCGAACCGGCGTGCAGACAAGACAATTCGTCGCGCACGAATGCCACGGCGGTTCCAACGAGGTCAACTGTGAAGTAGTGAACTCTGTGGTTTTTACTTGGATGTACGTAACTTTTTTACAATGAGCCGCCGTTCGATTGCCTGCTCCGTAACCTTCGGCTAAATTTCTCGTCGTTCCGTTTGCACCCCCATCCCGTCACCTCCGACTCGCAAACGGAACCTTGAAGAGCCCCGCCAACGCGGGGCTTTTTTTTCGAAGTCGAATGCTCAATACACGCCGACCGCGTTGCGGGCCTATACGATCAGCAGGGCGCGAAAGTCGTTCACGTTGGTGCGTGTCGGTCCGGTGAAGACAAGTGAGTCCAGCGATTCGAGAAAGCGGTAGGCGTCATTGTTCGCCAGCAAGGCACCTGGATCGAGTCCGGCTGCGCGCGCCCTCTCCAGACTGCCAGGTTCGATCACCCCGCCCGCGTTGTCTTCGATGCCGTCGATGCCGTCGCTGTCGCATGCGATTGCCCAACAGTCCGGCATCCCGTCAAGCGCCAGCGCGAGCGCAAGCAGAAACTGGCCGTTTCGTCCGCCGCGCCCCTTGCCGCGGACGGACACCGATGTCTCGCCACCCGAAAGAAGCACGCACGGCGGCGTCGTCACGCCATCGCCACGCGCCACCTGTCGCGCGATGCCGGCATGGACCTGCGCCAGGGAGTCGGCATCGATTTCGAAGTCGTCGGCGAGAATGACCGGATGGACGCCGCAACGCAGGGCATGAGCGGCGGCCGCCTCGAGCATCGTCCGGGCGGACGCCACCACGCGAACGCGGTGCCGCTCCGGATCCACCGGGCCTCCGCCGCGTCCCGACTCGATGGCCGCCTGCACGGCCGGCGGCACATCGATCCGGTAGCGTGCCAGGATTTCCAGCGCATCGCCGGCGCGGGTCGTATCCGCGACGGTCGGTCCCGAGCCCACCACGGCCGGATCGTCGCCGGCGACGTCGGAGATCACCAGCGTCACCGATGGCGCCGGATCGATCAGCTTCGCCAGCCGCCCGCCCTTGACCGCGGAGAGGTGCCGGCGAACGGTATTCATCTCCGTAATCGGCGCGCCGCTGCGTAGCAACGCCCGGTTGATTGCTTGTTTCTGCTCCAGCGTGACGCCGCGCGCCGGTGCCGTGAGCAGCGCCGACGCGCCGCCGGAAACCAGCACGACCACCAGGTCGTTCTCGTCGGCCGACTCCGCCAGCGCCATGATCCGTCGCGCGGCGTCGATGCCGTTCTGGTCGGGAACCGGGTGGGACGCCTCGACCACCTCGATGGAACGCGTGGCAGCGCCATGCCCGTACCGCGTGACCACCAATCCTTCCAACGGCGCCGGCCAGCGTTTTTCGAATGCCGACGCCATGGCCGCGGCCGCCTTGCCCGCGCCCAAAACGATGGTCCGCCCCGCGGGCGGCGCGGGCAATTCCCCTTCCATGGCGCGTTCAGCGCGCACGGCGTCGACACCCGCCTGGAAAAGTTCACGAAGAAAGCGTCGCGGATCGAGCGTTTTGTGCTGAATCATGATGTCTCGCCGGATGAAAACCGATTCACGCTACCCGTTCCACCGGAATCCACCCCGTGCGAGGTCGACCGGCTGCATGCCTGGATTTCAGCGGGAATGAGGGAACTGGCGCGCCCAAGAGGATTCGAACCTCTGACCTTTGGCTCCGGAGGCCAACGCTCTATCCAGCTGAGCTATGGGCGCGATGTCGGGAAAAGATCGGAATTCAACCCGTCGGCCGGGCCCTTCGCCGATTACTCGTATTTTTTTCTGCACCGCTATTTTAAGTTATACTCGGCGCCCGTTTCCAGCATCCGTCAGGCCTACGCTCGGACCCGGTCATTCACCAGATTGAACGGGAGCGGCGACGTGCGGGACCGGCGCGGATCCACGGCATTATCGCACTAGTTCAATACGGGAATTGCTAGACATGTCCGAAAGCCAGATGTCCGACAAAACCTTCGCGAAGGTCTTTTTCACCACGATCGCCTTGCTGCTCATGCTGGTGCTCGTTCTCATCTTCGTCGCATCCATCAACAGCAGCGAAGTGTCGGCACGGCTGGACGAGCAACGACAGACCGGGATCGACAAAGTCGTGGCCGAACGCGTAGCGCCGGTCGGAGTCCTCAACGTCGGCGAACCCGAGCAGGTCGCCTCCACCCAGGGCACCTCCGCCGGCGGCGGCGGCGAAGCGGCCGCCGAACCCATGAGCGGGGACGCCGTGTATCAACAGGCGTGCCTTGCCTGCCACGCCACGGGCGTCGCGGGCGCGCCCAAGTTCGCGGACGCGGCCGGGTGGGCGGACCGGATCGCCAAGGGCAACGACATGCTCTACGACCACGCCATCAACGGCTTCCAGGGCGAAGCCGGCGTCATGCCCCCCAAGGGCGGCCAGACCCAACTCAGCGACGACGAGGTTCGCGCCGCTGTCGATTACATGCTCGACGCCCTCCAGTAACCGCCCGGCAAGAATGCCGGTTCAACCGGGGACCGGGCGATTCCCGTCCCCGGGCTCGATATTCAATTGAAAGCGTTGAACGCGATAATGGTGGAGGTATCCTGCACACCCGGGACCTTCTGAATGGACTCGATCACGAATCGACCTTCGTCACGGTCGTTCGGCAGGTAGCACTTGACCAGCAGGTCGTACTCGCCGGAAATCGAGTAGACCTCCGAGACACCCTCGAGTTCGACGATCTGGCTGGCTACCTTGTAGGCCTGTCCGAGATTGCATTTGACGTTGACGAATAACGTTTTCATGGCGTTTGATTCCGGTTGATTTGGGTCGGTCGTGGCCGGCGCGCTACTCCGCCGTGAACCGGCTGCTGAATTCGGCCAGCGCCTTGAGCTTTTCCATGGCCCCGCCCGTCGCCAGGATCTCCCGGGCCCGTGCCACCCCCTCGCCGATACCGCTCGCCCGATCGGCGGCGTAAATCGTGGCGCCGGCGTTGAGCGCCACCATGTCGGCCGCGGGGCCCGGCGCGCCGGAGAGCACCGCGGTCACCGTTTCCAGGCTCGCGGCGGCGCTTTCGACGGCCAACTCGTGAATGTCGTCAATCGGCGCGATGCCGAAGTCCGCGGGCGCGATCTCGTACTCGCTCACCGCGCCTCCCTTGAGTTCGGCAACGGTGGTTGTCGCCGCCAGGCTGATTTCGTCGAGTCCGTCGTCGGAATGCACGACGAGCACGTGGTCGGCGCCCAGTTCGTGGAAAACCTCCGCGATCGGCTTCACCCAGCGGCGGGCGAATACGCCGACCAGCAGCGCGCGGGCCCCCGCCGGATTGGTCAACGGGCCAAGCAGGTTGAATATGTTGCGTACGCCGATCTCGCGACGTGGGCCGATGGCATGACGGGTGGCGCCATGATGAGTCGGGGCGAACATGAAGCCGATGCCGACCTCGTCGATACACCGGGCCACCTGGTCCGGTGTCAGCGCGATGTTGACGCCGGCCGCCTCGAGCAGATCCGCGCTGCCGGATTTGCCCGTGGCCGCGCGATTGCCGTGCTTGGCGACGTGCACGCCGGCTGCCGCCGTCACCAGGGCGCTGGCGGTGGAAACGTTAAAGATCCCTGCCCCGTCGCCTCCGGTGCCCACGCAGTCGACGATCGGTTCGGCGACGGGCTTGACGGCGGCGGCGAACCCGCGCATCACGGTGGCGGCACCGGTGATCTCGTCCACGGTTTCCCCTTTCATGTTCAGCGCCACCAGGAAGGCACCGATCTGGGCCGGCGTGGCCTCTCCTTCCATGATGATCGTCATCACGTCCTGCATCTCGCCGCGGGTAAGGTTCTTTCTTTGCGTCAGAGCCCGGAGGGCGCCTTGCATGTCCATCGATGGTTCCTGTTCTCGTTGGTTCAAGGCGGGGAAGTTTAACGTTTAAATCCTGCCCGCGACACGTCCCGTGCGGCGAGTGGCCGCACACTTCGCGGAGAGATCGCGTACGGGTTGTCGCGGCTCGCCCGAAGGCTGTACATTTATACAGTGAACGGGAAACGCTATGCCGAACTGCACGCGCTGAGCAACTTCACCTTCCTGCGCGGGGCCTCTCATCCCGAGGAGCTGGTGGAGCGCGCGCGCATCCTCGACTACCGCGCGCTGGCACTCACCGACGAGTGCAGCATGGCCGGCATGGTGCGCGCACACGTACGGGCGAAGGCGGTGGGCCTACACCTTATCGTCGGCAGCGAGCTGGTCCTCGACGACGGCACGCGCATGGCGCTGCTGGCGCCCGACATCCACGCCTACGCGGCCTTGTGCGCGGTCATCAGCCGAGGGCGGCGCCGCGCCGCCAAGGGAAGCTACACGTTGACCCGCTCCGATGTCGCGGAGCATGCGCGCGGCTGCATCGCCCTGCTGTTCTCGCGCGCCGATCGTCCCGGTCGCGTGGACGATTTCGACATCGCGGCGGCGGACGCGGCCTGGGTACGCGAACACTTCGACGGCGATGCGTGGCTGGCGCTCGAGTATCACTGTGACGGGCTCGACAGCCGCCGCCTCGACCAGCATCGCCGCATCGCCCGGGCCAGCGGCCTGTCGCTCCTGGCCAGCGGCAACGTGCACCTGCACTGTTCGCGTCGCCGTCCGTTGCAGGACGTGCTCACCGCCATCCGCCTCGGGGTGCCGGTAGCCGAGGCGGGACTCGCCCTGCATCCCAACGGGGAGTGGTACCTGCAGCCCGTCGACCGCCTCGAACGCCGTTTCCCGCCGGACCTGCTGCGCGAGACACTCGCGGTGGCCGAACGCTGCGAGTTCAGCCTCGACGAGTTGCGGTACGAGTATCCCGAGGAATTCGTGCCGCGCGGGCGCACACCCTACCAGCATTTGCGCCGCCTGGCGGTGACGGGCATGCACCGTCGCTTTCCCAACGGCGTCCCATCGCGAGTGCGCGACAGCGTACTGGGCGAGTTGAAACTGATCGGCGAGCTCGGCTACGAGGCCTATTTCCTTACCGTCCACGACATCGTCGAATATGCCCGTGGCCGCGGCATTCTCTGCCAGGGACGCGGCTCGGCGGCCAACTCGGCCGTGTGCTACTGCCTGGGCATCACCGAGGTGGACCCCTCGCGCATGGAGCTGCTGTTCGAGCGCTTCGTTTCCCGCGAGCGCAACGAGCCGCCGGACATCGACGTGGACTTCGAGCACGAGCGGCGCGAGGAAGTCATTCAGTACATTTACCGCAAGTACGGGCGCGAACGGGCCGCGCTCACCGCCACCGTCATCACCTACCGGCCGAAAAGCGCCGTGCGGGACGTGGGCAAGGCGCTGGGACTGGGCGCGCAGCAAATCGACGAACTGGCCGCCAACCTGTCCTGGTGGGATGGCGGGGAGATGCCGCCCGAGCGCATCCGCGAAGCCGGACTCGACCCCGACAGCCCGCTGCTCAGGCGACTCACGTGGCTCACCCGGGAAATCATGGGTTTCCCCCGCCATCTCTCCCAGCACACCGGGGGCTTCGTCATCGGCCATCGACCGCTGTCCAACCTGGTGCCGGTAGAGAACGCGGCCATGCCCGAGCGCACCGTGATCCAGTGGGACAAGGACGATATCGACGCCCTGGGGCTGCTCAAGGTGGATTGCCTGGGGTTGGGTATGTTGTCGGCCATTCGCCGCTGCCTGGCGCTGATCGCCGAGACCACCGGCGAAAGCCATACCCTGTCCACCATTCCCGCCGAAGACCCCGCCACCTACGAGATGATCTGCAACGCCGACACCATGGGCGTGTTCCAGGTGGAATCCCGGGCGCAGATGGCCATGCTGCCGCGTCTCGCCCCACGCAACTTCTACGACCTCGTCATCGAGGTCGCCATCGTGCGCCCCGGCCCTATCCAGGGCGACATGGTGCATCCCTATCTCAAGCGCCGCCAGGGTCTGGAACCGGTGGCTTATCCGAGCGAGGCGGTGCGCCAGGTGCTTGAACGCACGCTCGGCATACCGATTTTCCAGGAGCAGGTAATCAAGCTGGCCACGGTGGCCGCCGGCTTCACCCCCGGCGAAGCGGATGGGCTGCGCCGCTCCATGGCGGCGTGGCGCCGGCGCGGCGGCCTGGAGCACTACCATGCCCGGCTTATCGAGGGCATGCGAAAACGGGGCTACGAGGAGGCCTTCGCCGAACGCATCTACCAACAGATCCTCGGTTTCGGCGAATACGGCTTTCCCGAATCCCACGCCGCCAGCTTCGCGCTCTTGGTCTACGTTTCCGCGTGGATGAAGCGCCACCACCCGGCGGCCTTTGCCTGCGCGCTGCTCAACAGCCAGCCCATGGGCTTCTACGCACCGGCACAACTCGTGCAGGACGCGATGCGTCACGGCGTCGAAGTGCGGCCGATCGACGTCAACGCCAGCGAGTGGGACTGCATCCTCGAGCCGACAAGGCGCGGCCCGGCCCTGCGGCTCGGTTTTCGCCTGGTCAAGCACCTGTCCCGCGATGGCGCCGCGCGGCTCGTCGCCGCCCGCGCCAGTGGTCCCTTCGGCGACAGCCGGGACCTCGCCCATCGCGCCGGTCTCGATCGCGGCGACCGCAATGCCCTCGCCGCTGCCGGCGCCCTGAACGGTATCAGCCGCCATCGCCACCGTGCGGCATGGGACCTGGCCGGCGCGGCGCCCGAACTGCCGATGTTGCGCGACGCCTGGCCGAAAGAAGCGACTCCCCTGCTTCGACCACCCACTGCCGGGGAGACCGCGCGCGCCGACTATGCCAGCAGCGGGTTGACCCTGGGCCCCCACCCCCTCGCCCTACTGCGCGACGAACTCGACCGACGCCGTGTGCGCACCGCTGCGCGCATCCAGGACACGCCGAACGGCAGGCGGGTGCGCGTGGCCGGCCTGGTTACTTGCCGGCAGCGGCCATCGAGCGCCAACAGCGTGGTATTCGTCACGCTCGAGGACGAGACCGGATACGTGAACCTGGTGGTATGGCAGCGCGTCGCCGACCGTGACCGGCGAGCGCTGACGGCCTCAAGGCTGATGGCGGCCTATGGTGAAGTACAACGCGACGGGCAGGTAATACACGTGATAGCGAGCCAGTTGCGCGACTTCAGCGACCTGCTGGGAGAGCTGACAACAAGGTCCAGGGATTTCCGATAAATATTTGTTCTTTTAGTCTTATTTCTTACTTTAAAGAAAACACTTTAATCAACTTTAAATAATTTACTTGAGGTTAATTCGTGACAATCGACGACTACGCTAGACCTGTTCCGATGGCAGCAGGACCACCTTCGGCGCGGCGATATTGCCCTTGAGCAATTCCGCGAAGACGCGGGCGCCATCGCCTAGCGGATGTGTCTCGACCCAATCGAGACTTCCATAGGCGCCGCCGTACAGCTTGTCGGCCGCCGCCGCGAGGTCCGCGGTGGTGTAGGTATAGGCGCCGATCACGGTGACCTCGGCCAGCGTCATCTTGCGCGCGTCGAGGCCGCCCTCGTTGTCCATCAGGCCGACATGGACGAAAACGCCGCCGGGCGCCACTGCGTGCATCGCAAGGACCCGCGTAACACGTCCACCCACGCAATCGATCACGAGATCGAAGCCGGATTCGTCGATGGTTTCGTCCACCGGGTCGAAGACGCGGCCCACCTCCTCCTTCGCAACGCTTTCACGACGCAGCACGTTACGCTCGGCGAGCTCGATGCGGCGACAACCTTGATGGCGGAGCAGCAACGCCGTCAGCAGGCCGACCGAGCCGCCGCCGATCACCAGCGCGCGGCACTCGGACAGGGGTCGGGCAGACGCCCTGCCCGCCAGCACCAGCGCGTGCAGTCCGGTGGCCGCGGGCTCGCTCAAGGCAGCGTGCACCGGGTTCATGTCATCGGGCACCGGCACGAGGCACTGGTCGGGAATGGACACGCGCTCGGCATAACCGCCGGGACGAGTCATGCCGATCATGGTGCGATTGCTGCAGATATTGAATCGACCCGTGCGACAGTAGTGACAGTACCCGCAACTGATCAGCGGGTTGAGTATTACCCGCCGACCGTCGAATGGACCGCCGCTGACCCGGCCGCAAACCTCGTGGCCGAGAACCAGCGGCGGCACGCGACGCGGATCGTGACCCTGGTAGGCGTGCATGTCGGAGCCGCAGACGCCCACGGCCTGAATTTCCACGACGGACTCCGACGCGCCGACCTGCGGTTCCGGCTCGTCGCGAAACGTCATTTCATTGGGTGCGGTATAAACCAGTGCCTTCATACTCGTATCATCTTGCAGTAAAGCCGCCGTCGACAAACAGCGTCTGGCCGGTGATGTAATCCGATGCGGGCGATGCAAGGAAAACGGTCGCGCCATGCAGGTCCGTCATTTCGCCGTTGCGGCCGATGGCCGTCTGTCCCGCCGCCCACTGGCGGCGTGTTTCGTCCTCGAAAACCGCGCGCGTGAGCTCGGTGGGGAAAAAGCCCGGCCCGATGGCATTGCAGTTGATGCCGTAGCGGGACCACGCCTCCGCCATCGCGCGCGTCAACTGCTCCACGCCGCCCTTGGAAGCGCCGTAGGGAATGCTGTCGGGGAATGCCCGGCGGGATTGCAGCGAAGCGATGTTGATCACGCGCCCCCAGGCACGTTCCTTCATGGCGGGCACCAGGGCGCGCGCCAGGAAAAACGGTACCGAGAGGTTTAGGTCGAGGGTCAATCGCCAACTTTCCGGCGTAATCTCGTCGTACGGTTGACGCAGGTTCACGCCGGCGCAGTTCACCAGAATATCAGGCGAACCGAACACGGCGGCGGATTCGGATGCCAAACGGAGTACTTCCTCGTGACGCGACAAGTCGGCGCTCACCACCGCCGCCGAACCGCCGGCGTCCTTGATCAGCGCCACGGTCTCATCGAGTTGCGAGGCACGGCGCGCGCTGACCACCACCGAAGCGCCGGCCGCCGAAAGCGCCAGCGCCATGGCACGACCGATGCCGGCGCTGGCGCCGGTGACAAGCGCCACGCGTCCATGAAGTTCGAACAGCGACTCGCTCATGGCTTCAATTCGAATGTCTCGTCCGGGAAGTACTTGTGCAGGCGATCATCCCCGGTCAGTGCATGCCCTTCCATGCCCTCGAGCCTGGAGATACGCGAGGACGTCACGCCCACGCTGCGGTTCGCGTCGCGTGACATACGCTGCCAGGTGACCGTCTTGATGAACTTTCCTACGCTCAGTCCACCGGTATAGCGGGCCGCCCCCTTGGTGGGCAGTATATGGTTGGTACCCGAGCACTTGTCGCCGTAGGCGACCGTGGTTTCCTCGCCCAGGAACAATGAACCGTAGTTGCTCAGATTGCCCAGCCACCAGTCGAGATCCTCGCCATGCACTTCCAGGTGCTCGGGCGCATAGGCATCGCTGACCTGAACCGCTTCCTCCCTGGAATCCACCAGGACCACTTCGCCGTAGTCCCGCCAGGCGGACTCGGCCGCCGTGCGATTGGGCTCGGGCAGTCGGGAGATGTAGTCCGGGACACGAGCCATCGCGGCATCGGCCAACTCCCGCGAGAGACTGACCAGCCATGCCGGAGAATCGGGACCGTGCTCGGCCTGCCCGACGAGATCGGACGCCACCATGTCAGGATCGGCGGTGTCGTCGGCAATCACGAGGACCTCGGTCGGTCCGGCGAACAGGTCGATACCAACCCTTCCGAACAGGATGCGCTTGGCTTCGGCCACGAAACGGTTTCCCGGCCCGACGATAATGTCCGCCGCGTGGCCGGTGAACAAGCCGAACGCGAGCGCCGCGACACCCTGGACGCCGCCCAGGTTCAGGATCGTGTCGGCGCCGCAGAGGTTGGCCGTATACACGATCGCCGGGTGCGCGCCGCCGTGGTCGCGATTGGGGGGCGAGCACACCACCACGTTTTTCACGCCGGCGACTCGCGCCGTGGTGACGCTCATAACCGCCGAGGCGATGTGGGCGTAGCGTCCCCCGGGCACGTAGCAGCCGGCGGCGTTGACGGGTATCAATCGCTGGCCGGCGAACAGGCCCGGTGAGAGTTCGGTCTCGAACTCCTTCATGCTGGCCAGTTGGGCCTCGGCGAACCCCCGTACCCGATCGTATGCGAATCGAATATCGTCCTTGACCGACTGCGGCAGCGCGGCCTCGGCCTTCTCGACGGCCTCGGCGGAAACCACCACGTCGCCCTCGAACTTGTCCAGGTCGCGCGCATACTGCAGCGCACGCTCTTCGCCGCCGGCTTCTATCTCGGCCAGCATACGTGACACGATTTGCCGCGTATCGTCCTCGCCCGTGGCGGGTGTCTTCTGAGCGCGCTTCAGGTACGTTGTCGCCATTTACTACTTTACCTCTTGATTGATTGATAGTCTTTGTCTGACACGACCGCGTGCCGCGTCAATTACCGTAAATCACACCGGGCAGCCAAAGGGCAATCTGGGGAAAGCTGATAATCAGAATCAACCCGAACAGTTGTATCCCCATGAACTGCATCATGCCGCCGTATATGTCCTTGAGATCCCATTCCGGCACCACGCCCTTGAGAAAGTAGGCCGATAGTGCGACTGGCGGCGACAACCAGGCGGTTTGCAGGTTTACCGCCACCAGGATGCCGAACCAGGTGAGGTTGAACCCGAGCTGGTCGACCAACGGCAGCAGGATGGGAATGATGATGAGCACGATCGGAACCCATTCCAGCGGCCAGCCAAGCAGAAAGATGAGCGCCATGATCATCAACAGGATGAGCGTCGGCGATAAGTCGAGCTGCAGCAGGAACTCCGTCAACATGCCGGGCGTACCGAGGCGCGAGAACACGGCGCCGAAGAAATTCGACGCCGCCACCAGGAACATGATCAACGCGGTGATCTCGAGCGTCTTCACCAGCGCATCCATGAAGTTCTTTCGCGTCATGCGCCCGTAGGCAAGGGTCAGGAGGAACGCGCCGCAGGCGCCCATGCCGGCGCCCTCGGTCGGCGTCGCGAGACCGAACAGGATGCTGCCCAGGGCGAATCCGACGAGCGCCGCGGGCGGCACCAGTCCCAGGAGAAACTCTTTCCAAACGTGCCCCATCGACTTCGCCCGATCCTCCTCCGGCAGCAGCGGACCGAGTTTCGGGTTCATGTAGGAGCGCAGCAGGGCGTAACCCGTGTAGAGAAAGGCCAGCATGAATCCGGGGATGATCGCCGCCGCGAACAGGTCCGTGACCGGCACTTCGAGGATCGGCCCCATGACCACCAGCATGATGCTGGGCGGGATGAGAATGCCTAGCGTGCCGCCGGCGGTGATGCTGCCCGCGGCGAGTTTCACGTCGTACCCGGAGCGGTTCATCGTCTTGGCGGCCATGATGCCAAGGATGGTGACCGACGCGCCGACGATGCCGGTGGCCGCGGCGAAAATGGTGGAAACGAACAACACCGCAATATACAACGACCCCCTCACGCGCGAGAGCATGAGCTGGACCGCCTGAAACAACCGCTCCATCAGCCCCGCCTGTTCCATGAGAATACCCATGAAGACGAACAGGGGCACCGCCGCCAGCGTCTGCTCCAGCATGACCGCGGAAAACTGGAATGTCATCAGGTAGAAAACGAGTTCACCGAATCCCCATAGGCCAAACACCATGCCGAGGAATATCAACGTGAACGAAATCGGGAATCCCACGAATATCGCGAACAGCATGACGCCGACCATGATCAGGCCGATGTACTCGTTGGGAAGATTGATCAGCGCTTCGATCATCAGAACGGCCACCGGTTGTGTATCGAGGCGTATGCGGACTTGAGCACTTCGGATACGCCCTGGATCAGCAGGAACGCGATGCCTACCGGCAGCGCAGATTTAATCGGGCCCATGTACGGCATCCAGGCAGTGTCCATGCCTCGCTCGCCGCGCTCCCACGCTTCGAACGCGTAGTCCACGGACATCCACATGAACACGAGCATCCCGGGAAAGAAAAACAGGATGTAAAGAACCAGGTCGACGCGCGCCTGCGTCCGCGGGCTCCAGTTCCGGTAGATGAAATCGGCGCGAATGTGCACGCCCCGGGACAACGCGAACGCCGCTCCCAGCGTGAAGGTCGCGCCGTAGAGAAAGCGGCTGATATCGAACGCCCACATCGTCGGCGCGACGAAGAATTTGCGCGCGACGACTTCGTAAACCATGACGAGGAACATGGGTACGATCAGCCAACACACGACGTAGCCTGTCCAGCGGCTGAACGTGTCGATGGCCAGGATGGTTTCGGCCATCCAGGGTCGCATGTCATCGGGGATCGTCTCTCGCGATACCGAATGAGCCTCCGCTATCAGCTCATCGGCAATATCGAGATGTTCTGGTGCCTTTTCGGACATGAGTATTATTCCCGGCAAAAACAAGCGGACCGTTTCCGGTCCGCTTTTTCAATGAGCCATGAGCGGAAAATTACCCCGCTTGGCGGCTTCGGGCTACTTCTGGAGTGACTTGGCGAATGCCTGACCCAATTGAGCGTTCGAAGTCTGCGCACCGGCCCAGAAAGGCACGGCGATCTCGGCGAACTCACGTTGCGATTCCCAGACCTTCTTGAAGAACTCGTTCTCCTCGGCATTCTTCTCGAGACTGGCGCGGGCCGCGTTCATATAGGCGGGAAAATAGTCCGCTGGCGTATCGTGGAGCTGTACGCCGTGGTTGTCGACGAGATCCTTGAGGGCTTTTCCGTTCTCCATGATCCGATAGCTGATCGCCCGCATCAACGAGGCGTCGGCCGCGACGTTCATCGCATATTGCTGTTCGGGAGTCAGGCTGTTCCAGACATCGCCATTGATGTACAGGTCCGCATTGACAACGACCTGGTGCAGGCCCTGCAGATAATAGTGCTTGAGCACCTTCTGGAATCCGAACACGCTGTCGGGCTTCGGGCAGCACCATTCGGCGGCGTCGATGGTGCCCTTTTCCAGCGCGGGAAGGATATCGCCGCCGGCCATGGCGACGGAGGCCACGCCGATGTCGTTGTAGGTCTGCCCGGGGATACCCGGAGGCGTGCGGAAGCGGTACTTGCGGAAATCCTCCATGCTGTTGATTGGCTCCCTGAACCAGCCGAGCGCTTCCGGGCCGACCGGTTGCAGCATCAATCCTTTCACGTTCACGCCCATCTCGTCCCAGAGCTGGTCGTACAGTTCACGCCCGCCGCCGTACATGAACCAGGAGACGAAAGCGATGTTGTCCATGCCGACACCGGCGCCGGCAACGGGAGAACCGAACAACATGGCGGCCGGGTGTTGCCCCGACCAGTAATGAGTCCATGCAAACCCGCCTTCGATGAGCCCCTTGTCGACCGCATTGAGCACGTCGCGGGCCGATACCACCGCCCCGTCCGGCAGGACTTCGATCTTCACTTCGCCGTTTGTGAGTTGGCTGACGGTTTCACCGAAGTCCTTGAGCATGGTGATCTCGTCGGCCTTCGTGGGGAGTACCGACTGTACGCGAATGGTCGTGGCGGCCTGGACCGAGCCTGCGGCCAAGGCGCCAGCGACAACCGCGCCCGTGACGGGTAGCCATTTAAATTTCATATGCTTTGATCCTCCTACGGATTGAGCGATAGTGATTCAACCTTCCCTGGCGTGTCAGTCTTCCTTTCGTTCAGACCCGACCCCGCTCGCGCCTGTCGCCAAGACGACACCGCGGTCGACATCGGATCATGTTCCTGACTTATCGTTTCTGCGCCTGCATCGATACGAGATAATCAAGAATTCGATTGTAAGCGCTTTCAAAATTGTATTAGTATTGAAGCAGTTTTTCTATTTGCCTGTCAACGATCACGCTGAAAAAATCCAGGCAAGGAGCGATCGTCGCTGTAATTTTGATATTTATCATATAATTAGATAGCCAAATCATGACTGCACCGGATTCAGGTCGCGACATCACCCGCGAACCTGTGGGTAAACGCTTACAAGATCAGGAGGATCATACACCCCGACTGGAGGATGTCGCGGCACGAGCCGGTGTCTCGACGGCCACCGTCTCCCGTGTCCTGAACCGCCGGGCGTCGGTGACCGAGGCATTGCGCAATCGCGTGCTGAAAGCGGTTGAAGAGTTAGGCTACGTGCCCCACGGTGCGGCGCGGGCGCTGGCGAGTCGCCGCTCGCGCACCATCGGCGCCATCGTGCCCACCATCGACAACGCGATATTTTCCGCCAGTTTGCAAACCATGCAGGAGCGGCTATCCGAATTCGGATACATGCTGCTACTGGCCAGCTCGGACTACAACCTCGAACGCGAACAGAAAGAGTCCCAGGCACTGGTCGAGAAGGGCGTCGACGGACTGATACTGGTAGGAGAATCACACCTGCCCGGTATCTACGGGCTACTGGGCAAGAAACACGTGCCGTACGTCAATATCTGGATCTACAACGACGCCAGTCCACATCCTTGCGTCGGATTCGATAACTACGGCTCCGCGGTCAAACTGGCCGATTACCTGATCGACATCGGCCATCGCCGTATCGCCATGGTCGCCGGCATCAACGAAGGCAACGACCGCGCCGTAGGGCGTTCCACCGGCGTACGCGACGCGCTTGCCCGTCGAGGCCTCGATTTCCATCTGGGTTTCTACGAAGAGCGCGGCTACTCGATCGAGGAAGGGCGCAAGGCGGCCAGCGCATGGCTGTCTCACCCCTCCCCACCGAGCGCCATCATGTGCGGGAATGACATTCTCGCCCTGGGCGTGCTGTTCGAATGCCTGAACCGGGGAATCGACGTGCCGCGCGAAATCTCGATTACCGGATACGATGGCCTCGACATCTCCGGTCATGTCCGTCCCGCGCTTACCACGGTGCACATTCCCAGCGCGGAAATGGGCACACTGGCCGCGGATTACCTGGTTGCGCGCCTGGAAAACCGCACCGTCGCGGAGAAAACGCGCCTGGATACGTCCCTGGTCATCCGCGGCACCACCGCTCCCCCGTTCAAACCCGTTTAATTGGTTGCAATGTCCGAGTACGACTTCATCATCGTCGGCGCAGGTTCTGCCGGCTGCGTGCTGGCCAATCGCCTGAGCGAACAGCCGGAAAATCGCGTCTTGTTGCTGGAAGCCGGTCCGGTGGACCGCTACCCGTGGATACATATCCCGATCGGTTACGCCAAGACCATGTTCAACCCCCGCTACAACTGGTGCCTGTACACCGAGCCGGACCCGGGCATGAACAATCGGCGCATCTACTGGCCCCGAGGCAAGGTGCTGGGCGGATCCAGTTCGATCAACGGCCTGATCTACATCCGCGGACAACACGCCGACTTTGACGACTGGGAGCGAGAAGGCAACCCGGGCTGGGGATTCAAGGACGTGCTGCCCTATTTCGTCCGCGCCGAGCGCAACCAGCGCGGCGCCAGTGAATACCACGGCGCCGACGGCCCGCTGGGCGTCTCCGACGTCGGCGAGCCTCACGAACTGGCAGAGGCGTTCATCGACGCGTGCGTGGAAAGCGGGATGTCGAGGACAGGCGATTTCAACGGCGCCTCCCAGGAAGGTGCCGGCTATTTCCAGTTGACCACGTGGCGAGGACGCCGGTGCAGCAGCGCGGTGGGCTACCTGCGGCCGGCGCGGAATCGCCCAAACCTCCATGTCAGGACCAACGCGGTCGCGAGCAGGCTCCTCGTGGAGAATGGTGAAGTACGCGGCATCGAGTATCTGCAAGCGGGAGAACGGATCATCGCCCGCGCCCGTGCCGAGGTCATTCTCTCGGCGGGCGCCATACAGTCGCCGCAGTTGTTGATGCTATCGGGTATCGGGGATCCCGACGAACTCGGCCGGCACGGCATCGACGTCGTCCACGCGAACCCGGCCGTCGGCCGCAACCTGCAGGACCATCTTCAGATTCGGTTGATCCACGAATGCAACAAGCCCGTTACCACGAACGACGACCTGCGCAGCCTGTATCGAAAGTTTCGCATGGGACTTCGATACGTCATGTCGAGGTCGGGACCGCTGTCCATCGGCATCAATCAGGCCGGCGCGTTTACCTGGACTGGCGTGGACAACGATCGGCCGGGTGAACCCGACATCCAGTTTCATTTTGCCGCGCTATCGGCCGAAATGCCGGGCGCGCCGCTTCATGATTTCTCCGGCTTCACTTCCTCCGTGTGTCAGCTTCGACCGGAAAGCAAGGGCTGGCTCGCGCTAAAGAGCACCGATCCGCACGAGCCGCCCGCCATGCATCCGAACTACCTGAGCACCGACCTCGACCGGCGCACGGTGGTGGCGTCTCTTCGAGTCGCGCGTCGCGTCAGCGAGTCGCCGTCTCTCGCCAGGTACATACGGCGAGAACATGCGCCGGGCCCGGACGTCGTGGACGACGATTCGTTACTGGAGTTCGCGCGCGAGACGGGAGTGACGATCTTTCACCCTTCGTGTACGTGCCGCATGGGCCCGGGTCCGAACAGCGTGGTGGATCATCGCCTGCGCGTAAGAGGTGTTGGCCGCCTGCGCATCGCGGACTGCTCCATCATGCCCTCGCTGGTATCGGGCAACACCCACGCCGGTGTTGTCATGATCGCGGAGAAAGCCTCCGACATGATCCTCGAGGACCATCGCTGAACGATGACGTGTCGCCGCGACGAAAAGCCTACGGCGATTCGTCGTCGGCGCGCATGATGGAAATCAGAAAGCAACCGACGGAGAAGAAAAGAAACAGGTAGGACGCTACCTCGGGCAGCGCCCACTCACCGTAGAAGCCGGCAAGAAAAAACTTCTTCAACAACAGGTCCACAAGGTAGATCCCTATCAGGATACCCGACACGATTCTGAAAAACCGCCTCATATTTCACCCATGGCGAACATTAAGGTCAAAATTGACATTGCGCTCGACGGCGCATGCGCACGCAGCGTAACACAGTCACCGGCAGATCGCCGCGCGGCTAGAGCTCGCATAGAGAAGCCACGACTTCATTGACCACCGCGCTCGTCTCCCATTGCGGCATGTGTCCCGCCTCCGGCGGCAGATGCAAGGCAACGCGGGGCGGCGCATTCAACGCGTGATGGTAGGGAATGATTCCATCCTGACGGCCATGGACGATTCGCACGGGGGGTTCCACTGCGTCGAGGTCCGGCACGATGTCGACCTGCTGCACGCCGCCAACGGATAGCGACTCGCATAGCGACGCGAGGCGATCGCGGCGCGACGACAGTGACGCGTGCAGTGCTTCGACGAACTCCCGGCCAACGGACATTGGTCGCGCAGTCAGCTTACGCATTTCCCGCTGAAGCGCTTCGACACCGTACGCATTGACCATGCCGTCCACGAACGATTGATCGATGCCCGTTCCCATGCCAGCCGGCGAGATCAGAGCGAGCGCGGTCGGCGTTCTCACCAATCGAGTCGCCGCGCGCGCCGCCACCGCCGCGCCGAACGAATGTCCGACGAGTACGAACGGGGCGTTTCCCAACTGTTCCAGCGCGGCCACCACGCGATCTACCACGACGTCGAATTCGCTCGACTCGCTCGTGCTTCGGCCATGGCATGGCAGATCGATGGCGGTTACGGTAATACCGCGCCGCGCCAGAACGGTCGCGTTCGCCGACCAGGCTTCCACGTCCGCAAACAGGCCATGAACGAGTACGACACCGGAGCCGCCCCGGGGATTGCCCGGCGTCCACGTCCTGGCCAGCAGCGCGCCCTCCCCCACGTCGATCATGCGCTCGGTGACTTCGAATTTACCGTTTCGAACGACCGGGGTCGCGCCGCGATCCTGTTTCAATGCGACACCCGCGCCTTGCGCCGCGCGCAGCACGTCGTCTCCGACGATACGACCTTTCTTTCCGCTTCCACGCACCGTGGAGAGGTCGACATCGTGCTGGCGCGCGAGGCGCCGCGCCCACGGCGTCGCAAAACGACGCCCAGTCGTGTCTTCACCGGATACGGTAACTTGCGGCGCGGCCGGTATGTCCACGGGTGAAGTGGTCTCGATCCGGGCAGGCCCGGTCGGTTCCGCCGGTTCCTCCGATGGCGTATTCTCCGGTTCCGGTTCCGGTTCCGGTTCCGGCGCTTCACCCTCGTACTCGACGCGGGCAATGGGATCCTGGAAATCGACGAGATCATCCACGTCGGCAATCGTTTCCACGAGCTTGCCGCCTTGTGGCGCCGGTACTTCGATGACCGCCTTGTCGGTTTCCACTTCGAGCAGGGTCTCGTCCTTTTCAAACGTGTCGCCGGGTTGTTTCAGCCAACCGACGACGCGGCCGCCGCCGTCGCCCTCACCCAGGCGCGGGAGAAGAAGTTTTGTTTCGTAGCTCATGACGGATCAAATTTCGTAAATTGCCTAGTTGCCGGGCACGTCCGGATCATCCCGGCCGCATCGCGCGATGTCCTCCAGCAGCAGCAGCATGGCGGTGCAGTCCTGCTCCGCCCGCCCCCAGGAAGAGGCGACGGAAAACAACTCGCGCGAGGCGCCGCCGAGTGCGAGCGGCGCGCCGACGGAACGCGCCAGTTCCATGGCCTGTGACAGGTCCTTGAGACCGAGGCGTAACGGAAAATCCGGCGAAATATCGCCGGCAAGCACCTTCTTCGGGTAGTTCACGTTAATCTGGCCGCGCCCGGCGACGGTGTTCTGCAGCACGCGTACAACCATCTCGCGGTCGAGTTCGAGCTTGCGAGCGAACATGAGCGTCTCGGCCGTCATGACCATTCCCACCATGGTCATATAGTTGTTGACCAGCTTCATCTTTATACCGCAGCCCAGCGGACCCACATGCATGACTTCGTCACCGAAACACCGCAAGATCGGCTCGACCTCCTCGATCGTTTCGTCGGGCCCGCCGGCGATGACGAGCAACGTGCCGGCCTCGGCATCGGCCGGCGTGCGACCGACGGGGGCATCGATGAGACGTTTGCCCGACGCTTGCAGGTCAGCAGCGATAGCGAGCGTTTCCGCGGGCGTCCCCGTACTCATCTCCACCACGAGCGCGCCGTCGGCCAGCTGATCCGCCGCTCCTTGCTCCCCGAACAACGCATCGCGGACATGGCGCGATTCCGGCAGCATGGTAAACAGGTAATCTACCCCGTTGGCCGCCTCGGCCGGTGATGCGGTGACTTCGCAATTCGCAACGCCTTCGAATGGTTCGCGCGCCCGCGGCGAAATGTCGAAAACATTCACGCGATGTCCGGCCGACGCCAACCGGCGCGCCATGGGCGCGCCCATCACGCCGAGGCCGATGAATCCCGTATTCGCCATGTCAGTCCTCCGCTTGACCCGGGACGCCGCCGTACGGGGGCCAACCCGCGGCCGCGATGACGCCGCCGTCGCAGACCACCGTGGATCCGACAATGGCGCTTGCCCGTGGCGACAACAAAAAGGCCACCACCTCGGCAATCTCCGAGGGCGCGAGTATCCGCTTGAGCGGCGTGGCGTCGATGATCGGTTTCAGGTCGCGCCGGCCGTCTCTTTCCTTGGGGCGCAGGAACGGCGTGTCCGTCCAGCCGGGCGCCACCGCGTTGACTCTTACGCCACGCGATGCCCACTGTGTCCCCAGGGACGACGTCAGGTTCACGATGGCGGACTTTGCCGCGCCGTAAGCGAGCACGGGGCCGGCGTTGAAGGAGAGCACGGATGCGATGTTTACGATGGCGCCGCCGCCGTCGGCGAGCATTGCCGCTCCCACGATCCGGCATGGGATCAACGTGCCGTTCAGATGTGACTCGATGACGCCGTTCCATTTATCGAGCGCGACCTTCTCCGCAGGTGTCGGGATGTCCGGCATGCCGGCGCAACAGACCAACCCGTCAACGGGCCCTTCGGCGCGCACCTCGTCGAAAACCGCCTGGCAGGCCTCCTCCCGGGTAACGTCGCACACGTGGGGCACGACGCCGTCGCCTAATCGCGACGCACACGCCTCGACGCGCTGACTGTTTATATCGAACAGGTGCACTCGCGAGCCACCTGCCGCAAGCACGGTTGCGACCGCTTCTCCAATACCGCTGGCGCCTCCGGTGATGATGATTCGACGCCCTTCGAACTCAGTCTTACTCATGAACGTAACTCGATAAACTCAACCACGATCCCTTCCGGGCCATTGACGTAAAACGGCCGTGCCGCCCCTCCGCGCAAATCCAGAGGTGCCGACACCGTCGAGTACCCGGCATCCACGATCCTCCGAAAAGCTTCGTCGGCATCACGTACCTGAAAAGCAATATGAGTGATTCCGCGGTCGCACTGGCGAATGTTCACCGTCTTGCCCTGGGGATGAATGTACTTGAACAACTCGATTCGATACCCATCGCGTTCGAGCATGGCCCAACGAATAACCGCATCGGGCAACCCGACCACAACGCCGAGATTCTCCTCGTCGCGCCGCACCGCCTCGTTCTCCACCCGCATCCCGATGACGTCACAGAAAAACGCCTGGGCAGCATCGAAGTCCTCGACACTCACGGCCGTGTGGTGTGGCTTGATCACGAGTCCGTCGAGCAACACGCCGGCGTCCTTATTCATGACATCACCTCCTTAAGTCCTTCTGCGATTTCTTCGGCACCGGCAAGCGCCGCGCTCTCGAGCACTTTCGAAACGACCGGTGAAGAATGGGTGCCGGAGACATGAACGATCTCCGCGTCTAGCCAGTCGAAGAACCGCTCCTGTACGCCTTTGACGATATGCGCGCCCAGCGATGTGCCGCGCGTGGTTTGCTCGGCCACGACCAGCCGGTTCGTGTGTTTCAGGCTTTCTCCTATGGCATCCCAATCCATGCCGAACGGATCGAGCGTGCGCAGGTCGATGACTTCCGCATCGACGCCGCTCGCCTCGACGGCCTGAAGAGACAGCGGCAGCACACCGCCGTACGTCACGAGCGTGCAGTCCTTACCTGCTCTGACCACCTTTGCCTTTCCGAAAGGTACGATGTAGTCGAGGTCGTCGACCGGCACCTGTCCCTTGTCCTGGAACAGGTTCTGGTACTCGATGACCAGCACCGGGTCTTCGCAGCGCACCGCGGCGTTGAACAGGCCGACGTAGTCGTACGGCGTGGTCGGCGCCACGATTCGCCAACCCGGATACAACGCGAACAGTCCGACCGAATCCATCGAATGCTGCGAGCCATAGCCTGTCCCGGCGGAAACCCGGCTGCGCACGACCATCGGCAGCGGGTGGTCGCCGCCGAACATGTGGCGCACCTTGCCGGCCTGATTGAACAATTGATCCGCGGCAACGAGGGCGAAGTCCGGATACATGATCTCCACGACAGGTCGCAGCCCGTTCAGTGCCGCGCCGACCCCGAGGCCGGTAAACCCGTTTTCGCATATCGGCGTACCGATCAACCGATCGGGGAACTTCTCGGCGATACCCCGGGTCGCACCCGCCGTGCCGCCGCGCAGTCGATGAACGTCCTCGCCCAGAACGATAATCGTCGGATCGCGCTCCATGGCAGTGCGCGCCACGAGGGACACCGCCTCGATGTACTTCATTTCCTTCATCGTCGACGGGTCGCAGTCCTCGATCTCCCGGACCGAATCGCCAGCGAGTTCCGTAAGGTCGCCCCGAATACCGTGCTCGACACTGGCAGGGTCCGGCCAAAGCGTCGGCTTGACGCGACGGGTATTGTTCGACGGGTCCTTTTCCACGAGTTCGGCGATGACATCCTCGAGCAGGGCATCGACACGTTGACGCAGTCGTTGTACGCCGTCATCGTCGATCGCACCGAGCGCAATGAGCTTGTCCGGCATCGTTCGCACCGGATCGCGATCGTTCCAGAGCCGCTCCTCGTCCTTGTCGCGGTAGCCGAAGGCGCTGCCCGCCAACGGCCCGGACTGGTGATAGAAACGGTAGGTCAAAGCTTCGATTAGTACGGGACCGGCATTGTTGCGTATGCGGTCGCGCGCCCACGCCGTGGCCGCGCGCATTGCAACTGCGTCCATTCCGTCCACCTCGATGCCCGGGACGCCGAGTCCGGGTGCGCGAGCGGACAGTCTGCCTTCGCGGGTTTGTTCCCGTACGTGAGTCGACACCGCATAGAGGTTGTTCTCACATACGAAGATGACCGGCAGGTCGTATAGCGCGGCGAGATTCATCGACTCGTAGGCCGCCCCGTTCTGGATGGCGCCGTCACCAAAAAACGTAACCGCGACGTTATCCGTGTTTCGCAACTTCTCCGCCATGGCATAACCGACCGCGTGGGGCGGGTTCCCGCCGACGATGGCGTTCGAACCGAACACGCCGCAGGCATCCCATTTCAGGTGCATCGAACCACCTCGGCCCCCGGTAAAGCCGGGACTCAAACCAAGGATCTCGGCCAGCGTGCGCATGACGGCATCGCGCATTTCGCCGGTAACCGCATCGCGCGTCGGATCGTAGTTGGCAAGCGTCACGTGATTCAGCGCCTTGGCGAGAAACTGGTGATGCATGCGGTGGGTGCCGTTTATCTTGTCGGCCGAACCCAAGAGAGACATACAGCCGACGGCAACAGCCTCCTGGCCGATGCTGGAATGCGCGGGCCCATGTAGAACCTTTTCCTTCGCCAATTCCAGCAGTTTTTCCTCGAAAGCCCGAATGAGGAGCAGTTGCTCCAGCATTCTCAATTGCGTTGGCCGGTCAATGGCTTTCCAGTCTGCCTCGTCCGCGGACACGCGAAGCCAAGGCGTCTCGATGTCGAGTTTCTCGGTTTGCATCGGTCGTTCCAGTGCAGTCGTTAATAGTTATTCGTCCCGAACCTCCGGGACGGGATGACAACGGTCGGCGGGCGGGCAACCGCCCGTGCCCGGCGCTAGCCGGGCACGCCTTGTTTCGTGTTAGTCCAGGAACACCATCGACAGTTGGGGGAAAACGGCAATCGCGATGGCAACCAGCAGCATGCTGACCATGAACGGAATAGCTCGATAGGAAATGCTCATCGACGAGGCTCCCGTGATAGCCGAGAGGACGAACAGGTTCAATCCGAGTGGTGGTGTGATGAATCCCAGGCCGAGCGTCGTCAGCATGAAAATCGAGAAATGAATTCCGTTCATTCCGATTTCCTGTGCGAGCGGCAGCAGCAGGGGGCCGAGAATCACGATGTTGGGCGTCGCCTCCATGAACGCGCCGGCCAACATGAAGATGGCGATCATGATTCCGATGATGAACAGCGGATTGCTCGAGATCGCCGTGAGATCGGCGACCAGTTGCTGGGGAATCTGTAGCAGCGACAACGCCTGCGCCAGCGGCAAGGAAAGGGCAATAATCGGCACGATCACCCCATTGACCTTGACCGACGAAAGCAGCATGTCCGGCAGATCCCGCAGTGTAATCGTACGTTGCGCCAATCCGATGGTGATGATCAGCACCACCGCGACGCCCGCCGCTTCGGTAGGCGTGAATATGCCGGAATAAATGCCGCCGAGTATCAGGAACGGAACCAGCAACGCGAACTTCGCGTCATACATCGTCCACAACAGGTGTCGCATGTTGAAACGCTGCGTACTGGTCTCGTAGCCCATGGCGCGATTGACCGCTACGTTGGCGATCATGATCGACAGGAGCACGAGAACGCCGGGTATGATGGCGGCGATGAACAATGTGGAAGCGGACAGTCCGAGAACGAGACCGATGATAATGTAGCCAATGGACGGTGGAATGAGGATACCGGTGCACGACCCGGACGCCACGAGAGCCGATGCATAGGGCAACGGATAACCCTTCTCCACCAAGCGACCCGTGGCGATCCGTCCCATGGCCGCCGCACCGGCCGCGTCCGATCCGGATATACACGAGAAAAACCCGCAGCCCAGGACCGTGGAACTGCCGAAGCCGCTGCGCACCCATCCCATCATTGCCTCGGCGACATCCAGCAACTTGTTTGACAGTCCGGTTCTCACCAGCGCGTCGCCGGTCAGAATGAACAGCGGCACGGCAATGAGCGGAAAAGCGTCCAGGCCCGCGAACAAGCTTTCGCCGATCAGGCTGAGCGGGATCACGTCCGAGAAGTACAAAAGCAGGAAGGCGGAGATTCCCAGGGAAATCCAGATTGGAATACCGAGCAGGAACATGACCACCAATCCCACCAGGGACAGGATGATCTCCGGGGTCAGCGTGTATTCTGCAAAACTGCTGGTGTACTGGTACACGTTCGACTCCTATTCAAAAAGCTTTTCGCGGACCGCCGGCGGCGCGCCGGAGATCATTCGCTTGGTATCTTCGATTAGCGTCTGGGAAAAACGCACCATGATCAGTGCGAAACCGAATGGCACCGCGAACAGGTACCAGGCCTGAACGATTCGCAGGCCGTCTGTCACCGATTGGTACTTGATGGATAACAGGAACGGTTCCATGGAGTAGCGCAGCGCGATGATGGCCAGGATCATGCCCAGCAAGGAGGCCATGATGCTGAACAAGTTTTGCAGGCGATACGTCAGGTGGTCTATCACCAGGGTGATACGAATGTGCAGGCGGTCCTTTACCGCCATCGCGGCCCCGATCCAAACCATGTAGATGAACGAGTAACGAGCCGTCTCCTCACCCCATAACGAGGAAAACTCGAGCACGAAGCGTCGAATGACTTCGTTGAAAATCACGACAACGATGAACAGGTACAACCATAGCGCGAGAAATTTCTCGGCATTCTTGTCCAGATATCTTATGAATTTCACTCCGGATCACCTGTAGCGAGGTGCATGGAGAACGAGGCGGAACGCGGTCCCTCGCATTCCGCTTCGCGCGTCTGTCAGGCCTTGATGTCGTGGACGTAGTAGCCCGCGTCGGTGTTGGCGGCCTCCACCAGGCGATCGAAGTTGGCGATCGACCCCGCCAAGTCGATCTTGAACGGCTCCCATTCCTTGCGCTGGTGTCCCGCGGCCTCGATCCATTGCGCCTTCTCTTCTTCGTTCGGAACGTAGAACTGAACGCCAGACTTGGACATCTCGGCCATGACGTACGCGCGCGCCGCCGGCACGTTGGCAAGCTGCTGGCGTGTCGTCACTTCGGCCGCGAAGTCGATCTCGGACTTGGTATCGGCGTCCAGCGAATCGAACCACTGCTTGGACATGGTCAACACGTTACCGTCCGGAACCGGTGCGGAAAACGTCACCCAGCTCAGGATGTCGCCGAAGCCGAATACCCAAAGGCCCTCGATAGACGGATCGAGCGCGTCCGCGACGCCGGACTTGATAGCAGGCGCCGTTTCGCCCCACGCAATCGGGGTCGGGTTGGCACCGAGGAGCGTGTAAAGCTGGGCGAGAATCTTCGAACCGGGCACCCGGAACTTGACGCCCGCGAGATCGGACGGAACTTTTATCGGCGCATCGAACTTCTTTCCAACGGAAGTCGTTCGCGGGTCGAATGTCAGGTAGCTGAATATCTTGTAACCGTTTTCGGCCGCGGGCTTCTCCACCAGGTCCTTCCATACCTGGGAATGAACCAGGTTGTTGAACTTCTGGTTTTCGGCGCACCAATACGGCAGATTGATCAGGTCGACCTCCTTGGCGTACGGCGCAAGGTTGGAGATCGAGTGCTGTCCGATCTGGATGGTATTGGCCTGCGTCTTCTTGGCAAGCTCCGTGCCGCCGCCGAGCACCTTGTTAGCCGCGACCTTGACGTAGACCTTTCCGTTGGTGACGTTCTGGATGTTGTTCTTGGCCTCGGAAACGGCAAACGGAATCCCGATTTGCTGCTCCAGCCGGTACGCGGTAGCGATGATCGCCTGGTACTTGGCAGCGGCTTCTCGCTCACGTTCTTCCTGGGCGCTTTGCGCCGCGGCTTCGGGGCTCAACAACGTGCCCGCGCCAGCGGCGGCGAGGGCCGCGGTAAAACCGTATTTACCCGACAATTCGAAAAACCGACGGCGTTTTTCGTTCTCGACTTCCCGGATTTCCTTGTCTACAGGCTTGTTAACAGGCTTCATAAAAGGCCTCCTCGTACGTTGGTAGTAGGTGTGTAGATTTCCACTGAAAGTGACCCGGTCGACCGGGCCGATGACAACCGCCGTGCAGCGACGCTGCCCGGCGAGGTAAGCGGCCCCTCTCGGAACCGACAGAGATGGTCCACGGCCTTCCTCAATGCCTCGAGTCTCCCGGAGGCGCCGTCGTCTCTCGCACGACGAGCGGCGCGGGCAGTTGGTGGCAACCGATGGGACGGCCGTGTTCGATGGCTTCGATCAATGCCTCGGCGGACATGCGGCCGATCGCCGTGGCCGGGATGTCGATGGTGGTAAGCGGCGGCCAGGCGTGCCGGGAGAATGGATGGTTGTCGACGCCCACGACCGAGATTCGCTCCGGCACGGGTATGCCGCGCGCGCGCGCTTCGAACAATACCCCCATCGCGATGAGATCGTTTCCGCACATCAGCGCGGTTGGCGGGTCGTCGTGGGACATGATCGACGCGAATGCCTTGCTCGCCTCGTCGATGTCATAGGGAACCTCGACGACAAAGCGTTCGTCGACGGTTAGTCCGTGCTCCGCCATGCATGCACGGTATCCCTGGAGACGGAACAGCGCTCGATCATTACCGTCGGTAATGCCGACAATCAGCCCGATACGGCGATGCCCCAAATCTATAAGGTGCTGAACGCCGGTTACGCCCGCGTCGAAATTGCTGAAGCCGATATGGTTGACGCGTTCGTGATCGTCGCAAATGTACGACTCGACATAGGGACAGCCGGAACGCTCGATCAGGCGACTCGTCTCCGGCCGCCGCTGCTGTCCCACCAGGAACAAACCGTCGACACCGCGTTCGAGGAGTCTGCGCACCAGCCTCGCTTCGTCGTCCAGGGAGTAATCGTAGGACACGACCATGAGCGAGTACTCCATTTCGCGCAATCGCTTCATCAGGGCATCCACTCCCCGAGCGAACAAGTCGCTGTCCAAGGTCGGAATCACCGCGCCGATGGTCCACGACTTGTTGTAAGCCAGCGCGCGCGCCGCGCCGTGGGGGTAGTAGCCGAGACGTTCCATTTCCGCCACGACCCGCTTGCGAAGCGCTTCGGAGACCAGGGAGGAATTGTTGACCACGCGAGAAACCGTCGCCGTCGATACGTTGGCGGCGGCGGCGATGTCGGCCTGACTCGGCATGCGACGCGCCTCGGACTCGGCGCGCTTCATTCGCTCGGCACCATGTTCTCTGTGGCCTCCTGTACTGTGTGATCTCGCGTTATCGTATTTTTTATTATTGTATGCGCATACATTGTTATGTATGCGCATACATTTGTCAACCATGAACCGAAGCGGATTTTGCCGAAACGATGCCCAGGCGTGGCAACAGGTCTCCGATCGTTGTCCGACACGCGATTATCCGTGTTCATGCACCGTTCCCCCCTCTTCCCCGACCCGATTCGTCGTACAGACTGGCGCGAATCGAGTTGCCGAACGTCCATTGTCGGGTCGGTCGTTGTCGGGTATCGAGGCGTCGGGTAGGATTGACTCGGGCACCTCTTTAATACCGGCTGTCTTGTTCGTTGTAACAACGTATTCTGCAGGCGACGAAACACCATCGTCGTACAAAGCAGTCGGGATCTTCCCGAGACGACGCGCGACGTGAATCGACAGCCCGCGCGACACGATTCTTGAATCGGCCACACTATCTTTGTCCATTTGGAGGAGAAACCGATGACCCTACCCTATGCGCTGGCCATTCATGGCGGCGCAGGAGTCATGCCGCGAGCATCGATGACACCGGAATTCTCGAAGGAATGCCGCGCTGCACTGAAACGCGCGGTCGCCGCCGGCGAAGACGTGCTGCATCGAGGAGGCGCGGCCCTTGACGCCGCCATCGAATCCGTGAACGTCCTGGAAGATGAACCGCTGTTCAACGCGGGAAGAGGCGCGGTGTTCACGACCGACGTCACGCATGAGATGGACGCCGCCGTCATGGATGGCGCAAGCCGTCGTGCTGGCGCCGTGGCGGGGATCTTCGGACCCCGCAACCCGGTAACACTCGCGCGCGCCGTCATGGAACGAACCGATCATGTGCTGCTAATCGGTTCCGGGGCGCTGCGGCTGGCAAGAGACGCAGGCCTGCCCTTCGAAGAACCGCCATACTTCTATACAGAAAGACGGCGCCGGGCCCTGGAGGAGGCGCTGGCGCTGCGCGCCAATGGACAGACGATCGACGATCCCGCGCTTCGCCACGGTACCGTCGGCGCGGTAGCGCGGGACCGTTCCGGCAATCTGGCCGCCGCCACGTCAACCGGCGGCGTGACGGGCAAGCTGCCCGGTCGCGTGGGTGATACCCCGGTCATCGGGGCGGGCACGTTCGCCGACAACCGATCCTGTGCGGTATCGGCAACCGGCGATGGCGAAGCGTTCATCCGATTGTGCGTCGCCCACGAGATCGATGCCCGTGTCCGCCTCGCCGGCCAGACGCTGGAGCAGGCCGCCGCCGGCGTAGTCATGGACGACCTCACACGAATCGGTGGATCCGGCGGCGTTATCGCCGTTGACGCGCGCGGGAACGTGACCACCCCATTCAATTGCGAAGGCATGTATCGCGGCTGGGTAGTCGAGGGCGATACCGCGAGCGTCGCAATCTACCATGACGAATGACGACGCTCGTGACAACAAGTCGTTCGAACGACGGTTGCCCAACGGCTTGCCTGTTATCGACATACGACCACGCCGCGCGAGATCGCGGCGTCCGGCCACCAACGCGCCTGTCGAGGCCATCCGTCGAACTCGGCGTGTCGCCTTGCAGGAAACACGGTCTGCCTCGTCGAAAACCCGGTTGGTCGTAGCGACCGCGCTCGCTCTTTGCCTTCCCTGCGCCGGTGCGATCGCGCAAGGCGCCATCCCGACAGCGGCGAGCAACCCAACGACTCGAGACGAGAGCGACCCCTTGGACAGCGGGCGCACCAACGCCCTCGAGATCGACGTACCCCATGCGCCGCCACGCGTCACGGACGATGCCGGCAGAAACGAACTGGGCCCGGAGATGCCCGCGCGTCGACTGGACGCCATACGCAACCAACGCCTGGAAGACTCCACGCAGCGGTTTCGCTCGCGCCTGCCGAGCCGCCAGGGCGACGGGTCGCTGGACTCGCGGGCCGATCGGCGATTGAACGATGCGAAAACATTCCGCCCCATCCGTCCAGCATCCGATCCTTCGATACCCCGACGACGTTGAGGTCGACCCAACTCGCACCGTGCACAGGCATTCTAGTAAACTGGCGGCCGGCGCTTTCGCAAAACCGAAACCCGTTACCAACGATACGCCGTCGCGACGCGCCTGCATTGATTCGACATTGCCGATGAGGAGCTACATGGCACTCGACAAACCGTATACGAATATACCCGGCACGACGATTTTCGATACCGACCAATCCCGCAAGGGTTACTGGCTTAACCAGTTCTGCATGTCGTTGATGAAGGCGGAAAATCGCGAGCGATTCAAGGCTGACGAGCGAGGTTATCTCGACGAGTGGCCCATGACCGAGGACCAGAAACAGGCCGTCCTGTCGCGGGATCTGAACCGATGCATACAACTGGGCGGCAATATCTATTTTCTCGCTAAGATCGGCGCCACTGACGGGCGGAGCTTTCAGCAAATGGCCGGCAGCATGACGGGAATGACCGAGGAGGAGTATCGCGACATGATGATCAACGGCGGGCGCTCGGTCGAGGGCAACCGGTACATCGGTGAAGACGGCGATGCCCAACCCGACCGGCAGCCCCAGGGCCGAACCGGGGGGAATATCTGACATGGCGCGTATCACCGCCTCGGTCTACACCTCCCACGTGCCGGCAATCGGCGCCGCGCTCGATCTTGGCAAGGATCATGAACCTTATTGGCAAAGGCTGTTCTCCGGTTACGAGTTCAGCAAGCAATGGATGCGGGATCACACGCCGGACGTGATTTTCCTGGTCTACAACGACCATGCGACCGCTTTCAGCCTCGAGTTTATTCCCACGTTCGCCTTGGGCACCGCCGCCGAATTCGCGGTGGCCGACGAAGGTTGGGGCCCGCGTCCGGTACCCAGGGTCATCGGCCACCCGGAACTCGCTTCGCACATTGCGCAAAGCGTGATCCAGTCGGACTTCGACCTGACCATCGTCAACCGAATGGACGTGGATCACGGCCTGACCGTTCCTTTGTCGCTGATGTTCGGCCAACCCGAAGCGTGGCCGTGTCCGGTCATCCCGTTCGCCGTCAACGTCGTTCAATACCCGGTTCCATCCGGCCGACGCTGCTTCGAATTGGGGAAAGCCCTGCGACGCGCTATCGAAACCTACGACCGACCCCTGGACATCCAGATATGGGGCACTGGCGGCATGAGCCACCAGTTGCAGGGCGCCCGTGCCGGATTGATCAATCGCGACTGGGACAACAGGTTCCTGGACCGGCTGATCTCGGATCCCGCCGCGCTTGCCGAGGTCCCACACATCGAGTATGTCCGCGAAGCGGGTTCCGAAGGCATCGAATTGGTGATGTGGCTCATCGCCCGCGGCGCCATGGACGATATTGCCGGCGGCAAAGCGCCCAATGTCGCACATCGCTTTTATCACGTACCGGCCTCGAACACGGCCGTCGGTCATCTCATACTGGAAAACCGCTGAATTGACCCACCGGCGTCGCCCGTAATCGACAGACGCAGGTTGCGCGGCGCCGCGCCCTGGCGGATGACGGCAGCGAATCGGCCTGCACGCGTCTATTTCCAGTTGCGCTTCTCGGCGCTTGTCTGCAAATATCCGTTGGTGCCTTCATCCCGTACAGGCGTCGTTCCCTCGATCGCTCGATTCATCCGATGAAGTACCAAGCCATCATTGACGAGATCCACGCCGAAGTGCAGTACCTGTTCGGCCGTGGCAACGTAGCGGACTACATACCCGCGCTGGCCGGCGTCGACGCAAGAAAGCTTGGCATCGCGGTGCATACCCTCGACGGCGAGTGCGTCGAGGCCGGCGACTCCCGGGAACGGTTCTCCATCCAGAGCATATCCAAGGTATTCAACCTCGCGTTGGCAATGCGGATCGTAGGCGACGAGGTCTTCGGGCGCGTCGGCGTCGAACCGTC
>JAUIEZ010000038.1 GCA_030429665.1 Gammaproteobacteria bacterium | reverse complement strand
ATGCCGAGCAGCCAGACCGCCGGCGGCTGGCGCAGTGCGACGATTCTCGACGGCCTCGCGATCCAGCTTGCGGCACCAATGGCTCCACCGATGGCGAAGGAGATCGCGGCGAGCTGAAACGGCGGCACGTTACCGCTGGCGGCGGTCAGCAGGGCCAACAGGGACCACATCAGCACCGCGGCGAAGCCGATTGCGGTAGCCACGGTTCGGGTCATGGAGCAGATTTCGCAGGATGACGGGGGGCGAATGATAGCGAGGACGACATGATGGTCAAGCCCGTCGCCCGGCATTCCCGTGGCGCCAAGGCGATCGCGGCGTAACGCTGGAAATGGTGCGCGCCGAGATGCAAGCTGCACGGCGACTTCCTCGAGCAAACGCCCGCCGTTTTCCGCGACTTGGTGGATGGGCTTCTCGAACGAATCCCGACAGCGAATGACCGGGCCGGGATTCAGCGCGTCGCGATCGGATCGCAACAGTGCCTCGTCTCGGGTGCCGTCGCTGGCGCCGGCTCGCGACAGTCACGGTTCGGCCTTCTCGGGTCACGGCCCGGGATTCAACGGTATTCCAGTTGCAGGGTCAATCCGAGGCGTTTCCTGACTCCGCGGTAGTAGGCATCGGTCAGGCGACTCAAGGTGGAATACAGCAGCGTGGCTCGAAGTCGCCGTACCGGGCCCAGATGCGCCAGGACCAGTACATCGTACTCGAGGCATGGCATCGCCCCGAGATGGACCTTGAACTCGTCGACCCCGGCGCTCAACCACAGTCTTCGAACGTCGGACGCAATGAAAGACTCGAGAACGGCGCCGTATGCGCCCCGCAACGGGTTGTGCTTTCGGTCCCACTTGCGGTAGCCGGCGAGCAAGAAGTACCGGTTATCGGCATCAATTGTTCTATCCAGGCAGAACGCGAGAAGCTCTGTGGACTCCTTCCGGTACAGGTAACGCGAACTACACCAGCCAATGGCATCGATGAGCCTGAACCACTCGGTCGTGTAATCGGGATTGAAGCGAGAGTACTTTTCAATGTAAAGGGCGCGGTAAAGGTCGCGAACGATTTCATGGTCGGACGCCCGGTGGATTCCCGGTTCACTCTCCGCGACAAAGGCCTTGCGAAACAGGCGGATGTTGGACCGAACATTCCGCTTCCTCGAGCAATCGACCAGGTTCTTGTCGATGAAGTATACCTGTCGCTTGGTGAGTGGAATTCCGCCGCGTTTCAGCAACGCATCGATCGAGGAGCAATTCAATACCCGGTTCAGCGACGATACGACGATCAGGTAACCCGGAAACCTGTGTTCGAGGTATGACAACAGCTCCGGCAGTTGATGCGACGACAGGCGCGAAGGGGGGTTCTGGGTCAATAGCCAGTTGTTGACGAGCACCGACCTGTCCATTCCGCCGAGCGCGAGAAGGCTGCCGAGCAATCGAAGCGCATTGCTCAGCGCTTTCCCGACGATTCTGGGACGGATCCCGGCGCACAGTTCCTGGCTGCCCTCGCCGAAATAGAAGGCAATCAGAGACGTCAGCCAGCAATTCCGGGTCTTGCCCCGGTTGACGACGACCGGCACCAGGGTCTCGTCGACGCGCAGCACCAGCATGTCTTCCCGGATATTCGGTGCCGCCGATGACGGTCCGTTTTCCAGGATCCAGCGCAGGTAACCCTCCATGCCAGAAGCAGAAAGATCGTACGCGGAAAGCTCTCTGATGTTGACCATGGTGGCAACGGAATCCGGTTTCGGATGCGTCGAGCGGCATAGTTCGGTCGACACCGACAACATCGGTTCGTGTCGAAAGCGCTTGTATCGGAGCGCGGCAATATCGCGGCGGCCGACGGAATCGATCGACTTGACAACCCATTCTATCGCAACAGCCGCGGCCGCCGGATGGTTGCTCCGCCCGAACGCACGCTTCGACCCGAGGAGTTCCGCATGTTGCGCGCGCGGCGCCCCCCGGGGCCGGCGCGGTTCCGTGGTTTTTGCTACGATCATTCCGCAAGCGCGGGCGAGCGAAGCGTTGCCGCGAGAGAAGCGCCGTCGAGCCCGTCGCCACGGTACGACATCACGCAACCGGGGCGGTTGGTCGACACGGCGAACCCTCCCTCGAAGAAGCCGTGCGATGCGCAACCCCCGAGACGAACCATACTGGCTGGACAGCGTGCCGTCGCTGAATCCGGAACAGTCGCCGCTTCCGGCCGCAATCGACGTCGCCGTCGTGGGTTCGGGGGTTACCGGCCTGAACGCGGCGCTCGAACTTCGTCGAGGAGGTCGTTCCGTCGTGCTGCTCGATTCCGGTCGAGTCGGGCAGGGTGCCAGCACGCGCAATGCGGGGTTCGTCGGTCGGACCTTGAGCCACAGTTTTTCGGAGCTGTTGCGTCGCCACGGTTTGGATCACGCGGTGTCCCACTACCGGGAGCTACATGACGCGTTCTCGAGCGTGCGCCAGGTGATCGAGGCGGAGCGGCTGGACTGCGACCTGGTACAGGGTGGCCGGATCATACTGGCGCGATCGAACCGGCAACTGGATCGATTGACAGCCGAGCTCGAGCTCAGGCGCCTTCACCTGGGCTGGAAGTACGAGCGCCTCGATCGACGTGCGCTGCTCGACGAAGTCGGGTGTTCGAAGGCCATCGTCGGCGGCGTCCTGCTGCGCGACTTCTACTCGATCCATCCCGGGAAGTATTGTGCCGGGCTGCTTTCACGGATACTGTCGGCCGGCGCACAGGTTCACCCCTTCACGCACGTATCGAGCGTGGCCCGGTCGAAAGCCGGATCGGGGTTCGTGGTCGGGACTTCACGTGGCTCGCTACGCGCCCGGAACGTGCTGATCGCCACGAACGGCTATACGGGCCCGGAGTTCGATTGGTTGCGACGGCGCCTGGTACCTTTCCCGGGATTCATGATGGCCACCGGCAAACTCCCGCGGGCCTTGCTGGACGAGGTTCTGCCGCACGACCGAACCTACACCGATACGAACTTCCTGATAACGGCGATTCGCCGGTCCCCCGGAGGCGATCGATTGCTCGTTTGCGGCCGGCCCGGACAATCCATGCCGGTGACGAAGGTCGGTGAGCTTTTGCGCGACGACCTGACGGCGATGCTACCGGACATCGGACAGATCCGGATCAGTCGTGCGTGGAACGGGTACTGTTGCGGATCTTTCGACCGGCTGCCGAAGCTGGGCAGTCAGCAAGAGGGAATACACTTCGCCATCGCCTACCTCTTCAACGGCATTCCGCTCGGCACCCATCTCGGCAGAAAGGCGGCTTGGCAGATTCTCGGAATGCAAGAGGGCGCCTCGGTATTCTCGCAACACGACTTCACGACGGTGCCCTTGTACCGGGGGAGGCCCTGGTTCCTTCCGGCGTTCGTGTCGTTGATGGCGCTGAAGGATCGGATGGCGAACAGCTCCGGTCACATCATTCGAAAGGATCGGTGAAGCGAGCGTGGAATCGGGAGTTCTGCTCGAATTGCCATTGCCGGGAGTCCGATCAAGTAACCGATATCCTCACCCGCCGACCGGTCCCGCGCGTTCGACGCCCGATTCAACCGCCGTTTGCCATCACGGCATTCATCGCGGGTAGTACCATTGGCGGGTGTCCGGGGCGGGAACGCCTCGTTCGGCCCTCGAGCGACCCCGGTGAGGGTGGTGAAGGGGTATCCGAATTCGTCTGAAATAAAAAGACCGACGTTGGTACCGAGGAGAGGACTTGAACCTCCACGGGGTTGCCCCCACTAGCACCTGAAGCTAGCGCGTCTACCAATTCCGCCACCTCGGCATACATCGACAGGGCCGGAATTAAGAAAAATCGCGACCCTTTGCGAGGGTGCGAAATGTACATTCCGGTCATTTTCGTGTCAATCTCGCGACGGGCGCATAACCGGCAGGTAATCCATTGTCCGAATCCATTTCGAGAAGAAACATTCTACGCATTCTCGGCGAAGCGGCCGAACCGCTGTCCCTGGCCGGAATCTGCACGGCGCTCGGTGTCACCGGCAAGACCGCAGCCAAGCAGGTATTGGGGCATCTCGATGCCCTGATCGGCAACGGCACCGTCCTTCGCAACCGCCGCAATCGTTTCGCGTTGTCCGATCGCATGGACATGGTGGTGGGCCGGGTCATCGGCCACCGGGACGGCTACGGCTTCGTGTCGAGCGCGGGCGAGACACCCGACATCTACCTATCCTCCCGCGAGATGCAGCGCGTTCTGCACGGGGACAAGGTGCTGGCGCGGGTGAAGAATATCGACAGCCATGGGCGCCACGAGGGCGCCGTGGTGTCGCTGCTGGAGCAGGGCCCGCGACACGTCGTCGGCCGCTTCGTCGCCGAGCGCGGCGTGGGCTTCGTGGTTCCGGACGATTCCCGGCTGTCGCGCGACGTGGTGGTCCACCCGGACGACCAGGGCGAGGCGGTGGACGGCATGATCGTTGTCGTGGAGATCACCAACCACCCGTTCGAGAATCGCCGCGTGGCGGGACGCGTGGTGGAATGTATCGGCGACCATCTCGCGCCGGGGATGGAAACGGAAATCGCCATTCGCAAGCACGAGATTCCCTGGGAGTGGCCAGACGGCGTGCTCGACGAGGCGGCGGCCGATGGCCTCACCGATGCGGACGTGATCGACGAACCCGGACGTACCGACCTGCGCGACGTGCCGCTGGTCACGATCGACGGTGCCGACGCGAAGGACTTCGACGACGCCGTCGCCGCGCGCGCGGAAGCGACCGGCTGGACGTTGTGGGTCGCCATCGCGGACGTCTCCCGGTACGTGCGGCCGGGAACCGCTCTCGATCGATGCGGTGCCGAGCGGGGCAACTCCGTCTACTTTCCCACCCGCGTCATTCCCATGCTGCCGGAGGTTCTCTCAAACGGCATTTGCTCGCTGAGGCCCGATGTCAATCGCTACGCGCTGGTGTGCGAGATGCGACTGGCCGACAGCGGCGAGGTGCGCGACTACCGCTTCTATCCCGCGATCATTCGGTCGCGCAATCGGCTCACCTATGAGCGCGCCCAGGCCGTGCTCGACGGCGACGCGCGTGAACGCGATGCGCTGGCGCCGGATGTCGTCGAATCGCTGGAAACGCTGCACGCAGTGTACCGCTCGCTTCGTGAACGGCGCTTTTCCAATGGCTCGTTGGACCTTGACATCGCCGAACCGGTGTTTCGCTTTGGAGCGGACCGGCGCATCGAGTCGGTAAAAACGCGCCGGCGCCTCGCCACGCACCGGTTGATCGAGGAGTGCATGCTGGCTGCCAACGTGTGCGCGGCGCGCTTCATCGACGCCGACGGTGCGGCGATGTATCGCGTGCACGACGACCCAGACGAGGAGCGCATCAATGACCTGCGTCGCGTCTACGGTGCGTTCGGCATCAAGCTGCGCGGCGGCAAGAAACCCACGGCCTCGGACCTGATGTTGGCCGTGGAGGATGCCCGCGCGAAGCGTCCTGACGTCGCCGAGACGCTGCAGATGCTCGTGCTTCGCACCATGAAGCAGGCCGTTTACGGCGCCGACAGGTCGCCGCACTTCGCGCTAGGCTTCGACCACTACACGCATTTCACGTCGCCGATCCGTCGCTACCCGGACCTGGTCGTGCACCGCATGATAAAGCGGCGGCTCGGCGTCGGCGGCGACGGCGAGTTTCCCGAGCGCGAATGGCTGGAAACGGTCGCCGATCATTGCTCGATGACGGAGCGACGCGCCGACGAGGCCACGCGCGACGTCTACCAGTGGCTCAAGGCCGAGTACATGCAGGAACACATCGGCGACTCCTTCGACGGCCGCATCACCGGCGTGACCCAGTTCGGCGTGTTCGTCACCCTGGACGACATCTTCATCGACGGCCTCGTGCACATCTCCGAAATCGGGTCGGACTACTTCCGCTTCGATCCGGTGCGCCTGGAGCTTGCCGGCGAACGCAGCGGCCGGGTGCTTCGGCTCGGCGACCCCATGCGCGTGAAGGTGGCCGGCGTCGACCTGGACGAAGGTCACGTCGCGTTCGTTCCCGAAAACGTCGAGGCGAGGACGCGCAAGCGCACCAGCGCAAAGTGGAAAAAGGTAAAACCTCACTGATCGGCGGCCTGCACGACGTCAGGCTGGCGCTGAAGAAGCGCGAGCAAGGCGTCGTCGAGTTGTTCGTCGACCAGCGCCGCGACGACAAGCG
This sequence comes from Gammaproteobacteria bacterium, assembly GCA_030429665.1. GTDB lineage: Bacteria > Pseudomonadota > Gammaproteobacteria > Arenicellales > CAJQKF01 > BQJD01. The sequence goes on along the minus strand of JAUIEZ010000038.1, from coordinate 30,329 downwards.
GGTTGCCGAGATCGCGGCGCTCGCCGCCGAACGCGGCGTGACCGTCACCCGACTGCCCAGGGCGGAGCTCGACCGACGAGCCGCCGGTCTTCGCCACCAGGGCGTGCTGGCGAGTTGCGCACGCATCGAGGCGCCGGCGCCGGTGACCCTGGAGTCGTTCCTCGAGAACCTGGCGCACGAGCCGCTGCTGCTCGTTCTCGACGGCGTCCAGGATCCCCACAACCTGGGCGCCTGCCTGCGTACCGCCGACGCAGCCGGTGTCGACGCCGTCGTGGTGCCGCGCGACCGTGCCTGCGGTATTACGCCGGTCGTCTCGCGCGTTGCAGCGGGCGCGGCGCACAGCGTGCCGTTCTTTACGGTAACGAACCTGGAACGTACCATGCAGATGCTGCAGGAACGCGGGGTGTGGATCACGGGTGCCGCCGACGATGCCTCCCAAAGCGTATTTCAGTGCGATCTGACGGGCCCCGTGGCGCTGGTGCTGGGCGCCGAAGGCGGCGGGCTGCGCGAGTTGACGCGCAGGCGCTGCGATTTCCTCGCACGCATTCCCATGAAAGGAAGCGTGGAAAGTCTCAATGTCTCCGTGGCTGCCGGCGTAATGCTGTACGAGGCGCTTCGGCAGCGGGGACAGGAATCCCGTTGACTGCACGAACCGACCCAGCGTCGACCGTGCCGAAGGCTACGACAGGCTGCCGCCGCAACTGCTTCCCGCGCCGGCCGTGCAGCCGAAGCAATGGCGGTTGACCGCGATGGACCGGTTCTCGAAGTCCTGTCGCGCCAGTTCCCAGAGCTTCGCCCGCCGGCCTTCCTCGACCAACGGCATGTCCAGCATCTGGTTGAAATCGCAGTCGTAGACGTTGCCCAGCCAGTCCACGCTGACCATGTGGCGGCACATCAGCGCGGACACGGTTTCCGGGTTGAATGCATCGATCAGCATGTCCTGGTACGACTCGAGCTGGCGGTTGTTGCGCAAGAATCGTTCGAATCGGTTGATGGGCAGGTTGGCCAGCGCCAGCAGGCGATTGAAGACAATGCCGAAACGGCCGGCGAGCTCGCGTTTGTATTCTTGCTCCAGTGCCGCCTGGGGTGGCGGCAGGAACGCGCCGCCCGGGTTGTACACGAGGTCGAGAACGAGCGCGGGGTCCTTCCCGTAGCCGGCCGCGTTGAGCCGTTTCAGCGCCTCGATGCTGCGATCGAAAACTCCCTTGCCGCGCTGACCGTCGACGTTCTCCCGGCTATAGCAGGGCAGCGAGCAGGTCAGGTGGATATGGCGCCGGGCGTACCAATCGGCAAGGTCCTCATAACCCGATTCCAGCAGGATGGTCAGGTTGCATCGCACGCCTACCGCGGCCCCGGTGTCGAGCAGCCGATCGACGAAACCGCGAAAACCGGGGTTCATCTCGGGCGCGCCACCGGTGATGTCGACGTCGGAAATGCCGTTGTCGCCACACCACCGCACGATGCGATCCATGATGGTCCTGCTCATGATCTCGGTGCGCTTGGGTCCCGCATCCACGTGACAGTGCTCGCAGGCCTGGTTGCACAGTCGTCCCAGGTTGACTTGCAGCGTCGACAGCGGCGCGCGCCGAAGCGGTTCGAGGCCGTGGCGGCGTAACGCCGCCGTGAACGAAAGCGCGGCACGGGTCGGCGGCGAGACAGTGACAGGTGATGGGTCTTTCATTGAATGGCAGCCTCAGATACCGGCGCGCAGGCGAAACACGTGGTCGATGGAGAGTTTGCCCGGTCCATGCAGGAACGGTACGAGCAGCATGATGCCCCACAACAGGTGCTGCTGCAGCCCGGCCGGGTTCAGTCCCGGGTATGATATGACCGCCGCGATGTTGAAAAAGAACAGCACGCCGGCCGAGAACCGTCCCGCCAGGCCAATGGCGAGCAACACCGGGAATACGAGTTCCACGGCGGTGGCGACATAGGCGGCGATATCGGGTGGCAGAACGGGCACCGAGTACTCGTGCTGGAACAACAGCAGCGTGGTGTCCATGGACTCATACTTGTTAATTCCCGACTTCAGAAACACCCAGGCGACCCAGCAGCGCAACAACAGGTCGGCGACGGGGGCGAGAATTTCCAGCAATCGAATGAGGGAGCGGATCATGGTCGGGTCCTCGTGGCGGTAGTTGTTGCGAATGGCGGTCCCGGGCGCTGGATCAATCGCGATCGGCGAGTTCGGCGCCGGTGATGTTGCCCAGCGCGAACTGGCGCCCGAGAAACGCGCCGAGCGCGAATTCGCCGTCGACCTCGAAAGCCGCCGCGGCGCAATCGACCAATGCCCGACCCGCGGTCATCGCCTCCACGAATGCATACTCGGCAGGCAGCAACGACTGGAACGTCATCTCGAGCTTGCGCCGGGCTATCAGTACGTACGCCGGGCCGGCATCGAGATCCACGGTGGCCGAGCCTTCGTCGCCGTGTATGCCCAACCGCCAGATGTCCGTCAATGGAAATCGAGACCAGGTCAATGCCGACGCGGGATGAAGGCGCAGTACCACGCGGTCGTGGTCGGACTCTTCAATGCACGCCAGAGCAGCCACGTCGAGCGGCGTCTCCTCGGCGGCGTGGAACACCAGGTGATACAGCCATTCCAGTCGCGCCAGGTCGGAAATCCACGGAAGCGAGGCGGCCTCATCGACGCCGGCGAGGAATGACTCGAATTGCTCGCCGAAGGCATGAAGGTCGCCACTTCGAGACGGATGTTTGCGCACGTAGCGTCGCGCCAGCATGCGAAAAAAGTCGTCGCCGACGAGGGCCCGAATAGCCGGGTAGGTATCTCCCAGGGATTCCGTCAGGCTGGCGAGCAGGTTGTTGCGGTAGATGGCCAGGCGGCGCGTTGCGGACAAACCGTTCTCCTGGATGCCCATCGCCAGTTCCTCGCCGGGCGGGTCGTCGTCGAACAGCGAGGTGACGAACCGCGTCTGGAACTCACGCAGCGACGGCACGGTGTTCTTCCAGCAAGGCACGGGCATGCGCGGCGTGGTCCAGCAATTCGTCTAGCGCCGGCAGGTCGCTGTCCCACTCGACCAGCGTGGGGCGCGGGCCGACGTACGCCAGGGCGTGACGATACAGTTTCCACACCGCGTCACAGACCGGGCGGTTGTGACTGTCGATAAGTATGGTGCCGCCGTCGAAGCGGTTTTCCACGTGGCCGGCGAGATGGATCTCGGCCACCGAATCGGCGTCGATCGCTTCAATGTAGGCATTGGCGTCGAAGTCGTGGTTGGTCGCGCAAACGAAGACGTTGTTCACGTCGAGCAGGATGCCGCAACCGGTGCGAGCGGCGAGGGTGTTGAGGAATTCGGTCTCGTCGATCCGCGAATCGGTCAGTTCGAGATAGGTCGACGGGTTCTCGACGAGCAGCCGGCGACCCAGGCGAGACTGAACGTGATCCACGCGGCGACTGAAGTGATCGAGGCTCTCGAGCGTCAGCGGCAACGGCAGCAGGTCGTTGGTGAAAACACCTCCCACCGAGCTCCATGACAGGTGTTCCGAGACGAGGGCGGGCCGATAGGCTTGCTCGAGCTCGCGAAGCCGGTCCAGGTGATTCTCGTCGAGCGGGTCCGTGGAACCCAGCGACAGGCCGACCCCGTGAAAGCTCAACGGATAGCGGGTACCCAGTCGCTCGAGGTAGTAGTGGGGTACGCCGCCCCGGCCGAAATAGTTCTCGCTGTGGACTTCGAGAAACGCCACGTTTGGGCGCTCGGCGTCCACGCGCCGGTAGTGATCTCCGCGAAGACCGATCCCGGCATCTGCCGGGATCGGATTCGCGATGGCGTCTCGCGACGACAAGGTCGGATCAGGCCTTGGACTCGAGGCTGCCGCCGACGAGTTTTTCGCATAGCCCCGCGGGCACGAACAACCAGGCGTCGCCCTGGCCGTCTTCCGTCGAGGTCCCCGCGCAGGCACTGGTGTTGGTCTGGCAGTCGTTCTTGCCGGCCTTGGCGACGCCGTAGCATTTCTCGCTGTCCGCGGCGCTCGCGGTCAGCGGGGTCGAGGCAAGGCCCAGGGCGATCAGCCCGGACACGGCGGTCGATACGGCAAGCTTCGGGTTTTTCATGAGAACTCCTTATTCGTAGGGGTCGGAAGGTCGTGTCCGGCGCCCGTGGCGCCGGGGGCATTGGCGTGTTGCCTGTCGCATATGACTGCACGTCGGGCGAAAAGTTTCGAACCCGCCCGGGTCGCATCAGCGCTTGGCGTCGAACTCGCACAGGTCGACGATACAGCATTCCGCGCACGATGGCCTCTGCGCCTTGCACGTGTAACGTCCGTGGAGAATCAGGAGATGGTGGGCATCCTTGAGATATTTCTTCGGCACGCACTCCAGCAAGGCGCGTTCCACCGCGAGCGGTGTCTTGCCCGGCGCGATGCCGGTACGGTTGCCGACGCGGAATATATGCGTGTCCACGGCGATGGTGGGTTGGCCGAACGCCGTGTTGAGAATCACGTTGGCCGTCTTGCGCCCGACCCCGGGCAACGCCTCGAGGTCGGCGCGATTGTCCGGCACGCGGCCGCCGTGACGTTCCACCAGTATGCGGCTCGCGGCCACGATATGCCGGGCCTTGCTGTTAAACAATCCGATGGTCCGAATATGCGGGATCAATCCTTCGACGCCCAGTTCGAGGATGGCCTCGGGCGTGCGAGCCACCTTGAACAACGACGCGGTCGCCTTGTTGACCGATACGTCCGTCGCTTGGGCGGACAGCGTTACCGCGACCAGCAGCTCGAATGGCGTCTTGTAGTCAAGCTCGGTGGCCGGCTCGGGTATCGCCTTTGCGAGACGGCGGAATACCAGGTTGATCTTTCTCTGTTCCATGGCCGAGGACCTTACGGATTCGCCTGTCGCCGACGCGCGCGACTTCGCGCCACGGCGTCGAGAACGCGCTGCCGAATCTCGGCTTCGACCTCGCGGGCCGCTCCCGCGAGGTGGTCGGATTCCTTCCGAACAGGCGTCGTCGACGTGTTTCGCCGCTCGCGGCCGCGGCGACGCTCTCGGGCCGCGCGATATCGCGCGGCCGCGCCGGCGGGAAAGGCCGGCCATGCCCGCGACGGCGCAAACGGCGTTCGCGGTGTCGCCAGGTCGATGCAGTCCACCGGGCACGGCGGCAGGCACAACTCGCAGCCCGTGCAGTCGGACTCGATCACCGTGTGCATTTTCTTACCGCTGCCGATAATGGCGTCCACCGGGCAAGCCTCGATGCACTTGGTGCAGCCGATGCATTCATGCTCGCGGATGCGCGCCGTCGCAAAGCCCTCAAACGGTTCGACGTCCTCGGCGAGTCCCGCGGGTTCGTCGACGCCGAGCAGCGTCGCCAGGCCGCCCAGCGTCGAGCGGCCGCCGGGCGGGCATCGGTCGATCCCCGCCTCGCCACCGGCCACGGCCGCCGCATAGGCGCGGCAGTCCGGGTAGCCGCAACGCGTACACTGGGTTTGCGGCAGCCACTGGTCGATGGACTCGATGTCGGTCACTTGACCCGCATGCCGGGCTCGGCGCCATCGTCGGGCGACAACAGAAATATATCCTTGCCGCCCGGCCCCGCGGCCAGGACCATGCCCTCGGAAACGCCGAAGCGCATTTTTCGCGGCGCCAGGTTCGCGACCACGACCGTCAGTCGGCCAACCAGTTCGGCGGGATCGTAGGCGGCGCGTATACCGGCGAACACGTTTCGGCGCTCGCCGCCCGTGTCCAGGGTCAGCTGCAGGAGCTTGTCGGCTCCATCCACCAGGCTGGCCTCGACGATGCGCGCGACGCGAAGGTCGACGCGGGCAAAGGTGTCGATGTCGATGGTGTCGTCTTTTTTCTCGCTCATCTTCGTCTCTTGTGAGGGGTTCGCCGTCGGGCCCGGTTCTCTCGAGGCCGAGATCATGGCGTCGACCTGGCCCGGTTCGACGCGTTTCAACAGGTGGGTGAACTTGCCGATTCGGTGGTCGAGCAACGGCTCGCCGACGCGGGCCCAGGCCTCGCGCGCGTCGACCGGCGAGCACAGAAACGTCGACACCCGGCCGGCGAGGTCGGGAACCACCGGCGCCAGGTAGATCATCAGCACCCGAAACAGGTTGAGACCCTGGGTGCAAATGCGCAGCAGTTCGTCATCGGCGCCTTCGCGCTTCGCAACCACCCACGGCGCGCGGTCGTTGACGTATTGGTTGGCGCGGTCGGCCAGCTCGATGATGGCGCGAATGGCACGACTGAACTGCCGCGCCTCGAAGAATGCGGCAATATTCTCCGATTCGGCCACGAATGCGTCGAGCAGCGCGGGGTCGTCCAGCGTAGCGCCCAGGCGATTGTCGAATCGCTTGTTCACGAATCCCGCGCAGCGGGCGGCGATGTTCACCACCTTGCCAACGAGGTCCGAATTGACCCGCTGCTGGAAGTCTTCCAGGTTGAGATCGAGATCCTCGACGCGATGGTTCAGCTTGGCGGCGAAGTAGTAGCGCAGGTAGTCCGGCGCCAGGTGGTCCAGGTAGGCTCGGGCGCTGATGAACGTACCGCGTGACTTGGACATCTTCTGGCCGTTGACGGTCAAAAAGCCGTGAGCCCATACCGCGCTGGGGCGGCGGAATCCGGCGCCGTGAAGCATCGCCGGCCAGAAAAGGGTGTGAAAGTATAGAATGTCCTTGCCGATGAAGTGGTACATCTCCGCGCTCGATCCGGCCTGGCAGAAGGCGTCGAAATCGATCCCCTCGCGGTCGCACAGGTTGCGGAAGCTGGCGAAGTAGCCGATCGGCGCGTCCAGCCAAACGTAGAAATACTTGTTGCTCTCGCCGGGAATGGCGAATCCGAAGTAGGGCGCGTCGCGGGAAATGTCCCAGTCTCGCAGTCCGGTGTCAAACCACTCCCTGAGCTTGTTCTGAACTTCCTCCTGGACGTGGCCACCGGCCGTCCACTCGCGCAACATGTCGGTGAAGTTGCCGAGCGATACGAAATAATGCTCGGTTTCCTTTTCGACCGGCGTGGCGCCGGAAATCGCCGAACGCGGATTGACCAGGTCGGCCGGGCTGTAGGTCGCGCCGCATACCTCGCAGCTGTCGCCGTATTGGTCCGGCGCGCCGCACCGTGGGCACTCGCCCTTGATGAAACGGTCGGGCAGGAAAATGCCTTCCACCGGATCGAAGGCCTGGCTGATCACCCGCTTCTTGATGTGTCCGCCGGCGTCGAGCCGGCCGAAGATGAACTCCGCGAGCGCGCGATTCTCCGGTGAATGGGTGGTGTAGTAGTTGTCGAAGCTGATCGAGAAATCGTCGAAATCGCGGCGGTGCTCGGCGCTGAAACGCTCGATCAGCGCTTCCGGGGTGATGCCCTCGGCCTTGGCCTTGAGCATGATCGGTGTGCCATGGGCGTCGTCTGCGCAGACGTAGTAGATCTCGTGGCCGCGCAGGCGCTGGAAGCGCACCCAGATATCCGTCTGGATGTACTCCAGCAGGTGGCCTATGTGGATCGGCCCGTTGGCGTAGGGCAGGGCGCTGGTGACGAGGATTTTTCGCTTGGAGTCGGACATCGAGGGGTCGGGCTGAAATTTCCGCAATAAACTCCTAAAATTATATCCCATCGAGGCGTGTGACAAATACTCGCCGAAGCTTTACCATTGCCGGCCTTTTCCCGTACGGCAATTCCCCTGGATAGATCCGGAAACACTATGAGTGAGCTGACCAAGGCTGCCGTCGAAGCGTTGCTGAAGAATATCGTCGACCCCAATACCGGCAAGGACATCGTCTCCTCGAAGCTGGTCAAGCAGGTATCCGTGGACGGTTCGAAGGTCGACGTTTCGGTGGTGTTCAACTACCCGGCTGCCGGCTGGCACGACGAACTGAAGGCTGCCATCGCCGATGCGGTGACGTCGATCGACGCCGGTGCCGATGTGCACGTCGACATTGGCCTGGAAGTAACGGCCCACAGCGTGCAGAAGGGCGTTCAACCCATCGCTAACGTCAAGAACATCATCGCGGTGGCCTCCGGAAAAGGCGGCGTCGGCAAGTCCACCGTGGCCGTGAACCTCGCCCTCGCGCTGTCCGCCGAGGGTGCCCAGGTAGGTATTCTCGATGCGGATATCTACGGCCCCAGCCAACCGCGCATGCTGGGTGTCTCTGCCAAGCCGGAATCGCGCGACGGAAAGAGCCTCGAACCACTCGAGAGCTACCACCTGCAGGCCATGTCGATCGGCTTTCTGATCGACGAGGAGACGCCGATGATCTGGCGTGGGCCCATGGTCACCCAGGCGCTCGAGCAGCTCCTGAAGGATACCCGCTGGCGCGACCTCGACTACCTGATCGTCGACCTGCCCCCCGGTACCGGCGACACGCAGCTCACCCTGGCGCAGAAGGTGCCGGTGACCGGTGCGGTGATCGTCACGACGCCCCAGGACATCGCGCTGCTCGATGCGCGCAAGGCCTACCGGATGTTCGAGAAAGTGGAGATACAGGTGCTTGGCGTGGTGGAGAACATGAGCACCCACATCTGCTCCAATTGCGGCCACGAGGAACATATCTTCGGCGAGGGCGGCGGCCGGCGCATGGCCGAGGACTACGGTGTCGACTACCTCGGCGACGTGCCGCTCGACCGCAGCATCCGCGAAAACGCCGACGGAGGCCGGCCGACCGTGGTCGCCGATCCGGATGGGCGGTTGGCTGGGAACTATCGCGAGATCGCGCGAAAACTGGCCGCGAAACTGTCCATCAGCAAGCGCGACTACAGCGACAAGTTTCCCTCCATCGTCATCCAGAACAATTGATTACACGGTCAAGGGCAGCGATTTGCCGATGAGCATCAAGTCGGACAAGTGGATTCGCCGCATGGCGACCGAGCACGGCATGATCGAGCCTTACGAACCCGGCCAGGTTCGAGGCAGCGAGGACAATCGGGTGATTTCCTTTGGTACCTCGAGCTACGGGTACGACATTCGTTGTTCCAACGAGTTCAAGATCTTTACCAACATCAACTCGGCCATTGTCGATCCCAAGCAGTTCGACGCCTCGAGCTTCGTGGACTTCAAGGGCGACGTGTGCATCATTCCACCCAATTCGTTCGCCCTGGCGCGCACCGTGGAGTACTTCCGCATTCCGCGAAACGTGCTGACGATCTGTCTCGGCAAGAGCACCTACGCACGCTGCGGCATCATCGTCAACGTCACGCCGTTCGAGCCCGAATGGGAAGGCTACGTGACGCTGGAGTTCTCGAACACCACGCCGCTGCCCGCGAGAATCTACGCCAACGAGGGCGTGGCGCAGGTGATTTTCTTCGAGTCCGACGAAGCGTGCGAGATGTCGTACAAGGACCGCAAGGGCAAGTACCAGGGCCAGCAGGGCGTGACCCTGCCGCGCGTTTGACCGGCGCGAGGTCGGCTGTGCGCGCGATGTGTTCCGATGCCGGGTAACACGTTCGGACGGTCGTTTACCGTCACCACCTTCGGCGAGAGCCACGGTCCCGCGCTGGGAGGCGTGGTGGACGGTTGCCCGCCCGGCCTGCCGCTCGCCGAGGCCGACTTGCAGGTCGACCTCGATCGACGCAAGCCGGGCCGGTCGCGGTATACCACGCAGCGTCGCGAGGACGACGCGGTGGAGATCCTGTCCGGGGTGTTCGAAGGACGCACCACCGGCACGCCCATCGGTCTGCTGATCCGCAACCAGGACCAGCGCTCACGGGACTACGGCAAGATCCGCGACCGGTTTCGTCCCGGTCATGCCGATTTCACCTACCAGAAGAAGTACGGCGTGCGGGACTACCGCGGCGGCGGCCGCTCGTCGGCCCGCGAGACCGCCATACGCGTGGCAGCCGGCGCAATCGCCAAGAAGTACCTGGCGACCATCGGCGTGAGCGTGCGCGGTTGTCTCACCGCGCTTGGCTCGATTCGCGTCGGCGCGATGGATTGGGAAGCCGTCGAGAGTAACGATTTTTTCTGCCCGGACCCGTCCCGCGTGGGCGAGATGGAAGCCTTGATCACGTCATTGCGCCGCGAGGGAGATTCCATCGGCGCAAAGGTGATGGTCGTGGCATCCGGCGTGCCTGCCGGTCTCGGCGAGCCCGTGTTCGACCGGCTGGACGCCGACCTCGCCGGCGCGCTGATGAGCATCAACGCGGTCAAGGGCGTGGAGATCGGCGCGGGATTCGCGAGCGTCGGGCAAAAGGGTTCAGAGCATCGCGACGAGATCACCCCGGAGGGGTTCCTGTCGAACAATGCCGGCGGCGTGCTCGGCGGAATTTCGACCGGGCAGGACGTGATCGCGACGCTGGCGCTCAAGCCCACCTCGAGCATCCAGGTGCCCGGCCGTACCGTCGACCTCGATGGCAATGCGGTGGAGGTCGTGACCACGGGCAGGCACGATCCCTGTGTCGGTATCCGCGCGGTGCCGATCGCCGAGGCCATGGTGGCCCTGGTGCTCATGGATCACGTGCTTCGCGACCGGGCGCAGAACGGCGTTCGCCCCTGACGGTCGCCGCCCGCGACGGCATCGCCGGGCGAACCCCGATCCCGGTTCAGCCAAGCGGCCGGCGCAATCCGGGCGTGCCGTCGCGGTCGGGTCGGCGCAGGGTCTTGGGATCGCCGCTGGCGGAGAACAGGGAAACGCTGATTTCCCCGATGCGTTCAACCAGCTCGATGGCATCCAGGTCGTTGCCCGGCTCGGTTTCCAGTTCGTAATGCAGTTGACCCAGGTAGTCGAGGATGGCGTCGATGGAGATCGGGTCGGACGGCTTGCTGCAGCGGCCCCGCTTGTAAAGGTCCGCCACGATCTTTTTCACCAGCGGATAGTGGACGGCGTCGGCGCGCACGATTTCCGCGGCGCGCTGCCAGCGGCCGTTAACCGGAAGCTGGGCTTCGCCGAGCGCTTCCGCCAGATGGTGAAGATAGATGCCAAACTCCATGGGATGTCTTGGTGCCGGATATCGGACGTGGAGGGTATACACACGCGCCGCCGGTGTAAACGGTCGCCAAGGCGGCCGCGCCGCTGTCGTGGGGCGTCCCGGTGCGCGTGGAATGTGGTACGATTTTCCGATTAACGTGACGAGAATTACCAGCAGGAAACCATGGCAGTTCGCACCCTTTACGACAAACTCTGGGACAGCCACGTCGTGCGCCAGGAAGACGACGGCACCACATTGCTCTATATCGATCGGCACCTGGTGCACGAGGTGACGTCGCCGCAGGCCTTCGACGGCCTGCGCAACGCGAACCGGCCGCTGTGGCGGCTCGCCAACAACCTGGCGGTCGCCGACCACAACGTGCCTACCACGTCCCGAGCGGCGGGCATCGCCGATCCGGTATCGCGACTGCAGGTCGACACGCTCGACGCCAACTGCCACGAATTCGGCCTCACCGAGTTCGACATGATGGATCCGCGCCAGGGCATCGTACATGTCATCGGGCCGGAGCAGGGCGCGACGCTGCCTGGCATGACCGTCGTGTGCGGTGACTCCCACACGTCGACCCACGGTGCCTTCGGGTGCCTTGCCTTCGGTATCGGCACGTCCGATGTCGAGCACGCTCTCGCGACCCAGTGCGTCGTGCAGCGCAAGGCGAAGAACATGCGCGTCAATATCGAGGGCATGCTGCCTGCCGGGGTCACCGGCAAGGACCTGGTGCTGGCCATCATCGGCACCATCGGTACGGCGGGCGGCACCGGACACGCCATCGAGTTCGCCGGTGAGGCTGTCAGCGCCATGTCGATGGAGCAGCGCATGACCATGTGCAACATGGCCATCGAGGCGGGCGCCCGGTACGGCATGGTCGCCGTGGACGACGCCACCATCGACTACGTCAAAGGCAGGCCGTTCGCTCCGAGCGGCGAGTTGTGGGAAAAGGCGGTGGCCAACTGGCGGGAATTGGTGAGCGATCCCGGCGCCCGGTTCGATCGCGAGGTGACCATCGATGCCGCCTCGCTGAGGCCGCAGGTCACCTGGGGCACGTCGCCGGAAATGGTCGTGTCCGTGGACGGGGCCGTGCCCGACCCCGAGAGCATCGACGACCCGGCGAAGCGCGACGGCTACCAGCGCGCGCTGTCCTACATGGGCCTGGCCGCCGGCACGCCGATCACCGACATCGCGCCGGACAAGGTGTTCATCGGTTCGTGCACCAACAGCCGCATCGAGGACCTGCGCGCGGCGGCGGCGGTCGTGAAAGGGCGCAAGGTGGCCGACAGCATCAAGCTGGCTCTGGTGGTGCCCGGTTCGGGCCTGGTCAAGCGTCAGGCCGAGGCCGAGGGCCTCGACCGCGTCTTCGTCGAGGCGGGTTTCGAGTGGCGCGAGCCCGGATGCTCAATGTGCCTGGCGATGAACGCCGACCGCCTGGAACCCGGCGAGCGCTGCGCGTCCACGTCCAACCGCAACTTCGAGGGTCGGCAGGGCTACGGCGGCCGCACCCACCTCGTCTCGCCGGCCATGGCCGCCGCCGCGGCGGTTCACGGCCGCTTCGTCGACGTCACCCGAATCTAGAGAACCCGACCCATGGAACCGCTCGTCAACGTGACCGGCATCGTGATGCCGATGGACCGGTCGAACGTCGATACCGACGCCATTATCCCCAAGCAATACCTCAAGGCGATCCACAAGTTCGGCTTTGGCGACAACCTGTTCGACGCCTGGCGTTACCTGGACAGCGGCGAACCCGGGCAGGACCACTCCAAGCGGCCGCTGAACCCGGAATTCGTCCTCAACCAACCGCGATACAAGGATGCCTCCATCCTCCTGGCGCGCCAGAACTTCGGCTGCGGTTCTTCGCGTGAGCACGCCGCGTGGGCGTTTCGCGACTACGGCTTTCGCGTGCTCATCGCGCCCTCGTTCGCCGATATTTTCTACTGGAACGCATTGAAGAACGGCCTCTTGCCGATCGTGCTCGACGAGGCGGTGGTCGACGAATTGTTCGAGGCGGTGCAAGCGACCGAGGGCTATGCGCTGACCGTCGATCTGCCGTCGCAAACCGTCACCACGCCAGACGGGAGTCGCCACGCGTTCGAGGTCGACCCGTTTCGCAAGCACTGCCTGGTCAACGGTCTCGACGAGATCGGCATCACTTTGCAGCATGCCGACGACATTCGCGCCTACGAGCAGCGTCGCGCCGGTGAGGCGCCGTGGCTGTTCCAGGATCTCGCCTGATCAACGACGAAGAAGCAATCGACCCCATGCACAAGATCATGATCCTGCCCGGGGACGGCATCGGCCCCGAGGTCACCGCCGTGGCGCGACGCGTCCTGGAAACGCTGGCGAGCGGCGGCGAACTCGAACTGTCCATCGAGGAGGGCGATATAGGCGGTGTCTCTATCGATACCCACGGCGTACCGCTCACCGACGCCGTCGTCGAGCGCGCTCGCGAAGCGGACGCCGTACTGCTGGGTGCCGTGGGCGGGCCGAAATGGGACACCCTCGAGCGCGACCGGCGGCCCGAGCGGGGCCTGCTGCGAATTCGCACCGAGCTCGGGCTTTTCTCCAACCTGCGGCCGGCGATCCTGTTTCCGCAACTCGCCGACGCCTCGTCGCTGCGCGCCGAGCTGGTGGCGGGCCTGGACATCCTGATCGTGCGCGAGCTGACCGGCGGCATCTACTTCGGACGGCCACGCGGCATCGACGCCGGTGAGGACGGGCACCGTCGTGGCTATAACACCTTGATATATAGCGAACCCGAGATACGGCGCATCGCACGTTCGGCCTTTGAGGTCGCCATGCGGCGCGGGCGAAAGGTCACCTCGGTGGACAAGGCAAACGTGCTGGAGAGCAGCGAACTGTGGCGCGAAGTGGTTACCGATACCGCCCGCGAGTATCCGGAGGTGGAGCTTTCCCACATGTACGTCGACAACGCCGCCATGCAGCTTATCCGCGCGCCCAAGCAGTTCGACGTCATCGTAACCGGTAACATGTTCGGCGACATACTCTCGGATGCCGCCGCGATGCTTACCGGGTCCATCGGCATGTTGCCCTCGGCATCGTTGAACGAATCGGCGCGAGGCCTGTTCGAACCCATTCACGGGTCGGCGCCGGACATTGCCGGCCGCAACGTCGCCAACCCGCTGGCGAGCGTGCTTTCCGTATCGATGATGCTGCGTTATACGCTGGGGCGGGCGGATCTCGCCGAACGCGTGGACCGCGCGGTATCCACGGTGCTCGATCTTGGCTTGCGCACGGCCGACATCGCCGCGCCCGGGGAGGCGTCCGTGGGCACGACGGAAATGGGTGAGCAAATCGTCGCGTGCCTGGCGACGAGCGGTTGAAGTCGCGCGCCGAACGGTATCGTTGCCCGCGGTCGTCGGTGCCGCGACCGATCGAGAATCCACATTTGTCAACGTGAGTCGTTCTTTAGTCTATGAATTTCCTGCTTTTATTGACAAAGCGAAAGCAACCCTATTGAATACCGGCTTTAGGTGGGAGACCGCCAAAATTGGCCGAACCGGCCGGTCGAGTGGGTTAACGGGGCTGGGAGCCTCGTTCCCGGTGGCCGGTGGCGGACGCGAATCATGCCATGGATGATCGGCCGGCGCCTGGCCGCGGGACTGTCGTCCGGGCATGGCTGGCGAAGACGGGCTCCGGTGACGATGAAACGGACGTCCCTCTGGGCTTGGATTTCGGGGAGGCATACAATCAACGTCGTTCGGTTCACAGCGCCAAGGCAACCACCGCGAGCCTTATTCGCGCGGTTTGACGAATGCGAATCCAGTACATGACGAACTATCATAACTTACGGAAATCTCTGGCTGTGAACCTGATAGGACGCCTCCTCGCCGCACTGCTTGTCCTCGTTTCCGCCGATACCTGGGCGGTCGGTCTGGGCAAGATGCGTGTGCTGTCGGCGCTCGATCAACCGCTCGAGGCAGAAATCGAGCTTTTGTCGACAACCCCCGCGGAACTCAACACGCTGGAGGTCGGGCTCGGATCGCGCTCGGATTTTACCCGAGCCGGCGTCGAGCGCTCGTCGCTGCTTTCCCTGGTGAAACTCGAGACGCAGGTCCGCGAGGACGGCGACGCATTCATCAGACTGACGACCGACGATCCGGTTACGGAACCCTTTCTCCATTTCCTCGTCGCCATCGAGTGGGCAGGCGGCAAGTTGATCCGCGAGTACACGGCGCTGCTCGATCCGCCTCTTTATGCCCAGGGGCGGCCCGCGTCGGTGAGCAGTCCCCGCGTGGCGGGTGCCGATCCGGCAGGCAGTACGATCCGCCAGGGCCAACCCCAGGGGCAGCAGCCTTCGGCAGAGCCCCTGTCGCCAGCCAGGCTGGCGGCACAGGCCGCGGCCCGACCGGCGCGCGGCGGACCGCTTTACGGTCCGATTCGCCGCGGAGAAACATTATCGGACATCGTCGCCGGCATGAACCTGCCGCAGGGCGTGGACGTATTCCAGGCGATGATCGCGTTGTTGCAGCGCAATCCCGAGGCTTTCATTCTGGGGAATATCAACCTGGTCAAGGAAGGTTCCACCATGGTCCTGCCGACCGGCCAGGAAATGGCGGCGATTTCCAAGGTGGTGGCCAGCGCCGAGTACTCCAAGCATCTCAATGAATGGCTGGCCTACCGCAACCGGGTGGCCGGCTCGCAGCTCGCCGCCGGTACGCCCGCCGCTACCCCGAGCGCGCTGCCTTCGGACGACGGCTCCGTGCGGGCCGAACCCACCGGGACGACGCGGTCGGCGGCTGGTGCGCCGGCCGAGGGCTCCGGCCTGTCGGAAGACGTGCTCCGAATCATCCAGTCCGACGACGGCACGCAGGCCGCGGCAACCGCCAGCGGCGACAGCGAGGAAGTCGGGGCCCTGAAATCTCAGCTTGCGGTCATGGAGGAGTCCTTGCTCTCGACCGAGCTGGAGAACAAGGAATTGCGCGAACGCCTTGCCATGCTGGAAGAGCAGATCAAGGAGACGAACAAGCTGTTGAGGTTGGAGAACCCGGGACTGGCGCTTGCCGAGCAGAGCGCTTCCGCCGATCGCGGGTCGAGCGGCGCCGCGGGCGCCGGCGGCGCGGACAACCGTGCCGGGGCGGGCGACGCCGGTGCCCGGGCGACGAGCGGTGAGGACTCGGCTGCCGCACCCGCCGGGGCGAGCCAGGTCCGCGTGACCAGTTCGACCTCGCTGCTCGAGCCGCTCAATGAAATATTACGCGGCGACATGTTGTGGAAGGTGTTGCTGGCGCTGGCGGCGATCGTCCTCCTGATCGGCATCGTCGTCTACATTCGCCGTCGCCAGTCCTACGCGGAATTCGAAGAAACCATGATGACCGGAAGCACTTACGACATGCGCTCCCAGTCGTCGGCCTTCACCCAGGTTCCGCGCATGGATTCGAGCCAGCAATCGCGCCATTCCACGCGAGCGGACAGCCAGCAGAGCGGCAGCCTGATGCAGACGTCGTTCATGTCCGAGATGGGCGCTCCCGGCATGGGTGCCATGCAGGCGGACGAGGTGGATCCGGTTGCAGAGGCCGAGGTCTACATGGCTTACGGGCGAGATCAGCAAGCCATGGAGGTGCTTCAGGACGCCATCCGTCGCGACCCGTCGCGGGTCGAACTCAAACTAAAGCTCCTGGAGGTTTACCAGAAGCGCAAGGATGTTCGTGCCTTCGAGTCGCTCGCCGAGGAGTTGTATCCGGCCATCGGCAAGGACGCGAGCCGATGGGGTCGTGTCGCCGAGATGGGACGACGCATCTCGCCCCGGCACCCGTTGTTTGCCGGCGGAGGCAGTGGGACGACTACGATCGACACCCACCTTTCCAGCCGCGAAGCGTCCGGGGTGGATCGGGACAGCGGCAGTCTCGACCTGATCAGCGCGCCATTCAGCCGAGCCAACGAATTCTCGCCGCGCACGGAAGATTCGATACCCCTCGATTTGCCTTCGACGGGTCGGGGCAACCTCGAAGCCGGCGCCGACCAGGTCGCCCCGGACGACCAGCGCGGCATCGACGTCGATACCGACTCGGTGAGTCTGCCCTTTGGCGGCGGTTTGGGCACGCCATCGACGCCGTCGAGATCTTTCGCCGAGGAGGCGGATGCATTCGGCGCCGAGCCGATCGATGATTTCAAGGCAAGCGAAATCGCCACCAAGCTTGACCTCGCCAAGGCTTACCTGGAGATGGGCGACAAGGATGCGGCGCGAGGGTTCATCGAGGAAGTGCTCAAGGAGGGCAACGAGGCCCAGCGGCAGCAGGCGTCGGAACTCGCCAGCAGTTTTTGACCCGTTGTTGGTTCGGCACGCGCAGCGAACGCTCCGCAGGACGATATCCCGATAGGCATTTTTCATGGTCGTCGCGGAACAGTCGTCGAATCCGGGCGGTGGGGAACCCGTCTCTCGCGGCGGCGCGATTAGCGCGGTCATTGTCGACGCGATTTGCGACTGGCTCGTCGAACAGGCGTTGGGTGAACCGCAACTCGAATCGTTGTTCGCGGGGTGTTGTCGCCAGTTGCACGCCGCCGGCGTCCCGCTCGCCCGTGCCATGGTCGGCTATTCCACGCTTCACCCGTTATATCGCAGCAAGACGCTGATCTTCAGCCCGGACGAACCTTTGCAGGTGGTTCCGCACGGCCATGACGAGGAGGCCAATGAAGCGTGGCGGAGAAGCCCGCTGCGCTACATGATGGAAAATGGCATCTCCATGATGCGCCGTCGACTGGCCGGCGAAGGCGCGATGGTCGACTTTCCGGTGCTCGAAGAATTTCGCGACGAAGGATTTACGGATTATTTCGCCTATCTCGTCTCGTTTGACGGCAGGCAAACGATCGGCGAGAACCCATCCGGCATGATCGGATCGTGGACGACCGAAGTTCCCGGCGGATTCACCGACGACCAACTTGCCGTGTTGATACGCGTACAGCGACAGCTTGCCGTGGCCACCAAGGTGAGGGTAAAGGACGAGATTGCCGGTAACGTGCTTTCCGCGTACCTCGGTCCCGAGGCCGGACGCAAGGTGCTCGCGGGGAGCATCAGGCGCGGCGACGGCGATCGCATTCACGCCGTGGTGTGGTACAGCGATCTGCGCGAATCGACGCAACTGGCGGCGCGCATGTCCCACGAGGAGTTTCTCGCGTTGCTCAACGACTACTTCGAGTGCACGGCTGGCGCGGTCCTGGACAACGGTGGCGAGGTGCTGCGATTCGTCGGTGACGCGGTTCTGGCGATCTTCCCGGTGTCGGACGAGCGACAGATGGCGGCGGCGAGCCGTAACGTCGTCAGCGCGGTTCGCGAGGCGTTGCGCCGTCGCGACGCCCTGGAAGCGACGGGTAAACCGGTGAAGTTCGGTATCGCGCTGCACCTTGGCGACGTCCTGTTCGGAAACATCGGCGTCCCCGCGCGGCTGGAATTTTCCGTCATCGGGCCGTGCGCGAACGAAGTGGCGCGAATCGAGGAGTTGACCAAGGCGCTGTCGCGACCCGTACTGGTGTCGGGGGACCTGGCCGCGGCGCTCGACGGCGTGGCGCTGGTCGATCTTGGCTCTCACCCACTAAAGGGCGTCGGCGCGCCCTTGCAGATATTCGGATTGGAAGCAGACGCGAGCAGCTGACCGCGTTGGCTCGAATTCCGCCTTGGCGACTGCCGCCGAAGTCGGAGACTTCGGCCTACGTTCCTCTTGTCGCCGCCGCCAGGCTGGCGACGAAGTCGGATACCTTGTCGATCAGCACGCTGTTCGGTCGTTTGTCGGCATCGAGATTTTCGGCGACCAGTGACACGATGGCCGATCCCACCACGACCGCATCGGCCACGGCGCCGATCTTTGCCACCTGCTCGGGACTGCGGATGCCGAAACCCACGGCGATCGGCAGGTCCGTATGCGACTTGAGTCGCTCGACGGCCCGGCGGATTTCCTCGTCCTGGGCCGAGCGGGTGCCGGTGACGCCGAGCACCGAGACGTAGTAGACGAAACCGCTGGTGTTCGTTAGCACCCTGGGCAGGCGCGCGTCGTCGGTGGTGGGCGTGGCGAGACGAATCCAGTGAATCCCGCGGGCCATCGCGGGATGGCAGAGTTCGTCGTCCTCCTCCACCGGCAGGTCGACGATGATCAGTCCGTCGACACCGGCCTCGACTGCGGCGTCGAGAAAGGATTCCGGGCCGAAATGGTGAATCGGGTTGTAGTAACCCATCAGGATGACGGGCGTCTCATCGTCCTGCTCGCGGTAGCGTCGCACCTGGTCGAGCGTCTTGCGCAGCGTCATGCCCGCCGCCAGCGCCCGCTGGCCGGCTTCCTGGACGACCGGGCCGTCCGCCATGGGGTCGGAGAACGGCATGCCGAGTTCGATGATGTCGGCGCCGGCACGAGCCAGGCTCGAGAAAACCGCGAATCCCGTTTCCGGATCCGGATCACCCGCGGTAACGAAGGTGACAAGCGCCGGGCGCGATTCCGCGCGCAGTTGCTCGAAACGTCGTTCCAGGCGACTCGCTGGCTTGCGCGCAGTCATAGCTCGACTCCCAGGGCCTCGGCCACGGCGAACACGTCCTTGTCGCCGCGCCCGCACAGGTTCATGACCACGATCTCCTCCCTGGACATCGTTGGCGCGAGTTGTTGGACGTAGGCCAGCGCGTGGGCGGGTTCCAGGGCCGGGATGATGCCCTCGGTACGGCAGCACAGCTTGAACGCTTCAAGCGCCTGGGCATCGGTTACGGCAACGTATTCGACGCGTCCCACGTCGTGCAGCCAACTGTGTTCCGGGCCGATGCCAGGATAGTCCAGGCCCGCGGAAATCGAATGGGCGTCGATGATCTGTCCGTCGTCGTTCTGCAGTAGATAGGTTCGATTACCGTGCAGCACGCCGGGCTCTCCGCCGCTCAACGAGGCCGCGTGACGCCCGGTCTCGATGCCGTCACCGGCCGCCTCGACACCGTAGATGGACACGCCTTCGTCGTCGAGGAACGGGTGGAACAGGCCCATGGCGTTAGACCCGCCGCCGATGCAGGCGACCAGCGCATCGGGAAGGCGCCCCTCGGCGCGCATGATCTGTTCGCGCACCTCGTCGCCGATCACCGACTGGAAATCGCGCACCATGGCGGGGTAGGGGTGCGGCCCGGCCACGGTGCCGATGATGTAGAAGGTTTCCTCGACATTGGCTACCCAGTCGCGCAGCGCCTCGTTCATGGCGTCCTTGAGGGTCGCCGTGCCGCTGTGAACCGGTATCACCTCGGCGCCGAGAAGCTTCATGCGGAACACGTTCGGCGCCTGTCGCGCGATGTCCGTGGCGCCCATGTAGACGACACACGGCAGGTTGAACAAGGCGCACACCGTCGCCGTGGCCACGCCATGCTGACCGGCGCCGGTCTCGGCGATGATGCGGGTCTTGCCCATGCGTCGGGCGAGCAGGATCTGCCCGAGGGTGTTGTTGATCTTGTGCGCGCCGGTATGGTTGAGCTCGTCTCGCTTGAAGTACACTTTCGCGCCGCCGAGCTCCTCGCTCAGTCTTCGCGCGTGGTACAACGGACTGGGACGGCCGATGTAGTGCTCGGCGTAGAAGTCGAAATCCCTCTTGAATCCCGGGTCGTTGCGCGCTTCGTTCCACGCCCGCTCGACGTCGAGGATCAGGGGCATCAGGGTCTCGGCGACGAAACGGCCGCCGAACTTGCCGAAGTGGCCGGATTCGTCCGGTCCGCTTCGATAGGATTCGGGTTTTTGCATTGCTGGCTCGGTTAGCGGTGAACGGCGCCGGTGCGTCCCGTCGACGGAGAACCCGCATGGCGCCCCGGTCGCGGCAACGGGGCCGATCGCCGGTCGTGGGCTCGAAGGCTCGCGCGGCGCGCCAGGATTCGATCGAGGGGTGGATTCGGCTACAATGCCGAGCCCGCATCGTTCACCGCCAAGCGCAACCCGTCACCGTCGAGACGCGCGATTATACATGAGCGCTTCCCCATGACCGACATTTCCACCCTGGACACGCCGCAGGACGGTCGCGCCACGCCCCGGTATGCGGCCTGCGTGGAATACGACGGCGCACTGTTCAGCGGCTGGCAGCGGCAGAATGGCACGCGCACGGTCCAGTCGGGCGTGGAGCAGGCGCTGTCCTTCGTCGCCAACCACGCGGTGGGGGTGGTGTGCGCGGGTCGAACCGACGCCGGGGTACACGCCACCGCGCAGATCGTACACTTCTCCACGCCCGCCAGCCGCAGCGATCACGGCTGGTTGAGGGGCACCAACACGCACCTGCCCGACGGCGTGGCCATTCACTGGATACGGTCCGTGCACGGAGATTTCCACGCCCGCTTCGGCGCGCGGCGGCGTCGCTACCGTTACGTGATCGCCAATCAGCCCGTGAAACCGGCATTGCTGCGCCACCACGTGAGCTGGGAATATCGTCCGCTGGACGTCTCCCGCATGCGTCTGGCGTCGCGCGAGTTGCTCGGGCAGCACGATTTCAGCGCCTACAGGGCCGCCGCCTGCCAGTCGAAAAACCCGGTAAAAACTCTCTATCGGCTGGACGTTGCGCGATCGGGATGCTTCGTGTGGCTGGACCTCGAGGCGAACGGATTCCTGCACCACATGGTGCGCAACATCGCCGGTGTGTTGATGGCCATCGGGTGCGGCGAACGAGACGTCGACTGGGCAAGGCAAGTCCTCGACTCGCGCGACCGCACGGCCGGCGGCGTCACCGCGCCGGCTGCCGGCCTGTACCTGACCGGGGTCGACTACGACAAGCGTCATGGGTTGCCGCCCGCGCCGCCGCCACCCCGATTCTGGTAAAATCGGCCGTCTTCATGAGCGCGATTAACGCACTATTGCCGGGCAACGCGGCGCCCGGCCCAGTCCACTCATCCACCATGGATACGTTCTGCGTGCGAACCCGGGTCAAAATCTGCGGAATTACCCGTGCCGAGGACGCACGAGCGGCGGTGGCGGCGGGCGCCGACGCCATCGGCGTGGTGTATTACGAACCGAGCCCTCGTTGCGCGGCGATCACGGATGCCGCCGCCATCCGCGCGGCGGTGCCGCCCTTCGTATCGCTGGTGCTGGTCACGGTGGACCTTGAGGAGATGACGCACCGGCGCTGGATCGACGCCCTACGACCGGACCTGCTGCAATTTCACGGCGCCGAGCCGTCGGCGGCGTGCGAACGGATGTCATTGCCCTATATCAAATCTTTACGCATGCGTGACGATTCCGACGTACACGCGTTCGCAAAAACGCATCCGGAAGCCCGCGCGCTGTTGCTCGACACTTTCGTGCCGGGCGTTGTGGGCGGCACCGGGCGGCGATTCGACTGGCGGCGGGCCGGTGCGTTCAGCGAGCGGCCGGTGATCCTTGCCGGCGGACTGGACGCGGTCTCGGTGCACGAAGCGATCCGCCAGGCACGCCCCTACGCGCTGGACGTCAGTTCCAGCCTGGAGGCGTCGCCCGGGGTCAAGGATCCCGTCCTTGTCACCGAGTTCATGCAGGCCGTGCGCGTCGCCGATGCCGCGCGGTCGAACGACGAGATATCGAGCGAGGCCCGATGAACTGGTTCGAGAGGCTGTTTCCGCCCAAGATCAACTCCGTGCAGGGGCTGCGCGGCAAGCGCGGCGTACCCGAGGGCGTATGGAGCAAGTGCGAGTCCTGCAGCGCGGTGCTTTACGGCGCCGAGATCGAGCGCAATCTCCGGGTCTGCCCCAAGTGCGGCTTCCACATGCGCATTCCGGCCCGGTTGCGTCTACAGTCGTTTCTCGACCGGGACAGCATGGAAGAGATCGCCGCCGGCTTGCGGCCGGTGGACGCGCTGAAGTTTCGCGATTCCAAGCGATACCGGGATCGCATCAGCGAGGCGGAAAAGTCCAGCGGGGAGCGCGAAGCGCTGATTACGGCCAGCGGCACGCTGAAGCGGGCGCCCGTGGTTGCCGCGGCATTCGAGTTTCGCTACATGGGCGGCTCGATGGGATCGGTCGTGGGCGAGCGATTCGTGCGAGGCGTCGAGGCGGCGCGCGAAGCGCGCTGCCCATTCATCTGTTTCAGCGCGAGCGGCGGAGCGCGCATGCAGGAGGCGCTGTTGTCTTTGATGCAAATGGCCAAAACCTCCGCCGCGCTGGCGCGCTTGCACGACGACGGCCTGCCGTACGTTTCCGTCCTCACCGATCCGACCATGGGCGGCGTTTCCGCGAGTTTCGCCATGCTTGGCGACATCATCATCGCCGAGCCGGGCGCGCTGGTGGGATTTACCGGTCCGCGCGTGATCGAACAAACCGTGCGGCAGAAGCTGCCGGAGGGCTTCCAGCGTGCCGAGTTCCTTCTCGATCACGGCGCCATCGACATGATCGTGGGCCGGTTGCAGATGCGCGATACCATCGCGACGCTGCTTGATACGCTGGGATTCGGCGGTACGATCGTCCCCGACCTGGAGGAGATCGTGCCGGTCGAGCCTTCCTCCGACGAATAGCCCCGATTCGATGAACCCGGCGCGGCGCGCCCTGGACGACTGGCTCGTGCATATCGAGCAGGTCCACTATCGCTCCATCGACCTGAGCCTGGATCGCGTGCGACGGGTCGCCCACGCAATGCGCCTGCCCGCTCGATGCCGTTACATTTCCGTGGCCGGCACCAACGGGAAGGGATCGAGTGTCGCCTACCTCGAGTCGATCTATTCCCAGGCCGGCTATCTCACCGGCGCATACACCTCGCCGCACCTCGTGCGTTACAACGAGCGGGTGCGAATCGCCGGCGCGCCGGTCGACGACTCGACGCTGGAGGAGGCGTTCGCCGCCGTGGACGCCGCGCGTCGAGATATCCCTCTGACGTATTTCGAGTTCGGCACCCTCGCGGCATTGTACGTGTTTGCGAAGGAACCCCCGGACGCGGTGATACTGGAAGTCGGCATGGGAGGCCGACTCGACGCGGTGAACATCGTTGACGCAGACGTCGCGCTGATTACCGAGGTCGGCCTCGATCACCAGCAGTGGCTGGGCGACACGGTGGAGAAGATCGCGCGCGAGAAGGCCGGTATCTTGCGATACGGTGGTCGCGCGGTGGCTGCCGGCACGCGGCCGCCGCGCGCGTTGCGTGAAATCGCCGCGGCACGCGGCTGCGATCTGTGGCAGTACGGGGTCGACTATCGCGTCGCGATCGAGGGCGGGTGCTGGCATTGGACCGGACCGCCGAGCGGCCGCGTGGCCGCGGTGCCCGGACTGCCGCTGCCGGCGGGCGGACCGCACCAGGTGGTCAACGCGGCCGGCGCGATAGCGGTAGTCAAGCGGGCGAACGATTACCTGCCGGTTTCCGACCGTTGCCTTCCGTCGGGAATCGCCGCCGCGTCGATGCCCGGACGGTTGCAACGCGTAGAGGGCGCGCCCGCCATCGTGTTCGACGTGGCCCACAATGCCGACGGCCTGGCCGTGCTGTCCGGGTGGCTGCGCGATCACCGACCGGCGGGTCGTATTCTCGGCGTGTTTTCCATGCTCGCGGACAAGGACATCGCCGCCTCGGTTCGTCACGTCGGCGACTTGGTGGATCGGTGGTTCGTGGCGCCGCTGGACAATCCGCGCGCCGCCGGCGCCGACCTGCTGGTCGCGGCTATCGGCGAGGTGTCCGCGGCGCCGGCAACGGTCTCGGACACCGTGGTCGCGGCCATGGACGAGGCGCTCGCCGCGGCCGCCCCGGCCGATCTCGTCGTTGCCTTCGGTTCGTTCTATGCGGTGGGTGATATAATGCGCCACCTGCATCTGGACCCCTATTCCCCGTCCCGGTGACGTCACGGCTGTCTCGATTATTTCATGCCCCCCACGGCCAGCGACCAACCCCTGAACCTGAAGCATCGGCTGACCGGCGCGGTCATACTCATCGGCGCCGCGGTCGCGGCGGTCTCCCTGTTGCTCGATCCGGGAGACGCCGGGAAGTCCGCGCAGCCTGCGTCCGCGCCCGAGGAGAGCACGTTCGTCTCGCGCATCGTGGGGGCGGAGTCGGGCGAGACGCGCGCACCGTCTCCCGCCTCGGCGCCCGTGGAACCGCTCGTCGCCGAATCCGCGCCGTCCCAGGTGCTGCCCGATGAAAGCAAGCCGGACGCAAGCGAAGTTGCGAGGGTAGCCGTGCCCGAGGCGGTCGCGCCACCGCCCGCGCTGGATATGAATCCCGTCCTGGAGCCCGCCACCAGCCTGCCCAAGCCGGTGCCCCGCATCAACACCGTCAAGGCGGATGGGCCGGCGGAGGAACCCGCCGTGGCTTCCGTGCCGACTCGACCGGCACAGCGCGAAGCGCCAAAGGCCGACGAATCGTGGATCGTGCGCGTCGGGGCGTTCAGCGACAAGGCCAATGCCGACGGCATCAGCCGACGACTCAGGGAAGGCGGCTACGCGCCGTCGAGCGAATCCATCACCGTGAACGGCAAGGCCATGGTCCGGGTGTGGGTGGGTCCGTACCCCGACCGCAAGTCGGCGGTACGGGCCAAGTCCGAGATTTCGAAGGGCTACGATCTCAATGGATTCGTCGATCGAGAACGGTAGCGGCGCGGCCGTGGCGGGCGCGACGTGTCGCCTTGCCAGGGGTGTCGGCGCCTGAACGTCGCACTGACAGCGCTCGACTACGTGTTGCTCGCGGTGTTCGTGATCTCCGCGGTGGTGGGCATCGTGCGAGGCCTGATCCGCGAAGTGCTGGCGCTCGTTTCGTGGATCGTTTCCATCTGGCTGGCGTTGCACTATGCCGACCAGGTCGCCGCCTACCTGGCGCCGTACTTGCAATCCCCGGAGATTCAGTACATGGTCGCGCTGGCGGGCATTTTCGTCGTCAGCCTGTTGCTCCTGTCCATGACGGCGATGATCCTGGTCAAGGTGCTGAATTACGTGGGCGTGGCGGGGACCGACCGGACGCTGGGCGCGTTGTTCGGCCTGGTGCGAGGGCTTGCCATATCGCTGGCGCTGGTCTTCGTGATCCGCTTGACGCCGGCCACGGCAAAGCCATGGTTCCAGGGCTCGCTGCTGGTGCCTTACTTCGAGCCGGTCTACGAGTACCTGGACAACCGGGATTTTCTTCGGCCACTGGAAACATTGCCGGACAGTGTAACCGGCACCGGTACGGAAAACTGATATGTGCGGAATCATCGGAATCATCGGATCGAACCCGGTTAACCAGGAGCTCTACGACGGTCTGACCGTGCTCCAGCATCGCGGCCAGGACGCCGCCGGCATCCTGACTTGCGACGGCAACCGGGTATACCTGCGCAAGGACAACGGCCTGGTGCGGGACGTGTTTCACACTCGTCACATGCTGCAGCTGATGGGAACCATGGGCATCGGCCATGTGCGTTATCCCACCGCCGGGTGCGATTCCCGCGCCGAGGCCCAGCCCTTCTACGTCAACTCCCCCTTCGGCCTCGCGCTGGGACACAACGGCAACCTGACCAATACGCGCGAATTGAGCGACGCGCTGTTTCGCGAGGATCTTCGGCAGATCAACACAAACTCCGACTCCGAGATCCTGCTCAACGTGTTCGCCCACGAGCTCTACGCCGCGGTGGGCGAAGCACGGCTTCGCGCCACGCCCGACGACATCTTCAACGCCGTGCGCGGCGTGTACCGGCGCTGTCGAGGCGCCTACGCGGTCGTGGTGCTGATCGTCGGCTACGGCATCCTGGCGTTTCGTGACCCGTTCGGTATACGACCGCTGGTTTTCGGCCAGCGCGAGGAGAGCGGCGGTGATTCGCGCATGTTCGCGTCGGAAAGTGTCGCGCTCGACGTGCTTGGCTACGAGCTGGTGCGCGACGTCGCGCCGGGCGAAGCGGTGCTGTTCGGCGTCGACGGCAAGGTGCACACAAGGGTCTGCGCGGACGACCCGAAGCTCGCGCCTTGCCTGTTCGAGTATGTCTACCTGGCGCGGCCCGATTCGATCATGGACGACGTGGCTGTCTACAAGACACGCATGCGGATGGGCGAAAAGCTCGGTCGGCGGCTGAAGCAGGACTGGCCGGACAACGACATCGACGTGGTCATCCCGGTGCCGGACACCAGCCGCACGTCGGCCCTGCAGATGGCGTGGGAGCTGGGTCTGAAGTACCGCGAGGGGTTTATCAAGAACCGCTATATCGGGCGCACCTTCATCATGCCGGGACAAGCCCAGCGAAGGAAATCGGTGCGCCAGAAGCTCAACGTGATTGATCTCGAGTTTCGCGGGAAGAACGTGCTGCTGGTCGACGACAGCATCGTGCGCGGTACCACGTCTCAACAGATCATACAGATGGCCCGCGATGCGGGTGCCAAGAGAGTCTATTTCGCATCGGCCGCGCCGCCGGTACGATTCCCAAACGTCTACGGAATCGACATGCCCACCACCGCCGAACTGGTAGGCAGCGGTCGGGACACCGAGCAGATTCGCGGCCAGATCGGCGCCGACAGGGTGTTCTACCAGGAATTGGGCGATCTCGAGGAAGCCGTGCGCGAAGGCAACCCGCGCATCGACGCCTTCGACGCGTCGTGCTTCAGCGGACACTACATCACCGGCGACGTCTCGCCGGAATACCTCGAGCGTATCGAGACCGTACGCGGCGCCCGCGCGGGCGTGCAGTCGGCCTCCGAACTCGACTCCACCGACGTCAGCGAGCTGCAATAGCCGAGCCGCTCGCCGACGGGTGGAAACCCGGCCCGGGTCGCGGTCGGCCTAGCGGCGCCCCGCGGTACGGCCGATCACGGGCAGGGCATGAATTTCGTCGCCGAGCTCGTAGCGCAGCATGCCGTCGGCCATGGTCAGTGAATTCTCCTGCGCGAACCAGTCGCCGAGAACCACGCGGTACGCCTCGGCGCCGTCGACCCGGTGACGATGGATTGCCGGTCGATGGGTGTGACCGTGGATCATCAGCCGTGCGCCGTACGCCGACATCGCCGCCTCCACGGCAGTGTCGTTGACGTCCATGATATCGAGCGGCTTTCGCGACTTGCCGGACTCGCTTTGCGAGCGCGCGTCGATGGCGAAGGCGAGCCGAGTCTCGGCATCCCGGGCGAGGAACTCCGCCTGCCAGCGTCGGTCGTGAACCATGGCGCGAAACCGCTGGTGCTCGACGTCGTCGGTGCAGTAGGCATCGCCGTGGGTCAGCAGCACGGGTACGCCGTCGACGATCAGGGGGCAGGGGTCGGCGAGCAATTCGCAACCGACCCGGCGACAGAATTCGCCGCCGATCAGGAAATCCCGATTGCCGTGCATGACGTACCCACGGCAATCGGTGTCGCGAAAGAACGCCGCCAGCCGCTGCACCGCTCTTTCGTGACCGCACAGTTCAGCGGCATCGTCGCCGATCCAGAACTCGAACAGGTCACCGAGTATGAACAGCACGTCCAGCCGCCCGGCGGCGCCATCGAGGAAGTGTTCCAGTCGCGCCTCGATGTCGGGACGGTCGGGTCCCAGGTGAAGATCGG
This sequence comes from Gammaproteobacteria bacterium, assembly GCA_030429665.1. GTDB lineage: Bacteria > Pseudomonadota > Gammaproteobacteria > Arenicellales > CAJQKF01 > BQJD01. The sequence goes on along the minus strand of JAUIEZ010000038.1, from coordinate 2,082 downwards.
ATATGAACCCGGCACGCGCGCGGCGTGTGAGGGTAACGTCGATGCGGGGCGCGAAGTCCATTGGGAGGCGAGAGTGTATTCGGGTAACGATGAAGGCTCGGTGCGATTGTATCGCCCGCGCCGCGTGGCGTCGTGGTCCCCACCGGGCGCTTCGCCACCGAATCGGCGGGCAACCGTCCGCCGAACGGGGAATTTACCTCGCCTGCGTTGGCCGTTTATACTAACCCGTTCGACTCGGCCCAGTCCCAGGTGGGCCAATTTTTCCCGGAATCTCGAGGTGAATCGTGGAACTGACTGGTGCGGACATACTGGTGCGCTGCCTGCAGGACGAAGGTATCGAATATATCTTCGGCTATCCTGGCGGGGCGGCGTTGCATATTTACGATGCCCTTTACAAGCAGGACGTCGTAAAGCACGTACTGGTACGTCACGAGCAGGGCGCGGCTCACGCCGCTGACGGCTTCGCCCGCGCCACCGGCAGACCGGGCGTGGTCCTGGTCACTTCGGGACCCGGCGTAACCAACACGGTGACCGGCATTGCCACCGCCTATATGGATTCCATCCCGCTGGTGGTTATCTCCGGCCAGGTATCGACTTCGGCGATCGGAGACGACGCCTTCCAGGAAGTCGACGCCGTGGGCATCACCCGTCCCTGCGTGAAGCACAATTTCCTGGTGAAAGACGTGCGCGACCTGGCGACGACGATGAAGAAGGCATTCTACATCGCGACCACCGGACGGCCCGGCCCGGTGGTGGTGGACGTGCCCAAGGACGTCACCGCCGCCGTCACGGAGTACTACTATCCCGATGCCATCGAGATGCGTTCCTACGCGCCGTCCAAGCGCGGCCACCCCAAGCAGATCGCCCGCGCGGCGGGATTGCTGGCGAGCGCCAAGCGGCCGATCATCTACTCGGGTGGCGGCGTGGTCAGCGGTGGAGCCCATGCGGAACTCACTGAACTCGTGCGCTACCTCGGCTACCCGTGCACCAATACGCTGATGGGTCTTGGCGCGTTTCCTGCCGACGACCCGCTGTTCGTCGGTATGCTGGGCATGCACGGCACCTACGAGGCCAACCTGTGCATGCACGAGTGCGACGTCATGCTGGCCGTGGGTGCGCGATTCGACGACCGCATCACGGGAGACGTCAAGAAGTTCGCGCCCCATGCCCGCATCATCCACATCGATGTGGACCCGGCTTCGATCGGCAAGGTGGTGACCGCCGAGATTCCCATCGTCGGCCAGGCTGCGCCGGTCCTGCGCGACCTTCTCGCGGCCTTGAAGCGCAGCGAGGCGAAACCCGACGCGGACGCGTTGGCGGCCTGGTGGAAGCAGATCAACGACTGGCGCGGAATCAAGTGCCTCGAGTATGACCGCGACAGCAGCGACGTGATCAAGCCGCAGTACGTCATCGAGAAACTCTACGAACTGACCGGCGGTGACGCCTACGTGACCTCGGACGTCGGCCAGCACCAGATGTGGGCGGCACAGTATTACAAGTTCAAGAAGCCGCTGCGCTGGATCAACTCGGGGGGGCTGGGTACGATGGGATTCGGCCTTCCCGCGGCCATGGGCGTGAAGTTCGCGCACCCCGACGCCACCGTCGCGTGTGTGACCGGGGAGGCCAGCATACTCATGTGCATCCAGGAACTCGCCACGTGCAAACAGTACGACCTGCCCGTGAAGATCGTCAACCTGAACAACCGCTACCTGGGCATGGTGCGCCAGTGGCAGGAGTTCTTCTACGATCGCCGCTATTCGCACTCGTACATGGATGCGTTGCCCGATTTCGTGAAAATGGCCGAGAGCTTCGGTCACAAGGGCATGCGCATAGAGAAACCGTCCGACGTCGAGGGCGCCCTGCGCGAGGCCCTGGCCGACGAAAAGGGTCTTTACTTCCTGGACTTCGTCACTGATCAGACCGAGAACGTCTACCCGATGATCGCTGCGGGCAAGGGACATCACGAGATGGCGCTCAAGCCCGCCAGCAACGTGACCGAGAATGTGGCCGAGCGGGAGCTTGCCTGAACATGAGACGCATCCTGTCGTTGCTGCTGGAGAACGAATCCGGCGCGCTCTCCCG
>JAUIEZ010000214.1 GCA_030429665.1 Gammaproteobacteria bacterium | reverse complement strand
ATATTTCACAGAGCACCGAGGCCGGCTGAGCGCCGGCCGCCGGCGTCAGCGCCGTTGCGCGGACAAGCTGCCGCTGGCCGAAGCCGGTACCCCCGAGCACCGCGCTCCGGAAGAACTGATCGATGCGTTGATTGCCGCGGCGCTCGCCCGGCCGGCGATGGTGATCGTGCCGGTACAATCATCTATGCCCGCGTTGGCCAGCGTGTCGGTGATGCGGAAACTGCCGTCGGACGCTAGCTGCCCCGTGGCCACGGCGTCGTCACCGAAGGTGATGGAAATCCGGCCGCCGTTGTTTATCGTCGCCGTCACCGCCGAGGTCTCGGTCTTGTCGGCGCCCAGCGCGGAGATGGTGATTCGGGCGCTGCCAGCGTAGTTGCCGGCCAGCGACGCGAAATCGACCGGCGCGCCGCCGCTGCTGCCGCTCGTCGATCCGCCGCCCCCACTGCTGCTGTCGCCGTCGTCGTCGTGGGAGCAGCCCACCAGGGCAAGTGCCAGGGCGAACAAGACGGGCCAGAACAGTTTCATCGGGGATCTCCTCTTTGATTGACGTTGCAACGGATGGGGAAATGCTAACCCACGCCGCCGCATGTGCACACCCCGCGGGTCATTGTCGATTTTCGCCGGCGGCGAGGGCGCGCACCATGTTCATGACGGCGCGTAGCTGCGGCGCGTCGCGCTCGAAATACGCGGCGCCCGTGTAACCCCACCAGTCCCAGCATCCGCGTGGATTGGTCCGGTCCGGCCACCACGACGTGGTGGCGCGCGCCTGCGGATAAAGCACCACGGTACGATTGGCCGCCGCCCATCGATTGAAGCCGGCCTGCTCGACGAACGCGGTGCCGACGGCGGACGCATGCTGCCGGCAACCGTGCAGCACCACGTGAAGGCGGCAACGCGAGCCGCCCTCGCACTCGGCAGGCACGAAGACGTAACCGGTCTGCGAAAGACTGATGTCGGCGGGATCGACGGCGTCGCCGACATAGCCGGCCTGGTCGAAGGCCGAAAGGGTTCCGGCGTCGTCGTCGGGCGGCTTCAGCTCGACATGAAACAGGTGCGCCAGGATTTCGTGGGCGGTGTCGTAGTCGCAGTCGTTCAGGTAGGGAGCGCCCGTGGCATCACAGGCGACGCCTTCGTCCAGCGTCGCCAGCCCGTGACCGGCCGCGATGTCGTTCACGTATCGGATCGCCCCGGGGTCGACGTAGCGAGCGTAGTACTCGCGCACGGTATCCATCACCGCCGGCGGGACCGTGGCGTCCTCGCTGCCGGAAAAAAGGTAGACGCGGTCGTCCGCGAGGTTCCCCGGATCGTCGATGGCGTCACGCTCGTGCGCGGCGGCGGTGGCCTTCGCGCTTGCGTCAACGTCCGGTGGGCCCTGGAACGGGACAAAGTCGCCTTCCAGGTCCATGCAAATCGTCGTCGCGGTCATCAACCGCGGCCAGAATGTCCCCGACGCGCAGGCAAACGGCCCGCCGGCCACCACGCCCGCGCCCGAGAACACGGAGGAATAGGCGACGTGCAGCTGTACGGCCATGAACGCGCCGGACGACAGCCCGGACACCGTGACCGCCGATTCGTCGATGTCCAGGGCGGGAAGCGGTTGCGCCTGCGCGGCGAGCGGCGACGAGGCCCACAGGATCAGCGCCGCGGCGGCGACGCGGCGCAAGGTCAACCTTCCAGCTCGGCCGGCGTGGCGAGCATGGGAGCCAGCGCCTCCCGGATCGGCGCCGGCATCGGCGCGGCCTTGCGGGTCTTCGGATCGAAGAACACCTCGGTCAGTTCATAGGTTGCATGAATCCGCCCGGTATCGGCGTGCCGCATGCGCTCGAGGAAGGTGCAGCTCTTGCCTCCCAGGCGGGTAAGCGCGCAGTCGACGATGATCAGGTCACCCGCGACGAGTTCGGCGAGAAACGACGTCGCAGCGCGCGCCGTGACGGTATGCACGCCGAACTCGCTTTCCATGCGCTGGTGACTGCCCCAGTAGACCGACCAGACGTGGTAGGCACCGTCATCGAAAAAATGACCATACCAGCGGACGTTCATGTGGCCGAACGAATCGCAATGCCAGGGATGCACCACGCCCCGCGTGATTTCCTTGATCTTTTCCGTCAATTGACCTTCTCCCGAGCTCGCCGCGCGTGACGGCATGATGGATGCGCCCGGACGACGACGTCCGCGCGAGCCAGAGTCTTACCGACCTCGACCCGATGTGCAAGCCGCATCCCGGCGCAAACGAGCCCGGCGAACATGGCGGCAACCGATGCAGTTACAATGCCTGCACACGGTACGACCAGTCAGTGCAAGCCGCACCGGATGTTGCCGCGGCGGGCAAACGCGAGACGAACACCTGTCTAACATGAATAACCGCGCGCCAATCCGGTTCGGGGCTACCCGACCATGACCCGCAAGATCGTACTCGCATTGCTGGGCCTGGCGCTGACGGCCTTGTTCGCCCTCGGCGTCGTCGGCGTGGTGCAGGTTCCCTTCCTGCAACTGCTCGAGTACGCGACCTACGATGCCCGCGTGAGGTTGACCGCGAGCGACGATGTCGATCCGCGCGTCATCATTATCGACGTGGACGAGAAGAGTCTCGCCTCGCAAGGCCGCTGGCCCTGGCGCCGGGACGTCATCGCCCGGCTGCTCGAGCGGCTGGTGTTCGACTACCAGGTGGAAGTGGTCGGCTTCGACATGGTCTTCCCGGAGAAGGAGCGTAACTTCGCCATCGACCAGCTTCGCGAACTGGCCATCGCCAACGACGACGAACGCATACTCGAGGGCATAGACGCCTACGAAATGCGTCTCGACCGGGACGCGATCTTCGCCCGCAGCATCGCCGAGACGGGCCGCACCGTCCTCGGTTACTTCTTTCATCACGACGAAGACGATACCGGCACCGTCGGCCGGCTGCCGCCGCCCCAGTTCCCGGCCGAAACCGGACTCTCCCTGACGACCTACGCCGTTCAGGCGACCGGCTTTGCGGGCAATCTGCCCATACTGCAGGAAGCGGCCGCCGGCGCCGGCTTTTTCTCCAACCCGGTGGTCGACGACGACGGCGTGTACCGGCGCGTGCCGATCGTCAGCGAATTCGACGGCGCGCTGTACGCATCGCTTGCGCTGGCCGTCACGCAGGCGTACCTGGGCATCGAGGCCGAACCCATACTCGCGCCGCGCAGCGACGCGCTCGGCGACTACCCCGCGCTGGAAGGCTTCGATCTTGCCGGCGTCGGCATCCCGGTGGACGCCAACGCCACCACCATGGTGCCGTACAAGGGCGCGGAAGGCGCGTTCCCCTATATCTCGGCCACGGACGTGTTGGAAGGCACCGTGGAAGACCCCGAACGCCTCGCCGGGACGGTCGCCCTGATCGGCACCACGGCCGCCGGCCTCGTCGACCTGCGTCCAACGCCGGTGCAGAATGTCTATCCCGGCGTCGAGGTCCATGCCAACATGATCGCCGGTATGCTCGACGGCACGATCCGGCGCCAGCCGGCCTACACGCTGGCGGTCGAGTTGCTCATGGTGGTGCTGTCGGGCGTGATCCTGTCGATCCTGCTGCCGTTGACCGGTCCCCTCGCGGGCGGCCTGGTCACGTTCCTCATTCTCGGCATCATCGCCGGCGTCAACGTGTACGCCTGGGAGGCGTTGCTTCACGTCATTCCGTTCGCTTCGTCGCTCACGGTCATCCTGCTGGTCTACGTCCTGAACGTCGTGTTCGGATTTTTCTTCGAGGCGCGCTCGCGAAACCAGCTCGGCCGACTGTTCGGCCAGTACGTGCCCCCCGAACTGGTCGACGAAATGAGCCGGGACCCCGGCAGTTACTCACTGGCCGGCACCAAGCGCGAGTTGACCGTGCTGTTCAGCGACATCCGCAATTTCACCGACATCTCCGAGGCCATGGATCCGGACGAGCTGACGCGCATGATGGACAGTTTCCTGACACCACTGACCGCTGCCGTCCACCGCCAGAAGGGAACCATCGACAAGTACATGGGCGACGCGCTGATGGCATTCTGGGGCGCGCCGGTGGCGGACGAGCAGCACGCCTCCCACGCGGTGGCCGCCGGCCTGGAGATGCTCGAACGGCTGGAGTCGCTCGGGCCGACGTTCGAGGCGCAAGGCTGGCAGCGGCTGCGCATCGGCATCGGCATCAACAGCGGCGAGATGAGCGTCGGCAACATGGGCTCGGCGTTTCGCGTCGCCTACACCGTCATGGGGGATGCCGTGAACCTGGGCTCGCGCCTCGAGGGCCTGACCAAGTTCTACGGCGTGCCTTTCATCGTCAGCGAGTACACCGCGGCGCGCGCCGGCGAGTTCCTTTACATCGAACTCGACCGCGTACGGGTCAAGGGAAAGCGGCTCCCGGTCGCGGCGCTGATGCCGATCGGGCCGGCAGCCACGACCGACGACGAGACGAAGGCGTTCGTCGAATCACACGCCGAGGCACTCGAGGCGTATCGCGCGCGCCGCTTTCAGGAAGCGCGCGACTGGTTCTCCCGCGAGCCGGCAATCGATACCCTGACCGGCTTGTACCGGCTCTACCGCGAACGCGTCGAACACTATCTCGCGCAACCGCCGGACGACGACTGGGACGGCGTGTTCGTGCTCGACAAGAAGTAGGACCTCCCGGCGCGACGCCTAGGCGTTGCTCAACTCCACCGGCAAGTACCACGAGGTGTTCGACGCCGTGCACAAGCCGACCTTTCGGCGGCGCTCGAACTCCTCGTCGGTATCCGGCTGCGGATCGAACAACGTGATCACCGGCTTGAACGGATCCGGCGGCGCGCCCGACGGCTCGGGCCCGGGTGGTCCGGGAGGACCGGGCGGTGCCGGCGGTCCGGGCGGCGGCGGGTTGTTCGATGGCGGTCCCGGCGGTCCCGGCGGTCCCGCTGGCGGTCCCGGCGGCGTGCCCACGACCGAGGACACGAAATACGTCGTGGGATTCTGCCCGTTCTCGAAGCCGGGTCCGTTGAAGGCGCCGAAGGTGCCGTTGACGACACTGGCCGAAACCAGGTCGTACACCAGCACGCCATCCGGGCTGTAGCCGTCGATCAGGATCACCGTCAACATGCCGTCCAGGGTGGCGGTGCCGCCGACGTTGATCTGGTCGAACAGCCCGCTGCCCGGCGTCCCGCCAATTTCCATCACGGTATTGGCGCCACTGCCCCAGGTGAGATTCCCCGTGAAGAACAGCACGCCCGGGGAGTTGCCCGGCGCGAATGTGCCGTTGACCGTCACGTCCTGCGCATCCAGCGTGCCTTCACCGCTGACGTCTTCCAGCGTCACCCCGCCGTTGCCCGTCACGCTGGGCGCGCCGCTGATGTTGGTGTCGCCCCCGACATTCAGCGCGCCGGCGGACGGCGGATCGACGTCCAGGGTGCTGCTGAGCTGGATCAGCGTCTCGGACCCCGCTTCTCCCTCG
>JAUIEZ010000037.1 GCA_030429665.1 Gammaproteobacteria bacterium | reverse complement strand
AGTCGATGAGTAATCACGCAACCGGCTCACACACAAAATATCTGACACCACCCAATCAAGAATCGCGGCGCGAGCTCAGGGCGATTTTTGGCTCAGACGAATCCCATCCAGATTTTTCAACACCTAAGCCAACGCGGCTCATCCAACGCATCCTGCAGGTCGCGACCGACAAGGACTCGCTAATACTCGACTCCTTCGCAGGTTCCGGCACCACCGGCCATGCGGTTCTCAAGCAAAATGCCGAGGACGGCGGCAACCGCCGCTTCATCCTGGTGGAAATGGACGACGGCATCGCCGAGAAGGTCACCGCCGAGCGGGTGCGGCGAGCCTGCACCGGCTACACCAACGGCAAGGGCAAGGCGATCAAGGGTCTGGGTGGCGGTTTCCAGTACTGTCGCCTCTCTGACGAGCCGCTGTTCGAAGCCAACGGACCCATCCGTCCCGACGTAACCTTCGCCCATCTGGCGGAGTTTGTCTGGTTCATGGAGACGGGCACCGGGTTGTCGCAATCAGCCTTGCCCAAGGGCAAGAAACCGACGCCGTATCTAGGCCAGTACGAGGACAAGGCAGTATTCCTGCTCTACAACGGTATCCTGAAAGACCGGTCGGACCTTGGCGGCAACGTGCTCAACAGCCGCTCGCTTGAAGTACTCAAAAAGGCCTTGCCGGACTTCAATGGCTCGCGTGTGGTTTACGGGGCGCGCTCGCGTTTCGACAAGAAGAAGCTCGCGGCACTGGGCATCACCTTCCATCAACTCCCCTATGAACTGGCAGCGAAGACATGGTTTTGAGCGGATTGAAACAGTACCAGGAACAGTTGCTCGACGCCTTTGCCGGGTATCTCGCCCTCTGTCGTGAACTGAAGGACCCCGCCGCCGCCTTTGCCGAATCGACCCGGGATCACTTTGGCCACGCCTTGCCCTACCATCCGTTGCCCGGCGCTGAGGCCGTGCCCTATGTGTGTTTGCGGGTACCCACCGGCGGCGGCAAGACGCGCCTGGCCGGGCAGACAATCAGGAGGGTGAACGATGCGTTTCTGGCCACCGAGCACGCCCTCGTGCTGTGGCTCGTACCGTCGGACCCGATCCGCGAACAGACTCTGCGGGCACTGAAAACCCCTGGGGAGTTCCTGCATCAGGACCTGCGCGACCTGTTCGGCGCGGTGCATGTGCTAGACATCAACGAGGCGCTCTACCTGCAACCGACCACGCTCAACACTGGCAACACCATCATCGTCGCCACCATGCAGAGTTTCAAGCGTGACACCGCGGATGGGCTGCGCGTCTATCGCCAGAACGGCGCATTGATGCCACATTTTGATGGCGTGTCGCCGGAACAGAAGGGTGAACACTCGCTGGTGGATGTGATCCGCCTGCGGCGCCCCTTCGTGATCGTGGACGAGGCTCACAACCAAGGTACGCCGCTGGCGGTGGACACCCTCACCCGTTTCAACCCGGCCTGCATTCTGGAGCTGACCGCCACACCGGACCGCGCTAACCAGCCCTCCAACGTGCTGCGCAGCGTCTCCGCCGCCACCCTGCAGGCGGAGGACATGCTCAAGCTGCCGCTGGAGCTGGCGATCCACCCCGAATGGCGGGTGTCGCTTACCGAGGCCATTGCCCGCCTGCAGCAGCTGGAAAAAGCAGCGGAACGAGAAAGACAACAGACCGGCGAGACCATCAAGCCGGTGGTGATGCTGATCCAGGCCGAGCGCAAGGCTAAGGACAAGGAGACTTTCACCCCGGAGCGAGTCAAGCAACATTTGATTGAGGACTTCAACATCCCGGCGGAGACCATCGCCATCGCCACGGGAGCGCTGGACGAACTGTCGGGCAGGAAACTCGATGACCCGGACTACCCGCAGTTCATCATTACCGTGGACAAGCTGCGCGAAGGGTGGGACTGCCCCTATGCCTATGTGTTGTTCTCCTTTCGTAACACCACCTCGGCCACAGCGGTGGAACAGGTGTTGGGCCGAGTGCTTCGTATGCCCCACGTCACCCGCAAGCATCAGGAAGCCCTGAACCGCAGCTACGCCTATGTGGTGTCGTCTGAACTGGCGGCCACGGTGCAAGGATTGCGCGACGGGCTGGTGCAGAGCGGCTTCGAGCGATTGGAGACCAAAGACCTCATCCGTACGAGCGACGATGCAGTGCCGATGGATGATCTGTTTACGTCACGAGGAGATCTGGTCATTCCGCTGCCGAAGGTAGATGAACAGGTGGCGGTGCCCGATGAAACGGCGCTGTCAACACTACCTAGGACATTGCGCGACAAGGTGGAGGTTTCGCCGGAGAGCGGCACGCTGACGCTGAAGGGTGGCGCAACCGTCAAGCAGATTCAGCAGCTGGCCGAGACCTTTAGTCAGCCGGAGGCAGCGAAGCATGTGCGTGAACGCCTGGATACCGCACTCGCCATCGCCAACGCCCCGCCCGAGCGGATACCTACCCCAGCGGAACGGGGCGAATCAGTACGGGTCCCGCTGTTGAGCTACACCCAGTACAGCTTTTTCGATGTATTCGACGAAACGCCACTGCTGGATGCCGATTGGGAGATCACCGATTTCGACCCGAAATTGACTGAGAGCGAGTTTGCTCACGATGTGGAGGCGATGCGCCGTGCCTCGCTTTCGATCTCGCAATTGGAGAAGATCAAGTGCGACGTCTACGATCGGCTCGACAGTCAGCTGGCGCTGTTTGGCGCGGAAGGCGGCTGGACGGTGAACGACCTGATCGAATGGCTTGATCGAAATCTGTACTTCCCCTACTCGGAACGGGATCAGAAGGTGGCCTGGCTCGGCGCCGCGGTGGACTACCTGATGGAACAGCGCAGCTTCTCGCTGGATGAGCTGGCCTATCGCAAGTTCCGCCTGCGCGGGGCACTGGAACGCAAGATGGCAGCGGGGCTGGTGGAGGCGAAACAGCGGGTGTTTGACGAGCTGTTTACCGACGAATCAGGTTTCGCAGTGCGCGACGAACACAGCATCGTACTGGAACCGGGGCGTTACGCCTACGACTTCCCCTACACCGGCCTCATTCCCCTCAAACGCCACTTCTTTCCCGTTATCGGCAACCTGAAAGACAGTGGCGAAGAGTTCGAGTGCGCCGAGTTCATCGCCAACCAGCTCGAAGGCGTGGCGTGGTGGGTCCGCAACGTGGAACGCAAGCCGACCTCATTCTGGCTGCAAACCGCATCGGACCGTTTCTACCCGGATTTTCTCGTGCAGATGGAGAACGGACCTCTGGTCGCCATCGAGTACAAGGGGGCACATATCGCCGATGGCCGCGACAGTCAGGAAAAACAACGCATTGGCGAGCTATGGGCTCGGCGCAGTGGGGGACTCTGTCGGTTTGTCTGGGTGGAAGACAAAAACTGGAAGGCCATTAAATTGTAGAAGTACATACCTGTCCTGAAAGTTCGCCGGTCTGCCTATTCGCTTTTCTCAATCTCGCTCTCCGAACAACGGTAGATCGAGCTCGGCAAGTCGATCCGACGCGGCTGCTTCGAGTTCCCTGAAACACCCGGGATCGTAGTACTCGAACCTTGAGATCGAGTCCCGCGCCGTGACGTTCACGCGCTGCATGATCTGAACGATCCGCTCTTCGTCGAGCGGATCGTCGCAGAGGAACGCCATCACCTCCCTGATTCGCTCGTCCGGATTGGACAGCAGCGCCTCGTAGGTGCAATACAGGGGCGGATTCGCGGTTTCAGGGTAGTCGAGCACCCATTTGTCTATGAACCGGTTCCAGAAGAAGACATCCCGGAACGCGAACTTTTCCCACCCTTCCCGGTTGTTGTCCTCGGGGTGATTGTTCAAGTGCAGCTTGTAGTTGGACGCGATCGCCCACACCGGGCTTCGGTACTGTACCAGGTAGCGTTCTTCGGCGATGATCGGTACGCCCGGCGATGTCCGCAACCCGAAATCGTGATTCTTGGCGAACGTGCGCCGGGGGTTGATGCATGGCACCCGGCCGCAACCGCAAAACTTGTCGCTGTTCGCGTCGCAGTAAACAAATTCGTCGCCAAAATACAGTCTTGAGACACGAAAAATGATCTCGTGTCCGCTTCTCGGGAACGACACGCCTTGCGTGGCTCGAATACTCATCGACGAACCCGGTTCAATTCTTCAATCTCAGGCCGCGGGTGAAGTCGCGCGTCGCCTCGAGGTAGAAATCCCCGAACAGGTAGCTCGGCTCGATCTGCGTCGTCTCGTGAAACTCGTTGAAACTGGAAATCATGATCACCTCCGGCGCTGGCAGGAGCTGCTTCGCGCAGTCGATCATTCTGCGGTAGACGTTGCCGCCCTCGCGGTCGACTTGTCGCGGTTCGGTTCGAAGCCGCTCTTCCGACGTGAGGTGCCGGTCGTCGTATCCGGGCGAGATGGTGAACATCCTGACTGGATCACTGATATCGGTCGTGTGGTAGCGATAAGTTGACAACCATCGTTCCTCCCAGTTGTCGGGTTTCCCCACGCGAAAGGGGGACAACAGGCTCCAGCCGTCTATGAACTCGCGAATATCGAGTGGAAAATAGTGCGGCGCCGTGATGGCGCCGGTCGACAGGATGGCGAAGCGATCGTGCAGCGTTTCCAGTTCGTCCTTGTGCGCGTAATACGCGCCGAAGAAATCGGTGGAGATCAAGAACCACAAGGCCGGCCGGTTGCGCAACTCGAGCCAGGCGGACCGGCTCGAGTACTCTCCTATCAGCGCAAATGCCTGCCGGATCGGTTCCAGCATGGAAGTCTGAATACTGAGCAGGATGCTGAGCTTGAGAGTCGCGCCAGCCTGTTCGACGGCCGAGAACAGGCACTCGGTTGCCTTCAAGTCGCGCGGATTGACGCCCGAATGTCCCACTTCCCAGTTCACGGTAAAAAAGTCCAACCCGGCGCGGTCGGCAAGTTCCAGGTGGCGTTCGACGGTCGCCGGTCTATAGGACGTGTAAGCCCCCCTTAGAGGCAGATCGACCACCGCCGCGGTGGTCATGTTCTCGTTCCAGTGGCGCATCGGCCGACCGGCGTCGTACCACGGATAATAGTACGCACCGACCAACGGTCGCTTTCCCGGTCCCGCCGTTCGACGACTGCACGTCTTCACCTCGCCGAACAGTCGGTACAAATCATTCGCGGTCTTGTCCCAGGTAACCCTGCTGACCTGGCTCCGCGCCGCGTCTCCCTTGTGCGCCGCCAACGCCGGATCCTCGAACAGCCTGGTCATCGCTCGCGCGATTGGCCTTGGACTGGGCGGAACGAAAATCGCCGCGTCCGAGTTCAGCAGCTCGCTGTACCCTCCTTCCGGCGTGACGATGACGGGACGACCGGCGGCCGCGGCCTCGAGCGGCATCATCCCGAACGGTTCCCGAACGGGCACGTATGCACCGCATGTCGCGTCTTCGTAGAGCGCCGTCACCTCTTCCCTGGACAACTCTCCATGAAAAACCACGCGGTCCGATACGTTCAGGCTTGCGGCGAGATCCTCCAGGGCCCCGCGCTCCGGACCCTGCCCGACGATGTCAAGAAAGCCGTCGCCGGTCAGCGCGATAGCCTGGATCAACAGGTGTATTCGCTTGTGTTTCCAGAGACGGCCAACGAATACCGCCCGTTTGCCCCGCGACGGTGGCGACTTGCTCTGCCGCGGATTGATGCCGGGATAAGCGACCAGGTCGGGTGTGCGCTGGTAGACGTTGCGCGCATACGCCGACATCGCGCGACTGTTGACGACGAGATAGTCGAATCGGGCGCGCCTATCGACCGACTCGATTAACTCGAGCTGAACCTCGAGCCGCCTGATCGACGGATGTCGATATTTTTGCTCGGGGTAGATGTGCACGGCTGCCATGCCTTCGTTGGCCGCGTACTGGTAGCGCAGGTCGTACAGCATCCTCAATGGCTCATGACACATGTATACGCCGGGAAAGCAGCGAGTGAGATGAAGTGGGAATCCGTTGAGGAAGTACACGTCGTGGGCGCCGAGGTCGTGCTCCCAGAGCCGCGGGAGGATCAACATGTCCTCGACGAGGTCGAATCGTCGTTCGTCCTGGTCGAAATCCGCCAGGAGTACAGTCTTGATACGGGAGGGATCCACGCCGAATTCCTCGAGCAACGTAGTATCGATCCGCGTGGCGTACAAGGTGACTCGCGCCTTCTCCTGCCACCGCCGCACACACTCCATGAGGAAAATCTCGGCTCCCCCGTAGTGTTCCAGGCTCCTCGTGACCACGCCCAGATTCATCGTCATGTCTCACTCCCGCCGGGCTGCAACGCGCTCGGAAAATGGTCCAACCCCTCCTCGATAAGCGACATGTTCTCGAGCATGACGTCCAGCAGCGTATTCGGGCGAGGACAGGAGCCGGATAATCGGGAAGCTTCCTCGTCCGAGAGCAGTATCTCCTGGTATTCCACGAAGTGGAGGAGCCGTATCACCCTTCGCTCCAGACCGACGACCCGGTTCGTCCCCAGACCATTTTCGACCATCTGCCGCACCGGAAGACGGAGCATGTGCGCGGCCTCCGTGCGAAAAAACCTCAGCACGCCGCGCTCCGTCGGTTGCGGAAGGGCTTCGAGCACGTCGACGCCGGAGACCACCCGGTTCTTGCGCAAACGGTAGTACGCCATCGGATTGATGTTTCGCAGGAAATATTCGAACAACTTCCTCGTGCAATAGTACTCGCCCGTAGCGCCGACGTTTCGTCGACGCACTGAATCCAACACTTCGGCCATCGCCTCGCTGCGGCCCGGTACCGAGAACAGGTACCATGTTTCGGTGGCGTCGCGCCTTGAAACGAGGCCGTCCACGTTCGCCGGAAGCATATCGCGTGAATTGGTCACATGACTTACCTCTTCCGGCGACTCCCTCAACCGCCACGGGTGCGGTCCGGCGTCACGCTCGGCTTTGTCCAGGGCGGCGTGTATCGTGTTCAGGGTGTATGCGACGGCTTCCGCGATATTGCCCTTATCGACAATCTGCTCACCACCGCCGCCAGGCGCCACGTATCTTCCGATCTTCGTAATCGAACGCTCCATCGCCAACGTGGTACGCCGCTTGTTGTTACACAGCGCAGAGCGCAGATTGGCGTGGAACCCGTTGATAAACACTCCGACGCCTCTGGCAATTCTGTCGTCAAGGCACATGCGCGGCGAATCATCCAATGCGGAGAGAACATGATCGTCGCCCCACAAACAACGCCACGCGTAGGTTTCCTGGGCCAATGGTCCCAGGCGGCAAGCCAGTTCGAATCCGCGCCGCGTGTAAACCGGAGACGGACCCAGGATCGGAAACAGCGGACGCAGACGCCGATAGATTCTCAACATGGCCGAAAGGATGCGCTCTACCCGCTCAGTGTCGAGATCATCGCGTATGATCACGATTGAATCGATATCGCTGCGCCCGGGAATGAACGATCCGTCGGCGTAGCTGTTTCGCGCAAGCAGGCCGACGACTCCGTCCACGCACCTCAGTTCCCGGCTCAATCGTCGTGCTGCCGCGTGATAATAACCTTCACATATTCCATGGACGAAAGGCACGCGCGCGCCCCGTGCAACCAGCCGACGCGCCGATTCGACAGGCCCGGTTTGAAAAACGTCCGATACCACTAACGAACGACCGCCGACTCGTTCGTCGCGTAGTTCACGCCGCGGCCACCCTGAAATCGAAATCCGGATTGCATCCCCATCCCGCGCGAAATCCGCAATGCAAAGGGCACTTGGCATTATCCAGCGTTGCCGGGTTGGCGGGCGTACGTGAACGTTTCGCTCCCTCCTGGCGCCACCTATTCACGCCGTGCGCCCGCTAAAGGTTCTGCCGGGGAGATTCTTCGCAGTACTTCGTTGCAAGCCCACAAGTATTCAGGACCGCAAAACCATCGCAACCTTTCGTGTGAATTTTCGACGATTTTCCGCGCTCTTGCCTGATTCTCCATAACCCATTGAAGTTTCACAAGAATGTCTCGAGGATCATTGTCCACCGGTACGTAGTGTTCCCACGGCTGCAGTTCGAAATAGAGAATGTGGTCGAGATGAGGCCGGGGCATCAGTACGACGCTGTTCCCCGCGAAATACCAACTTAGTCCGCTCGGAACGTCATTGCCCGGCAGAAGAAGAAGGCACTTGTGACTGAACGCTTCCCGTTTCGTAAACCCGGTGCCCGGTTCGATACCCAAGGGGGCGTCCGAGGAAGCGGGCACGTCGGTCAATTGAATATTGACGCGATCGCAGGGATTCTCCCGAAAATGACAAAGTACCTCGCGACGAGTCAACGTGCGCGGCGCCTCGGTTTTCCACCGGTCGCCGGTCAGGGCGCCACCCCACCAAACGCTATCGGACTTGTCTTCCCATAGCACCCAGAATTGTCGGATTTCATGCATTTGCCTTTCCAGGTTCGGACCGAGCACGCGCTCCCGGTTCGCCGTCGGCACCAGGACAATGTCGCGACGGCACCACGACCGCACGCCGGCGATGTGCAATCCATTGCGGGTGTCGGCTTTGCTTCCAGCACTGTCACCACGGATCATCCAACAATTCAGGCCGGATGGAATACAAGCACGCTGGTCGATCAGGGCCGCGACGATCTTTTTTTGATCGTATCGTGCCCGCGACATCCTGCCGGCTACCCAATCACCGGCGATGACTGATATTTCCCCGCGCCCCACGGTGAGCAGCAGTACGAACGGGCGCCTCAGGTAGCGACGGTAAATCTTCAGATTCGGTACGGGTCCCACCGCCACCTCGCCAAGACAAAATTCGACCAGCCTCCGCGCTTTTTGTGACGGTCGACCCGCTTCCGGCTCATGGTCGATGCGATAATCGCAGCGCCAACGCCCTCCCGCCAGGTAAAAGAGAAGGAACAGAAGGCGACGAATCAGCATCGCTCGAGTAATGCAAACATGCGAGATTCGAACGTCGCCCGCGTGATTCCCGTCATGACTTCTTCGTGCCCGGTGGTTTGTTGATCCGATCGTGTAATCACACCACTCGGCCCGATGCCCGAAACACCTACCGTTCGAGTCCGGCGGCTGCGCATTGCCGCGCCTTCGTCATTCGGCCGGTGATCGCAACGCGGTTGTCCGGCTTGTGAATCACGGCAACGGAATCGATTCGGTCAGTTGAATGCTCTGCGGCTGATCCCGTCGCGCAGGTGTCTTGCAAGTCGAACCGTCAGCGCGACGAGCGGATAGGTTGGGTTTCCACACCCGCTGCTGGGGAAAACCGAGCTGCCCGCGACGAAGAGGTTTTCCATGCCGTGCACCCGGCAATTTTCATCGACGACGCCCCGGCGAGGACTACGGCTCATCCTGGTGGTGGACATGTGATGGTTGCCGTAACGAAACTGCATATCGTCGCTCAGGCTGACCCGGCCCAGTCCATGCGTCCCCGCCAGTCGGGCCAACAGGTTTGCCGCCTTGGCGATATGCGCTTTCAAATCTGACGACACCCGGAAATGCAACTCGCTTCGAGGTTGTCCGAAGGCGTCCGGCTCATCACTCAGGAGCACGCGATTGTCCGCATCGAGCAACGGTTCGATATAGTAGACCACGTGCCCTCCCCGCGCTTCGTGTCCCGGCGCCATCAACCCGGCCACGGTGGTCACCGCACCGCCGTCGCCGCGGAGCGTGGCCTTTCTTGGAGACAATCGCATGATGCCGATCTCGGAAACGGCCTGCTCCTCCAGGAGCGCGGGATCGAACGTCAGGAACCTTTCTCTCTCCCCACCCCAAAACAGGGACGTCTCGATGATCCTGTCATGCAGGAAAAGATGGTCGCCGAAGTTGCGTCCGAGTTGACCGGACTCGTTGCCGAGCCCCCGATTGTTCGACGGCGTCGGCATGAGTAGCAACCGGGCATTCTCGATTGCGCCGGTAGCGAGAACGAATGTGCGGGACGAACAGGTAAACCGGTTGCCGGAAAGCGTCTGAACCTGGACGCTCGTGACCCGGGTCCCGCCGGGATCCAGATGCAGCCTCGTTACACTGCCGTGCAACAGGATCTGCACGGATGCTCGTTTCAGCGTATCGTGGTATGCCCGCCCCAGGCGACGATCCTCGTCGCTGCCGCCCGGATAGCGCTCCATCGGCACCAGCCCCGCTTCGATTGCCGGCCGCCATGCGGGACGAATCCGTTTCTTGGAAAGAATGCGCGAGGCGTCCGCGTAATAGGGACGCAGCTCGTCCGCACCGAACGGCCAATCTCCCTGCGGAACACCGGATCGAGAACCGAAGACATGTTCGTTGATGACGACGCTGTGTCCGCCCCAGTGGTTGGTCGTGCCGCCGAACTGCCGCAGGCGCGAGGTCTGCAGATAGGTATCCGGCAAAACGTCGCTGACGACGGGACCTGCGTACATTTTCTGTTCGTCAGGGTCGAGCTCGGTCCCGCCGGCTTCCAGCAGGACGATGGACATGTCGGCATTCATCAATTCCAACGCCAGCGTGATCCCGGCGGCGCCGCCGCCGACAATACAAAGGTCCGCGTCGATCGAGTCGCCGTCCGGGACCGCTCGAGCATCGCGAATCATGGCCGCGCTATCCCGGGGTACGAAGCATCGCGAGCAATTCCGCCTCCGATCGCGAAATCAGCCAGTTATCCACCGATACGATCCGACCCGCCGCATAATCCTCGCGGCTTCGCGCGCTTGCCCGCTCTATCCCTTCCTTGAAAGAACGGTCCGACAGATCCGGGAGCAAGGACGGAAGGTCTTGCCAATCTTCACGTTTTTCCTCGAGTGCCTTCGCCGCCAGGTCGAGCACGGCCGGATCATCGAGGTCCGAGAACATGCGGCGCCACTCGTGCTCGAACCGGGCGAAGGGTAGCGGCGAGCGAGTCCAGGCATCCTCTCTCATCCGCGAGTATCCCAACAGGTAGAGCAGACCACCCCCGGTCGTTGCCAACACGCCTCCCAACACCAAGCGCCGGCGTCCCGCGAATGGATCTCGATTCCCAGGGCTCGAGGAGGGGTTTCGTACCATTTGATGAACTACACCAACATTCTCATTGCAAGGTGGTCGAGCGTGCTGGGTGTCGCGGCATTCGATTTTTTCGCCGGGATACCATGCACGGTAGCTAGAAACTCGCTTCCTCGACCTGCAGGTACACGTAGGACAGGTCGCGTGCGATCTTGTCTTGGAGTCCCGGGAAATGCGCGTCGAACCGCGACAGATCCTTGACGACGTGCGGTACCATCTCGAAGTCGGTCATGCCTTCCTCGTACCGCGCCGCGACCGCGTCCCACAGGGCCGCGAGCAGTTCCCGCAGGCGGCGCAATCCGTCGATATCGGTAACCACCCCGTGCCCGGGAACGACGACCGCCGGATCGAGCTCCACAAGCTCGTCGAGCATTCCAATCCAGTTCGACACGTTGGCGTCGAATGTGGACGGCATGCGATCGGAGTAGACGACATCCCCCGCTGCAAGCACGCGTTCATGGGGCAACCAGACGATCAGGTCTCCCGGTGAGTGGCTGTCGCGCGAAGGAAACAGCACCACCTCCCTGCCGCCCAACTCGAGCGTCGTACGCGAATCGACGTTGGTGCTCGGCGCCAGCAGGCGCGACTCGCCGGTTGCGCCACCGGTCATCTCGTTGAATCGATCGACCCAGGTCCGCCACTCGCTACCGATCGTGCGCGAGACGACGGCCGTGGCATAGATCGTCTCGACACTATCGGCAAACGCCGCATTACCCAGCCAGTGGTCTCCGTGAGAATGAGTGTTGACGATCCACCGCACCGGTTCGGTGGTAACGCCCGCGATCACGCTACGCAGCGATTCTCCGATCGCCTGGGAACTGCCGCTGTCGATCAGCAATACGCCTTCTCGTGTGACCACGAACGCGCTGTTGGAATTCCAGCCCCGGTTCAACGGGTTGGGCAGTTCACGCGTCGGTGTAATGACCGCGTATACGCCCGGCGCGACTTCCTCGGCAGTCATCTGGTAGCCGTTCGCAAAGACGGCCGCGCCGGTCCACGGCCACGTCGCGACCAACAGGAAGAAATGAAAGATTCGACGCATGGGAGTGTCCTCGTCGATTCGACCCGATGCGGGCTGTTATCGTTGTCGGAGTGTCCTCGTCGATTCGACCCGATGCGGGCTGTTATCGTTGTCGGTACGGGAGGCCATCATAGCGCGATCATGCCCAAGGCGCGCACCGGCGCCCGGGCGAACGATCTACGGCATCGACGAGGAAAGGTGAACGACGCACGTCGTCGTGGAGCGGGATTCCGCCTCTCCGGCGAACGGATTTCGCCCCGCGCGACCGTCGACAGGTGGTTTCCACGGGGCCTTCGGCATGACAGATCGCGCGCCCATCGTCGCCCTCGATCCTGTCACGAATCTTTCATTTGTTTCGAGCATTAGACTCAACGGAACCGGCCATGGCGGGTATCCGAACGACGAATACACGGGAGGATCGAGAAGCGGTCGTGGATCTATCCGAGCGACAGGCGCAGATTACCGAGCTGCTGCGCAAAGACGGCTTCCTGAGCGTGGAGGCGCTCTCCGCGCGTTTCAGCGTATCGACGCAAACCATCCGCCGAGACTTGAACACGTTGTGTGATCACGGTCTCGCCAGGCGTCGCCATGGCGGCATAGAGAAACCCGCGGAAACCGGGAACATCGCCTACCAGTCGCGAAAGATACTTGCCCAGAGAGCCAAGCGGGCAATCGCGCGCGAGGTAGCGAGGCACGTGCCGGACAACGTCTCGGTGGCCTTCAGCATCGGCACGACCCCGGCGGTGGTGGCCGGCGCGCTGATGCGTCACGACGGGCTGCGCATCTTCACCAACAATCTCCACATCGCCCTGCTCGCCTGCGCCAATCCCACCTTCAAGGTCCACGTGGCGGGCGGCGCGGTGCGCAACAGCGACTGCGACGTACTCGGACCAGGACTTGCGTCGTTCCTGTCGTCCTACCTGTTCGAGTTCGGCATATACGGCGTGGCCGGCGTGGACGAAGACGGCACGCTGTTGGACTTTCACGAGGACGAGGTGCGCGCGCGCCAGTTGATCCACGCCAACAGCCGAACGACGTTCCTGGTGCTCGACGACACCAAGTTCGGCCGCGTGGCACACGTGCGCGGCGGTCGCATCGACCAGGCGACGCGAATCTTCTGCAACGCGCGGCCGCCGAAGCGCATCATGTCGCTGATCGACGCTTCCGATGCCGAACTCGTCGTCTGCAACGAGGCGATGCGATGAGCGGCATCCGGATCGACGGTCTGGTCAAGCAATGGGGTGACATGCGCGCCGTCGACGAGGTGTCCTTCAGCGTCGGCGAGGGCACCCTTACCGTGCTGCTGGGACCGTCGGGCTGCGGAAAATCCACCATACTTCGCCTGATCGCCGGCCTGGAGAGCGCCGACGGCGGCCGGGTCCGTATCGGCGGGGACGACGTGACCCGCCTGGATCCGGCGCGTCGGCGCGTATCCATGGTGTTTCAGTCCTATGCGCTGTTTCCCCACCTCGACGTGCGCGAGAACATCCTGTTCGGCCTGAAGGTCCGGCGCGTCGATGCCTCGGAGCGCGAGGCGCGTCTCGTCGAGGCGGCGAAAATGGTCGGGCTGGAGTCGTTGCTGCATCGAAAACCCGCGCAACTGTCCGGTGGCCAGCGCCAGCGCGTGGCCCTGGCCCGCACCATCGTCTCCAAGCAACCGGTGTGCCTGATGGACGAGCCGCTGTCCAATCTCGACGCGAAGCTTCGCGCGGAGATGCGCGACGAGATTCACCGGCTGCAACGCGAGCTTAACCTGACGATGCTATACGTGACCCATGACCAGATCGAGGCGATGTCCATGGCCGACCAGGTCGTGCTGCTGCGGGACGGCCGGATTGAGCAGATCGGCGAACCGGCCTGGTTGTACGAACATCCGCAGAGCGAGTTCGCCGCCCAGTTCCTCGGCACGCCGCCCATGAACGTGTTGCCGCTGTCGAGCATCGATGCGACGGTGGCCGGCGCCGACGGCGCGGCCAAGCTCGGCGTTCGTCCGGAGAAACTGCGCCTGGCCGACACCGGCCTGCCCGTCGAGGTGGCCGCGGTCGACTACATGGGCGCCGAAACCGTGCTGCGGCTGGTGCATCGCGGCAGGGCGCTGATGGCGCGCGTCGAGGGGCGAACACACGTGGCCCCGGGCGACACGCTGCACGTCGCATGGGACCCGGCGGACGTGCACCTGTTCGACGAGCGCGGCCGGCGGGTCCGCGATCGCAAGGCATGATTTTTCCCGGACGCGACAGGTAGTGCGCCGGAATCCGGGCGCGCCGGCACCTACCGGCGTCCCATCGTTCACACACCGCGAGGAGGTTGAAGCAATGTTGACGAAGTTGAAAAGAAGCGTGACCGGGCTTGCCGTGGCGGCCTGCATGGGCGCGGGAATGGCGGCACAGGCCGATACCGAGTTGACCATGTACTACCCGGTGGCCGTCGGCGGACCGCTGACCGAAGTGGTCGACGGCATGGTCGCCGACTTCATGGCGGAGAACCCGGACATCAAGGTCAACGCGATTTATGCCGGCAATTACAACGACGCCCGAATCAAGGCGCTCGCGGCGCTGCAAAGCGGCGAACCGGCGCAGTTGTCCGTGATGTTCTCGATCGACATCTACGAACTGATCGAGCAGGACGCCATCGTCCCGTTTGACGACATCGTCAGCACGGACGAGGAGAAGACATGGCTCGATTCCTTTTATCCCACGCTGATGGAGAACGGCCGTACCGGCGGCAAGACCTGGGGCATTCCGTTCCAGCGCTCGACCATCGTGATGTACTACAACAAGGACGCGTTTCGCGAGGCCGGTCTCGACCCCGACTCGCCGCCGGCGACCTGGGACGAGTTGGCCGAGGCGGGCAAGAAGTTGACCAAGGACGACGGTTCGCAATGGGGCGTAATGATTCCCTCCACGGGATACCCGTACTGGATGTTCGGCGCGCTGACCATGCAGAACGACCAGGTACTGATGAACGGCGCCGGCGACACCACCTATTTCGACGCGCCCGCGACGGTCGAGGCGCTCGAGTTCTGGCGCGCGCTCGGCGCGACCCACAAGGTCATGCCGGAGGGCACCATCGAGTGGGGCACGCTGCGGCAGAATTTTCTCGAGGGCCGCACGGCGATGATGTGGCATTCGACCGGCAACCTGACCGCGGTGAAGAACAACGCCACGTTCGACTTCGGCGTCGCCATGTTGCCGGCCAACAAGCGGCGAGGCACGCCGACGGGCGGCGGCAACTTCTACATCTTCAAGCAGACCTCGCCCGAGGAACGGGTGGCGGCCATGAAGCTGGTCAAGTTCATGACCGGTCCCGAACAGTCGGCCCGGTGGTCGATCAAGACCGGGTACATGGGCGTCAGTCCCGCCGCCTACGAGACCGAGGCGCTGCAGGAGTACGTGAAGGAATTCCCCTATGCGGCAGTGGCTCGCGACCAGCTCGAGTTTGCCACCGCCGAGTTGTCCACGTACCAGACCGGCCGCGTGCGCAAGCTGCTCGACGACGCGATCCAGGCCGCCCTGACCGGCGCCAAGTCCCCGGCGGAGGCGCTCGGCGAGGCGCAGTCCCAGGCGGATCGCCTGCTTCGGCCCTACCGCTAGCCGCCCAGCGGCGGGGGCGTCCCGGACGGGACGCCCCCGCCCGGCGCACCGCGTGAGAACATTATGGGTCCGACATCCAACATCATGCGCCACGTCTACGGCTGGCTGCTGTTAACGCCGGCGGCGATCCTGCTGATCGGCTTCACCCACTACCCCACCGTGGCCACCGTCTACGAGAGCCTGTTCTCCAAGGGCAGCGCGATCCGGCCGTCGCGATTCATCGGCGCGGGGAACTACGAGTCGATGATGGAGGACCCGATCTTCTGGAAGGTACTGTCCAACAACCTGTGGTTCGCGATCGGTACCATTCCCACCTCGGTGGCCCTGGCTATCGGCATGGCGCTGCTGGTCAACCGCGCGCTGCCCGGCCGCTCGCTGCTGCGCCTGGCTTATTTCACGCCCACCATCCTGCCGATGATCGCGGTCGCCAACATCTGGCTGTTCTTCTACTCGCCGGACATCGGCCTGATCGACAGGCTGCTGGGCTTGTTCGGCCTGCCGGGGCATAACTGGCTGGGCGATCCGGACACCGTGCTGCCGGCCATCATCGTCATGACCATCTGGAAGGAAGCGGGCTTCTTCATGATCTTCTACCTGGCCGCGCTGCAGCACCTTCCGCCGGAATTGAAGGAGGCGGCCAGGCTGGAGGGGGCATCGCGCTGGTACTACTTCCGCAGAGTCGTCTTCCCCCTGTTGATGCCGACGACCCTCTTCGTGCTGATCAACGCGGTGCTGAACTCGTTCAAGCTGGTCGATCACCTGTTCGTGCTTACCAAGGGCGGCCCGGACAACGCCAGCAACCTGCTGCTGTACTACATCTACGAGACCGCGTTCTCCTACTTCGACACCAACTACGCCGCCACGTTGACCGCGGTGCTGCTGGCAATCCTCGCGGTGCTCGCGCTCGCGCAGTTCTTTCTGCTCGACAAGCGGATACACTACCGATGAACTTGCCGGCCCACGCCACCCGGAACCTGGATCTTGCCGATCTTCTGCAGACCCTGGCCGCCTGGGTGCTGGCGATCCTGTGGATCTCGCCGCTTTTATACGCCTTTTGGGCAGCGTTTCATTCCAGCGAGTACGCCATTCACTTCAACGTGTTCGCGCCATTGACGCTGGAGAACTTCCGCGAGGCACTGTCCAGGGCGCCCTTCCTGCGCTACGGACTGAACACCTTCATGCTGGTGACCATGCTGCTGGCGTCCCAGCTCGTCATCTGCACGCTGGCAGCATACGCCTTCGCCCGCTACCGCTTCGCAGGCAGCAACGTCGCCTTTGCGCTGGTGCTGGTGCAACTCATGGTGGCGCCGGAAATCCTGATCGTCGAGAACTATGGCACGCTGGCGTCGCTCGGACTCGTCGACACCATTACCGGCATCGGACTGCCTTACATGGCCAGCGCATTCGGCATTTTCCTTCTCCGCCAGACCTTCAAGTCGACGCCCAGGGAACTCGAGGAAGCCGCGCGGCTCGAGGGTTGCGGGATGTTCGGCGTGTTGTGGCGGGTATACGTGCCCCTGGCGCGTCCGACCTACCTTGCGTACGGGCTGGTATCCATCAGCCACCACTGGAACAATTTCCTGTGGCCGCTGGTGGTTTCCAATTCGGTGGAGACACGCCCGCTGACGGTGGGGCTCGGGATTTTCGGCGCGCCCGAGTCCGGCGTCGACTGGTCCATCATCTCGTCGGCGACACTGCTATCGGTCGCGCCGCTGCTGATCGCGTTCCTGCTGTTTCAGCGCCAGTTCATCCAGTCCTTCATGCATTCGGGCATCAAGTAGGAGCGTTAGCGCGCTGGATGAAGGCGCCCGGCGCGGTCGAGCCGACGCCGACCCCGGACCATCGGAACTTGGCCGGACGGCACCGGTTACGCAAGCGAGTTCTTTGCCGCGCGAACCGGCGCCCTGGCGGCTACTCCGTGACCGTCCGCACCCGCAGGATCACGGCAACGGCGCGCCGGTTGCGCTGCCGCCCCTCGGCCGTCTCGTTGCTCGCCTTCGGACGCGACTCGCCGTAGCCCTCGATATCGATGCGATCGGGCGAGAAGCCGTAGTCGTCGACGAACTTCTGCTTGACCGCCTGCGCCCGGCGAATCGACAACGCCTGGTTGTACTCGTCGGTTCCGATCCAGTCGGTGTGACCTTCGATCATCATGCTGACATTACTGTCCGAGTTCAGCTTGTCGGCGATTTCCCGGAACTGGGGTTCGTATACGGAGCGGATGTTCGACTTGTCGAAATCGAACTCGACGAGCAATTCGTAGGTGTCCGTGACTTCCTTTTCCACGGGCTGCGGCGCGGGCGCAACGACGGGCTGGGCTTGAGCCTGGGCGACGACCGGCGCCGGATTACCGAAGTTCCAGTTCACGCGCACGTACCACGCGTCGTCATCGTAGGAGTCGCCGCTGATGGTCGAGTAATGCTGATAACCCAGCCGCAACTCGGCGTCGTCTCCGGCACCCAGCGCGGCGGAGACGCCGAGCCCGATCTGCACCTGGTCGGTGGAGTCGTCGTCGGTCGCATCGTCGATGCTGAAGTTGCTCAGGCCGCCGGACACGTACGGTCGCCAGCGCGCGTTCGAATCACCGAAGTATCGGTAGGCGTTGAGGGCGAACTCGTCGGCGTCGACATTGTTGCTGACGTCGCCGCCGAAACTGACGTCGGCCGACCAGTTCTCGTCGAACCGGTATCCGAGAAACAGGCTGATGACCTTCGACGAGTGGCCGGGGGAACGAGTCGGAACGCCGACGACCCGGTCGTCGTCAAGCGCCAGCGAACTCGCGCCGAGTCCGATGTACGGTGTTCCCGACTGTCCCTGGGCGCTGGCGGTGCCGCCACCGGCGCAAACCAGGATCGCCGCCAAACCGATGCCCATGTATCTTCTCACGCTGTCTCTCCAACAAACTCATTGTCCTTGATGCCTGCCGTGCTGGCCGCCAGCTATTTACGACAAGCGCCTGCCATGTCCGGAATCACCGGAGCACGGCGAAATTCTAACGACAATATACCGGCGCTCCAATGTTAAAAGTTAACTCACGTTCAGTGTGCGTTCACTTACCTTGAGAATCGCCCGACAGTCGGTCGCGGCGCGACAATCGGCGCCAATCGACCCATCGTTCGTTTGGCACCGTCCGTCGGCCGGGCCGCGCCGCCGATGCGGATTTTGTCCGGCAATTTCGACGTAAACGGGCTGACACCGCATCGGCGAGGTGAAATAATTCGTCGGCCGTCGACGGCATTCCCTTCGATACGTCGAACCCGCCGTCCCGGCTCGTCGACGCTTGGCCGACGATGAACGAGCGGGAGTTCAACGCGGATGCACAAACACACCGAAATCGGTGACCCGGCCGGGTTGATCGGTCGCATCGAACTTTTTTCCGGGTTGGATGCAGCCGGCATCTCCGACGTGTCGGCGAACGTCAAGTGGCGCGAATACGCGCCCGGCAGCGAGGTTTTTTCGTTTCGTGAAAAGTCCGACGAGGTGTACCTCGTCGGGTCCGGCCGCGTGCGCGTGACGGCGTTTTCCTCGTCGGGTCGCGAGATCGCGTACGAGGATCTCGGCGCCGGCCACGTCTTTGGCGAACTCGCCGCGATCGACGGCATGCCGCGCACGGCCGGCGTGATCGCGCTTGAAAAATCCGTTATCGGCGCGATGTCGGCTCGCGCTTTCCGCGAGCTGACTTCGCGCTACCCGTCCATCGCGTCGGCGGCGCTGTCGCGCCTGGCGAGAATGGTCAGGGCGTTGGCCGACAGGGTCTATCGAGACGGCGCACTGGACGTTCGCGACCGGGTACGCCTGGAGGTGTTGCGCATGGCGCGCCAGCACGCCGCGGGTCGCGACGAGGCGGTCGTTCCCGACTTCCCGACCCACGCCGAAATCGCCAGCCGTATCGATACCCACCGCGAAGCCGTCTCCCGCGAGTTGTCCGCGCTGGCGCGGATGGGCGTCATTCGCCAGCGCGGAAGAATCCTGACCGTGACCGGCATCGGCCGACTGTCGGCGATGTTGCCGGAGGATCTTTAGCGGACGGTCGAACCACCTGTTTCGAAATCAAAACAGGAAGGAAACGAGAAACAAGAATCCCGCCGCCGCAATCACCGACAACGCCCAGGCACAACAAACATCTTTGCCGCTGACCTGGTGATCTCTGGGCTCGTAGCTGTTCATTGCCGTCTCCCGCTTGATGACTATCCATCCGGTGAGCCTGTCGCTCCCACCTCGCGGACGATCATTTCACGGCGAGGCCATCGAGGGATGTGGTTTATCCCACACCATGCTCGCCCCGCCGCGGCGGCGATCGCGTCCGCCGGCCGTCGTCCTCAGGACCCGGCGATCCGGACCCGGGTCGAGTTGAGGTACCGCGTGGCGCGCTCCACCCAACTCCGCGCACCCTGCCGTCGCGCAAGCTCGACGGTCTTCTCGAGAAGCGCGCGACCGGCGGCGAGGTCCCCGCGCGTTTCGATCAGCCAGCGGGCCTTGACGCGCATCAATTCCGCGGTGAAGTAGTTCTCGCCGCTCTTGCGCGCCTGGGCCAATCCTTCTTCCAGCGCCTCGGCGGCCGCGTCGGCCAGGCCTGCATCGAGACGCGTCCGGGCCAGTACGCCCAGGTACAGGGTCCTGTCGACCTCCTGCTCCCCGAGGGCGACCATGGTGCGTTCCATCTCGTCCAGGCCGCTCGCGTCGCCGCGCATCGCGGCCGTCCAGCCCTTGAAGAACCGGGCCATGTTCAGCCACATGTTGAAACCGTACTTCGCGGCCAACGGCACGAGATCGCGGGCGAGCGCCTCGACCTGGTCGGGATCGTCCATCATGGCGTAGAGAATGCAGCCATCGCCGAGACACGCCGCCTTGCGGTACGGCGCCTGCACGCGCACGATGGAACGTGCCTGGTCGAAGGCATGGACGGCCTCGTCGCGGCGGCCGCGAACGAATCGCGTCCATGAGAGGTAGATGTAGGCCATGCTCGGAAAGTCACTGCCGACCTCGTCCGCTCGCTCGACGTGACCCAGCGCGCTCGACAACAGCGCATCGGCGGACTCGAACTCGCCGCGGCAGAACTGGCTCATTCCCTTGAACTGGCGGCCGAGTACCAGCGCCGAGAGCTTGTCGTGCGCCTCGCCCAGGCAAATGAGCCGGTCGCTGATGGCGATGGTTCGTTCGAAGTCACCGGAGTTGAAATGGATACCGAACAGGCCGTCCAGCGCCCGCACCGGCGCGTCGAGGTCTCCAAGCGACTCGCTCAGTTCCAGGGAACGATCGTAGGCGGCCTGCCCTTCCGTCGTGATGTAGCCGAAACTCGCGTACAGGACGTCGCCGATTTCGATCTCGAGGTCGAGTTCCAGGCGCATGCGCGCCTTCGATGCCTCCATCCGCCGGGCCGCGTCGAGTCCCTTCCTGAGCAGTTGCAGCGCTTCGGATTTTGCCCATGTCGCCGCGGCGGTGCGCCCCGCCTCCAGCCAGTGTCGCGCCGCGCCGTCGTAGTCCGCGCCTTCGAAACAATGGTGGGCGACCAGTTGCGGCTCGGCCTTGCCGGTTTCCATCAAGCGGCTGGTCAACGCGCCCGCAATGCGCCGGTGAGTCTCGCTCCGGCGTTCTCTCGACAACAGGCCGCGGGCGGTGTCCTGGATCAACGCGTGCTTGAAGACGAACACGTTCCGCGCGGGCGGTTCCTTGCGGAACACGATCTCCGCCTTCATGAGCTTGTCGAGACTCCCGACGAGCGACTCGCGCTTCATCGTCGTTACTCGCTGGAGCAGTTCCAGGTCGAACTCTCGTCCGATTGTTGCGGCCAACTGTGCCACCTCTTTCGCCTTTCCCAGGCGATCGAGCCTCGATTGCAACGAGGACTGGAGTATCCCGGAGATCTCGATTCGATCCGCCTCCGTCGACACCTCCGCGGGGCCGGCCTCCTTCAGCCCCGTCTCGATGATGGTCAATGCGAGTTCCTCGATGAAAAGCGGCACGCCCTCCGCCTTGCGTTCGATGAAACGGCGAAACTCCTCGGGCAACTCTTTACCGGCTGCGACTTCGTCGAGCAGCGCGCGCGATTCCGCCGCGCTCAGCCGCTGCAGCGAAAGCGACTCCGACGGTATGGACTCCCCGGGCGGCAGGTTCTCGTCGCGAGACGTCATCACGAGCAGGATCGGGGCGTCGACCAGCACGTCCGCCAGGCCGAGAAAGAACGCTCGCGAGCTGGCATCGATCCAGTGCGCATCCTCGACCAGGAGAAGCGTGGGCCGTTCACGGCTCAACGACAGCACGTGGTCGGTCAGGACCTTGCGACTGATCTCCGCCTGCCGTCCCGAACTCAGCTCGGACGCCGGCGCACCGGCGCCGCGAATCCCGAACAGGTGGGAGAAAATCGGCAACGAGAGATCCAGCGGGATGTTGCGATGGGAAAGGAACGCCCGCAACCGTTCGATCTTTTCGCCTTCGCCGAGCTCGGGGCCGATTCCGATGGCGTTGCCGAGGGTTTCGAGAATCGGGTGGAAGGTGGCGTCCACGTGGTGGGGCGAACACTGGAACAGCAACACGCCGCCGCCGTCGGTGTCGACATGGCGCTCCAGTTCGTGGGCGAGCCGCGACTTACCGATTCCCGCCTCCCCTGTCAGGCGTACGACGGTACCTCCGTGCTCCGTCCTCACGCGGCCCCAGACTTCGAGCAGGCGTGTCAGCTCGGTTTCGCGACCGACCAGGCCGGTATGCCTGTAACGTTTGGCGAAGCGGCTCTTGACGGGTTTCTTGCCGGTGACCCGCCAGGTCTGAACCGGCTGGTCGAACCCCTTGAGTGGGCGTTCGCCGGCGTCTTCGAACTCGAATGCTGCCCGCATGGAGCGGTAGGTCGCCTGGTCGACGAGGATCGTGTTGGGCGCCGCGGCCGCCTGCAGCCGGGCTGCGAGGTGCAGCGCCTCGCCGAAGGCGTTGGGGCCGGTCGGGGCGTCGAAACCGCCAATGATCACGGTGCCGGTGGTCACGCCGATGCGCACCGCCAGGTTTTCCGCGTACGACAGGTTCAGGCGCGAGACGTCGTCGAGAATCTCGAGCGACGCGCCCAGGGCCTGCTCCTGGTCATCCTCCGACGCGACCCGCGAGCCGAAGTAGGCCTTGATGCCGTCCCCCTCGTAGATCAGCGTCAGACCCTGGTGACGCTCGATCACGCGGCGCACCGCTTCACGGTATGGCTCGATGATCTTCCCCAGGTCTTCCGGATCCAGATGGGTGGCAAAGCGGGTGGACTCGACGAGGTCGCAGAACAACACGACGAGCAGGCGCCGTTCGCGGTTGTCGGCCGCGACATGCATCGACCGCGCGGCCGACCGCTGCAGGGAGCCAGCGTGGGTTTCAATGGCGGCCAGTATCCGCTTGCGATCGCCGAGCGGCACGTTCAGTTCGCGCAAGTCCGCGTCATCGATCGCCAAGAGGTTGTCGAGGTCGATGCGGTTCTCGACGAACCTTTCGGTGTATTCATCGAGTCCTATCGAATCCAGCCACTCGGCGATGCCGTTCATTGCCGGGCGTCGTCGCAGCGGACGTCGAAGTATGCCAGGTGATCGATGCTTCCGGGCACGACCCCGGAACGATCGAAGCAGAACCGCTTGGGAACGAGTCGCGCCAGGTACCGTTTGCCGCAGCGCACCGGCAGGCGGACCGCGTAGCGTCGCGGCTTCGTCGTCGGCGTGGGTGCCGTATTCCTGACATGGCCCCGGTAAGAAATGTTGTTGAGGATAAGAAGACCCGAATCGGCTTCGAAGCGGTGACATGTTTTCGCTCGGAACGAGCCGAAATCGCAGTAGTGGCCGCCCCCGGGACGCGGCGTTTGCTCCGGCCAGGGGTCGTATGTTTCCTCTATGTCCGGGAATTCCGCCGGTATCGGTTCAAGCGACGTTTCCGGGAGGTCGGAGGCGCGAAACGCCAGGTTGAACCTGACGTCGTCGCGCGTCGGCACATCACCGAACGCGTTGACATAGTTCCACCGAATCTCGGCTAGACGATACGAATGGCCCGTCGCGTCGACTTCAACGGCGCGGTGCGAAACCGAGACCGACAAGCCGCGCGGACCGTTCGGGTCGCCGATACCGGTACAGGGCACGCGCGGAGACGTGCCGGTGTCGCAGAATGTCGCTTCGGATTCCGGCGCCGGGCAGGCGGTGTAGGAAGGCCGGTATCCGCAGCGCTCCTGCGACGTACCGTTGATGCAATCGGCAATGCGCGCCCAGTCGGCGTCGTCGACTTTCCCGTGTCTCCCCTGCCCCACGCCCGGTCCGACACCCGGTGCCATCCAGGGCCTCGACCCGCCTTCTTCCGCGCCGAAGCCGGTTCGAAAGCGAGCCAGCCTGTCGAAGAACGCCCGGTAGGGTTGCGCCGGATTCGTGCGCCCGACAGCGTCGTAAGCGAGGACGTTACCGGTCCAATCCGTCGTCAGCGTGTGACAGGCCGTGCAGTTTCCGCTCGGGTCTTCGAATGTTCGGCTCGATAGAACGGCGAGTTTCGTGAATCGCGTACCGATGACCCGATAAGGCGAGTCGGCACTTCGCGGTTGCACCAGCGGCAGCGGGTTGTCGACGCCGAACGCAGCGTCTCGAGCCGCTTCGTCGTACCCGAAACGAGAGATCTTCAGGTGCGGCGTGACGATCCAGGGTTCCTTGTTGTCGTGACAGGTCTCGCACGAAACGCGCCGCCCATACAACCACGTCGATGCCGCCACGGCACGTCCGGCCTCATCGTCGTATCCCTTGCCTCCCGGCGGCGCGTAGCGTCGTGAACCGTCGAAGGTTGTTCGACGAGAGGCGCCGCGCGCGAAGTCGGAACCGTCGAAGAACACGACTTCGCCACTCGCGCGATTGAAGCCGATCAAACCGAGCAGCGCGAATCCTGGATTGGACGCGTGCCAATAGTCGTCGATACCGGTCAGTCGCGATCCTAGTTCGCTCTTTCGGCACAACGCGACCCACTCGACGTCGTTGGCCGGATTGCGCGGCCGAATCAACCGCGAGTTGACGGCGCAGGGATGACCGTCGGTGTTGGCGAGAGACGGCTTGTCACACCGCGCCAGCTCATCCGTGACATCCACCTCTCGCCCGTCGAATCCTTGATGCACGTAACGCACACCCCCGCCGGGCGTTCGTTCGGGCTCGATGCGATTGCCGTGAACCTCGGCGTGCAACGGCATGCCGTCGGCGCAACTGACCGAGGGAATCGGGCCGAACACCGACCGCGCCTCGTCTCCGAAAATATTCGGCCAACTGTTCTCAGCGGTGAACCCGGACGCCGGTGCCCAGAATATATCGCCGTTCAGTCGATCGACGGCGTGTTGCATATCCCGGAAACGCGCCACGCCGTGACCGCCGTCATCCAGCGTGCCCTCGCTTGTCGCGGCAGAAACGAGCTGCACTCCGGCAACGCACGCGGCAGTCGCGAATGAATACGACGAAAGTCGACGCGCGGGAGTCGTCATCCCGGCGTCGGTGATACAGCCACGTTCGTCCGGCTACCAGCCGATCCCGATGACGATGCAGGTCCAGATCGTGTCCGGTTCGTCGCCAGCGTCGTCTTCCGATGAGGCCGCCTTGACCGGTCCGGGCAGTTCCACCAGCCCGCACTGCCGGAAGGCGATCTCGTCGGGCCGCAGCGATCGGGCCCTCAGGCCCGCCGCGCCGGCGGACGCCGGCGCCAGCGTCATGGCGGACAACTGGTAACCGAACTGGTCCTTCATGTCCTGGTTGAACTCGCTGATCATGCTCGCGAGCGCGGCGTCGATTGGCAACCGTGCGTGGGCGGATACCGTCGTTGCATCGTTGCCGCCCTCCTCCGATGTTTCCGCCGCGATGGTATTGGCGTTAACCAGAACCACCGCCGCGAACGACAGCGAGTAAACGACGGATTTGGTCGATGGTAGTGTCATCACGAGCCTCCCCCTTGAAGGATTCAGCCAAAACCACACCCCGTTCGACACCAACGACCCGGCGAGTTCGATGCAGGCGAATCAACTCTCGCCTCACTGTCCAGATTTGCGAATGATTCTGGTTCGAACAATGAAACTGTCGGATCGCTCCTCGTCCCTAGAGTATGCCCAATACTTAGTGTTCGCAACGTCGTCCACCATCGACATCCGAACCGTCACCGCGCCCTTGACGAATTCGACGTTCCACACCGCGCGAAATGCGACAGCGCCAGTAATGTAACGCTGCGCTTGCACCTGTACTCGCGTTAGAATGACGACAAGGTGACGTACATCAACGGCGCCACGCGTCGTCGGATGATGGTTGCGCGCCGGGAGCATGTCATGACCCGACCCCGTCGTTTTCTTTTCCGTTGCACCGCCTGCCGCCACCTGGTCGTTCCGTTGCTGGCGGCCTCGGCTTCGTGGAGCACAACGGTGTTTCCGCAACCCGCCGGCGTCGTCGGCGAGACGATCGAACTGCAAGTGTCCGCGGATAAATCGGTCAGCACGTTCGTACTTGCGCTCGATCGGTTCGCGGTGATGGCGACGCCCGGCGTCGACGACGCCGCGGCGATCGACGAGATCGTCGATGCCGACGGCGTGGAGGAACGCAAGGGGGGCCTTCGAGTCGTCACCCTGCTGCAGCCGTCGACTCGCGAGGAAATCAACATCCTCGCCGGAAAGACAAGGGACGATCAACGATTCGTCCAGGCCGGCATGGTGCTTTATCCCGAGGGGTTCGAATCGTTGATGGTCGTTACCGACGAACTCGTCATCGGATTCAAGGAAGAGCCGAACGCCGGACAACTCAACGATTTCGCGCGGCGATTCGAACTCGAACCCGTCGCCAACGATCGCCTGTTGACGCGTCAGTGGCTGATGCGGTTGACAGCGGATGCCCGAATGGACGCGATCGAGGCGACGAAAGCGACGCGAGATCACGATCTGGTCGAGTTCGCCCACCCCAATTTCATCGTCGAGATCGACACCCGCCAGATCGTGCCGAACGATCCGCTGTTCAACGACCAATGGCACCATCGCAACGATGGGCAGTCCGGCGGCACGGCGGACGCCGACATCGACAGCGACATCGCGTGGTCCGACGGCCAGGGCGACACCGGCGTCGTCGTCGCGGTAATCGACGCCGGGTTCGACATCGCCCACGACGACCTGCAGAACAACCTGTGGGTCAATCCCGGCGAGATTGCCAACGATCTCGACGATGACGGAAACGGTTTTGTCGACGATATCAACGGCTTCAATTTCAGCGACTGCTACCTGAGTTCGACCAACTGCGGCACCGGCTCGCTTACCGGACACAGCCACGGCACCGCGGTCGCCGGACTTGTCGCGGCGAGCGCGAACAACACGATGGGCGTTACCGGCGTGTGTCCCGGTTGTTCCCTGATGTTGATTCAGCGGCTCGATGCAAGCACCTCCTTCTCCGACGTGGCTTCGATTACCTATGCCGCGCTGATGGGCGCCGACGTGTTGAACAACAGCTGGGGATACGGGCCCGGCGTGCCGGTACCGGGCAACCTGGCGACGGCGATCGACGCCATGCTTGCCACGGGAACGGTGGTGTTCTGGTCCATGAGCAACATCGACCGCGACGACTGTATCGGAGGCGCGCCGGATCTTTCCGCGCATCCGCAAGTCGCGGCGGTGAGCGCGGCGAGCAACCTCGACCGCAAGGTGACCGAAAGCGGGTTCGGCGACTGCATGGACGTGATCGCGCCGTCTCACCGCGGTTTCGGGCCGAACCCGAACGGCGCGCCCGCGGGATCGGGCGTGGCGTACACCGGAACGCTGAACATCGCGACCACGGACCGGCCCGGGGCTGCCGGCGACAACGACACCACGCCGCCGAACACGTTTCCCGGGATCGATCCTACGTTCTGTTCCGGCGAGTCCGCCAACCTCGACTACACCCTGTGTTTCGGCGGCACGTCCGCCGCGGCGCCGATCACGGCCGGCGTCGCCGGGCTGATCCTGTCGCTCGACGACACACTGGACGCCGGGCAAGTCCGCCGCCTCATCCAGGACACGGCGGACAAGGTCGAACCGATGACGGCCAGTTACGATTCCGTCAACGGGTTCGGCCGCGGTGCCGGCGCGTCCCGTCATGGTTACGGCCGGGTCAACGCCGCCGAGGCGGTTGCGATCGCGAACCCGGCCGGTCGCAACGGCGTGGACGTGTTCGTCCGGGACAACGCGCTCGACTGGGGAAACACCTTGCAGGATGCACCGGCGCTGTCATTGACGGGATCCAACGTGCGGATGGATTCCGCGCGAAGCTTCGAACCGCACTACGTGAGCGTGGACATCAAGGTCGACGCACCACCGTACCAGACGCCGTCAACCGTTCTCACCGCGGCGCAGTTCGCGGGCGTGGTTCATGAGAATCCGGTTTCCGGCGCGCAGAACCGGGTGTTTGTCCGGGTACGCAATCGCGGCCCGAGAAACGCGACAGACGTGCGCGTCAAGCTGCACTGGGCCTTCGCCGGCACGGCGCTGCCTGCCCTCCCCGCCGATTTCTGGTCGGCGTGGCCGGCGGACTCGACGGATCCGTCGAACCCGTGGACGACCATCGACTCGGCAATGATCGAAGCGGTTCCATACTCCGGCGCATCCGTCGCCGGCAGCGGCACCGATGCCGCGCAAATCGCTGCTTTCAACTTCACGGGACCGCCGCTCGATCCGTCGCGACCGGCCTTCAGGCATTACTGCCTGCTGGCCATCGTCGACGCGCCGGCGGACCCGGTATCGGCGGAGTCGATGACGAAGTTTGCGCCGGACCTGATCACGCCGCGCGACAACAACGTCACCCACCGCAACGTGGCGCTGCAGGATCCGTTTGCGGGCGTTACCGATACCGGACTATGGATTACCAATCCGTTTCGCGACACCCGGGTGATGCGCGTGGTGGTAGACGTACCCGACGGCTGGTCCGTGGTCACCGAAGGATTCGAAACCTTCGTGCCATTCAGCCTGGCGGGGGGCAAGTCCCGCCCGATCTCGCTAAGAATCAAGCCGGGAGAAGAACCATCGGAAGCCGGAATTCACGTTCGGCAGGACGTAGCCGCCAATGGACGTTTTCGTCCCCTGGGCGGCTTCCTGATCGATTTTCGGACGAAGAATACGGAATAGCCCGGGGACACACCGGTGAGCCGCCCGGAAGCGGCCCGCCGGCGGATCAATCACTCGTCGCTGGGCGTCGTCGCGATCTTGTACTCTTCGACATCGATCCCGCCGTCCTTGTTGGCGTCGGCGTCGTAGAAGTCGACCTCGGGCGCGCCCTTGGCTTCCAGGGTCGACAACAGGCCGTCGCTGTCGACGTCGAGACCTTCGAAGGTTGGCATCTGCGCCCAGGCGACACTGCCGGTCATGGCGCCAATGACGATGGCGGAAAGGATTTTCATTGCGTATTTTGCTCCGGTAATCGGGAAGATCGAGCTTGGTGTTCGAATTCCGTCGCGAGGAAAATCTTCAGACGGATGTTTTAACGGGCGAGACGACGTGTGGCCACGCGCAAAGTACCGCACGAAAATTATGTAATTGGCGTCGGCGGTCGTAAAACGAAATAATTGCGTCATCGCGATCGACGATATCGATCGGCCCCGTCCACGGCGGAGAGCGAAGATTGGATACGGACCTCGCGCGAACGTTCCTGGAAGTCAGCCGCACGCGCCACTTCGGCCGGGCGGCGCGCAACCTGTCGCTGACCCAGTCGGCGGTAAGCGCCCGCATCCGGCAACTGGAAGACTACCTGGGCTGCCGGTTGTTCACGCGCGACCATCACGATATCCGCCTCACGAGCGCGGGAAGACGCCTGCTACCCCATGCGGCCGCCATGGTGACATCCTGGAACCGCGCCCGGCAGGACGTGGCGCTGGCGGACCACGCCGGCGCGGCGCTGTCGGTGGGCGTCCTGCCGAGCATATGGGATGCATGGCTGATGGCGCGGCTTCGCGTCACGCTGGCACACTTCAGGGAAACCGGCCTGTCGTTGGACATCCACGGCGGCGAAACGCTGCTGCCCCGACTGCTTGACGGCGTGCTCGATCTAGTCTTCCTGTACGAGCCGCCTCACATGGCGTCTCTGGTCGTACGCGACGTGGGTCACATCGCGCTCGTACTGGTAAGCAGCGAACCCGGTAGGACGCCGGCGAAGGCGATCGACGACGCATTCGTCCATATCGACTGGGGAACGTCGTTCGCCAACGCCTTCTCGCGCGCCTTTCCCGGATCGGGACCGCCGCTCATGCGCACCAACCTCGGCGGCGTTGCCCGGGACATGCTGTTGCACGCCGGCGGCAGCGCCTACCTCCCCCGGAGCGCGGTGGAGAACGACATCGCCTCGGATCGACTCTTCACGATCGACGCGGCGCCGATAATCGATCGCACGATATTCGCGGTTTACGCCGACGGGCACGACGCCCGCGCACGCATGGAATCCCTGCTCGATTCTTTGGCGGTGTAACCGACTGTAACAACCGTATACTTGTTCCGGGACGATGGATACCATGCCCGGAAGCGGCCCGCGTTCGTCGTGGCAATCCGCCGTTGCGACCCGCGACATGGTCGTGCCGAATCGACCATCGTTTGAACTTCTCGACCTTGCGATGATCCGACCGAATAGACATTTGCGGTTCGACGCCTTTCGCCGGTCCGGGCACACGATCGTCCCCGCACTGGCGCCGCGGCTCGCCTGGCGATCCTCGGCATGCCTCGTTTCGCTCGCGATGCTTTTTGCCCCGGGCTGCCGGGTTGCGCCGCCGGTGTACGACATGCCGCAGACCATCGAAGACGCCGACTGGCAATCGAACCTGCCGGACGACGTGATCCAGACGCGGTCGGCGGCGATGGCGTTGTCGCGCTGGTGGAAGCGTTTCGGCGATGCAACACTCGACTATCTGGTCGACTCGACGCTTTCGAACAACACGAGCCTGGCAAGCGCGTTGAACAACCTGCGAATCGCGATGCTCGATCGAGCCGACAGCCGCGCCGACCGGCTGCCGACCGCCGGCGCGAGTGCCGGTGCCTCGAGCACCGACGATCCCGACGGCGGCGACGACACGCGTTTTTCCGCCGGCGTGAGCGCCTCGTGGGAAGCGGACCTGTGGGGAGCCAGGCGCGCGGCGATCGAGGCGGCCGAGGCGACGGTGGCGGCGTCGCGCGAGACACTCCACGACTCGCGCGTCAGCCTTGTGGCGGAAACCGCCCTGGCCTATACCGATCTGCGCAGCGCGCAGCTTCAACTCGAGGTAACGCGCGCCAACCTGGACATCCAGACCCAGACCCACCAGTTCGTCGATTGGCAACGACAAGTCGGCCTCGCCACCGAACTCGATCTTGCCCAGGCGCGTACGCGACTGGAGAGCACGCGTGCGCAGATCCCGGTGTTCGAGGACGGCATCAATCGCGCCGTCAACCGCCTCCAGGTCCTCACCGGTCTGTCGACCGGCGAACTGCGGGAACGCCTGCTCGAACCGGCACCGCTGCCGCCGGCACCCGGAGACATCGCCGTCGGCTTGCCCGCGGACACGCTTCGCCAGCGTCCCGACGTGCGGCGCAGCGAGCAATTCGTGCGGGCGCAGGCGGCACTCGTGGCACAGGCCGATGCCGAACGCTTCCCGTCGCTCACGCTCGCCGGCGATCTCAGCGACACCCGGGAGTCGTTCGCGGACCTGTTCGACCTGGGTGATTTCGCGCGCTCCCTCGCCGCCAGCATCGGCTACACGCTGTTCGACGGCGGGCGGCTCGAGCGTAACGTCGAATCGCAACGCCTGCGGCTCGAAAACGCGCTGCTCGACTACGAGGCCACGCTGCGCCTGGCGCTCGAGGAGGCGGAGAATGCCCTGAGCGCGCTGGATTACAGCCAGGAACAGCAACGCGCTCTGGTTATCGCCGAGTCGTCCGCCCGGCTGGCGGCCGAACTGGCCGCGCTGCAGTACCGAAGTGGATTGGTCGACTTTCAAACCGTGCTGGATACCCAGCAGGCGCTGCTCGACGCGCAAGGTTCGCTCGCGGTGAATCGCGGCGACATCATGGGCAACGTCATCCGGCTCTATCGCTCCCTCGGCGGCGGCTGGCAGCACGAGACCGAACCGGTCGAAGGGAACGGGGGGCGCACGTGAACAAGCCGGGCGTCGATCGAGAACAACGCGAAGCGCTGGCAGCACTTGGCATCGAGCCGCGCGGCCGGGCTCGACGCTGGCTCGGGCGCACGGCGTGGCTGGTGGTCCTCGCCGCGGTTGCCGGCGCGGGTTACTACTACTTATACGGATACCCTCCCGGCGGCGAAACGCGGCTGCGCTACATCACCGACGAAGCCGTCGTTCGGGATCTCTCGGTCACCGTGTCGGCGACCGGGAATCTCGAACCGACCGATCGCGTGGACGTGAGTTCGGAGCAATCCGGACGCGTCGCCGAGGTGCTGGTGGACTTCAACGACACCGTTACGGCCGGCCAGGTGCTGGCGCGTCTCGATACCACCAAGCTCGAGGCCGACGTGCTCGTGAAGCGCAACACGCTGGTCTCCAGCGAAGCAGCCGTGGCACAGGCACGCGCCGCGTTGAAGGAGGCAAGATTGTCCTACCAGCGCATCTCGCAGCTGTTTGAACTGAGCGGTGGCAGGACGCCGTCGCAGCTGGAAGTCGACGCCGCGGAGGTCGCACTGACCAAGGCCGAGGCCGACCTGACCGGGGCGCAGGCGGCGGTCGCGGTCGCCGCCGCCAACCTGGAAGCCAGCGAAACGGACCTCGACAAGGCCCGGATCGTCTCGCCCATCGACGGTGTCGTGCTCAGCCGCCAGGTCGAACCGGGGCAGACGGTGGCGGCGTCGCTGTCGGCGCCGACCCTGTTCGTGCTCGCTCGCGACCTGGCCGACATGGAACTGCACGTGGACATCGACGAGGCCGACATAGGATCGATTCGCACCGGGCAACGGGCGACATTCACCGTCGATGCCTACCCTGATCGCACGTTTACCGCCGCCATCGAGCAGATTCGCCTGATCGCGAGCGACGCCGACTCGACCACGTCGAACGTGGTCGCGTACGAAACCGTTCTGAAAGTACGCAACACCGACCACGCGCTGCTGCCGGGCATGACGGCCATCGCCGAGATCGCCGTGGCGTCCGCGCCCGGCGCGCTGACCATCGCCAACGCCGCCTTGCGCTACGATCCGACCGCGGCGGACACGTCGGACCAACGGAACGCCGCCAGCCAGCGGCGAGGCCTGCTCTCTTCCCTGATCCCCTGGCGTTCACGTCGACCGCAGGGCAATCGTACCGCTAATGCTTCCGATGCGCGACGAAGCGGCGGCTCGCGCGCCGGGCAGGTGTGGGTGCTGCGCGACGGACAACCGATTGCCGTCACGATCGAAACAGGCCTGAGCGACGGCCTGCGAACGCAGGTCCTCTCCGGCGACATTCGCGCCGGAGACGCGGTGATTGCGGACGCCATGCGGGTCGATTCGTGAATCGCGGCGACCGGCGACTGATCGAACTGCGCGGCGTGACCAAGATCTTCGGTCACGGCGCGGCGGCGTTTCACGCCCTCAAGGGAGTCGGCTTCGACATCGGCGACGGCGAATTCGTCTCGGTCATGGGTCCGAGCGGTTCGGGCAAGTCGACCGTCATGAACATCATCGGTTGCCTCGATGTGGTCAGCGCCGGCAGTTATCGATTCCAAGGCGTCCGCGTCGAGTCGCTCGACCGGCGACAGCGCGCGTTGCTGCGCCGCCACCATATCGGCTTCGTGTTCCAGGGATTCAACCTGTTGTCGCGCAGTTCGGCACTGGAGAACGTCGAACTGCCGCTGGTTTACCGCGGCATGGGCCTGCACGAACGCCGGCGACGGGCGGCAGCCGCGCTGGACCTGGTCGGCCTGGTTCCCTGGGCGCGTCACCGGCCGAGCGAACTCTCGGGCGGTCAGCAACAGCGCGTCGCCATCGCGCGAGCGCTGGTCACCGACCCCGCCATCCTGCTGGCCGACGAACCCACCGGTAACCTGGACAGCGAGCGAAGCGAAGAGATCATGACACTCCTTGCATCACTCAACCACGAGCGCGGTCTCACCATCCTGATGGTCACGCACGAAGCATCCATGGCCGAGTACGGCCATCGCATCATCCGCTTCGTCGACGGCCGCGTCGCGGACGACGCGCACACCGATGCGCCGCGGCTCCATGCTGGTTAACGCGTTCAAACTCGCGCTGCGCGAGATCAGGCGCAACCTGTTGCGTTCGTTCCTGACCATGCTCGGCATCATCATCGGCGTCGCGGCGGTCATCACCATGGTGGCCCTGGGCCAAGGCGCGACCCGGCAGGTCACCGAGCAGGTGTCTCGACTCGGAACCAACCTGATGATGGTGCGCCAGGGCCAGGGCTTCGGACGCGGCCGCGGTCGCGTGGACTCGCCACCGTTCGAGATGCACACCGTCGACGCCATCCGCGCGGAAATTGCCGGCCTCAATGCGGTGGCGCCCGTATCGGACTCCCGCGCCACGCTGGTCTACGGCAACAACAACTGGCTTTCGGTGATTCGCGGTACCACGAACGATTATCTGCGCGCGGCGAACTGGACGCTGGCCAGCGGGCGCGCGTTCAGTCCGATCGAGGAACGCGGCGGCGCAACCGTTTGTATCATCGGTTCAACCGTGCGCTCGCAACTGTTTCGGGACACCGATCCGCTAGGCGCCCGAGTGCGCGTGAGCGGTTTCTCGTGCACCGTCGTGGGAACATTGGAGTCGAAGGGGCAGACCACGTTCGGCAGCGACCAGGACGACGTCGTGCTCATGCCCCTGCGGGCCTACCAGCGCCGCCTGTCGGGGGAACGAACCGCCGAGTCGATCTATCTCTCACTGCGGGACGGTGTATCGTCCGAGCGCGTGGAGGCGCGACTTGAAACGCTGCTGCGGGAGTTGCGCGACATCGGCGCCAACCAGGAAGACGACTTTCACGTGCGCGACACCAAGGAACTTGCCGACACCCTTACCGTCACCACCCGCACCATGACGGGCCTGCTGGGCGCGGTGGCCGGCGTCAGCCTGCTGGTTGGCGGGATCGGGATCATGAACATCATGCTGGTGTCGGTCACCGAGCGTACACGCGAAATCGGCATCCGGCTGGCCATCGGCGCGCTCGAGCACGAGGTGCTCTGGCAATTCCTGGTCGAGGCGGTCGTCCTTTCCTCCATCGGCGGCGTGCTCGGCGTCCTGCTGGCGGCAGGACTGTCGGCGGTCATGTCAGTGGCCATGCAGGTACCGTACGTGTTCGACGCCCCGATCGCGGCCGGCGCTTTCCTCTTCTCCGCCGCCATCGGCATCGCCTTCGGGTACTTTCCCGCTCGGCGCGCCGCGCGCCTCAACCCGATCGAGGCTCTGCGCTACGAGTAGCTCGCGAAAAAAACGCCCGGGATATACCCGGGCCCAAATGCCGTCGAGGAGGAAGTCTTGCGTGCTAGTTGACCAGGACGTCCACCAGCACGAATTCATGCCGGTTGGCGAAATTGTCCGAGGACTCGGTCTTGACGACCCATCCGAGTTCCGGCGAGAACCAGTATCTGGCTTTTCCGTACCAGCGCCCGGCGCCGCGAATCCATGAACGGGTTTCCACCACGTAGGTGTCGACCGAGCCAAAAGGCAGCTCGACCCGCTCGGTGCGGTCCACCTTGATCTTGTTCACCCACTGCTTGGTCTCGTCCTCGGTCTTGCGGATGAACCTGACTTCCTTGCCGACCTCGAGGGGCCAGAGCCCTGCGTACTTGGACTCGTCGAATTCGAGATCCGCGCAGAACCAGCACATCAGGTAGTCGGATCGTTCCTCACCGTCCTCGGTGACGTAGTGCACCTGGTTGCCCGTTCTCGGTGCGATGCGAATGGCATTCTTCGTGCCTTCGCTCACGTCCTCCCACACCAGCGTCGTGCCCGGCTTCGTAGTCAGGAACTCGGCGGGTGGCAAGCCGAGATGGTTGGTCGCTGACGCGACTTGCACCAAGCCGAAGATTCCCGCCGAGAAAATGGCCGCGAATCCTGCCCGTTTCATCGATAAATTCCCCTTGTTGTTTCTTTTCAATTAGAAGTTCGGCCCCCGTTCCCCGCGGGGGCCGTTTCAACCTCACGTTCGTCGCCCAGGTCGACGATTCTCTCCGGACGCTACTGCGCCAACCGCTCCTTGGCCGAAACCATCGCACCTATCAGGCGCGAGATTTCCCTGTCGTTGTCACACCAGCCCTCGCGGGCCATGCACATCCTGACCAGTAGCTGGATGTCCTCCGTGGTGAGCGGTGTATCGTCCAGCGCAAGCAGGTCGGTCCCGGTCGCCCCGATGACCGCCGTCTGGCCGGTGACTGCCGTGTTGCTGCCGATGACCGCGCCAATATCCGCCGCACTCGACGTTCCAACGGAGACGCCACCGACGCCGCCGATCGCCGAACGCCCCAGCGTGACTCCGCTGTCGGTGGCCGCCGCAACAGAAATACCACCGTCGGTACTTCCGACGCCGCCAGTTCCATCGTCGGTTTCCCCACCGGGTCCATCGCCGGGGTCACCGCCACTTCCATCGTCGCCAGCGCCTCCCAACCCGACACCGAGACCGAGACCAACGCCGAGACCGGCGTCCGTGGCCAGGCCGGCGAGGCCGACACCGGCGCCGGCGCCGAGACCGGCACCCAGACCGGATTGGCCAATGCCCACGCCGAGCCCGGCACCAGCGCCGACGCCCGCACCTATATCGCCTGCGCTCGCGCCCAGTCCCGCACCAAGTCCGGCACCGGCGCCAACGCCTTCAC
This sequence comes from Gammaproteobacteria bacterium, assembly GCA_030429665.1. Classification (GTDB taxonomy): domain Bacteria; phylum Pseudomonadota; class Gammaproteobacteria; order Arenicellales; family CAJQKF01; genus BQJD01. The sequence continues at coordinate 516 of JAUIEZ010000037.1, read as the reverse complement.
TACCAAGTCCAGCGGCAAGACCGGCGCCTGCGCCCAATCCCGCCGTAGCGCCGCCGATGCCCACACCGGCGCCGCCACCGGCACCCGCGGCGGCACCAACGCCACCGCCGCCGATACCCACGCCCGCACCGCCGCCGACACCTGCGCCAACCGACGCGTTACCCGCGCTGACGCCGGCACCGGCTCCAACACCGGCCCCCGCGCCAATGCCGCCGCTTCCCGCACCGACGCCCGCGCCACCGCCGATACCGGCACCGACACCAACGCCAGCTACACTTGCGCCGGCACCGACACCGGCTCCTGCGCCCGCGCCGGCACCGCCAGAACCGCCACCAACGCCCGCGCCAAGTCCGCCTGCCAGACCGCCTACCGCGCCGGCAACTCCGCCGACCGCTCCACCGAGACCACCGGCAATTCCTGCGCCGCCGCCTCCACCGCCACCGGCGCCTCCACCCCCACCGGCGCCTCCACCGGCGCCTCCACCGGAGCCGCCGCCCGAACCACCGCCGGAGCCGC
>JAUIEZ010000213.1 GCA_030429665.1 Gammaproteobacteria bacterium | reverse complement strand
AAGGCAAGGGCTCTCACTGGCTGCCGCACATCTGGGGAACCGAGGGCGTCGCGTGGCGTACCGACATGTGGACCCCGCCGCGCGCCGGGGAGATTCCGAGCTACGGCGACATCTGGCAGGATGACGTCAAGGGCAAGACCATGATGCGTCCGCACTCGGGCATGCTGGGGGCGGGCCTGTACCTGGAAACCAACGGCACGTTGGAACCGGGCGCGATGAAGGCGGCCTACAACGACGAGGAAACCATGCGCAAGACATGGACGGTCGTTACCGACTTCTGCATTGCCAACAAGGAGCAGGTCAAGCTGTTCTGGAATGACGCCGATAGCCAGAAGAACGGTTTTCTGAACGATGGCGTCGTCGTCGGACAGACCTGGGACGGCCCGCCGATCACCATGATGAACAATGGTGATCCGGTCCAGTACCGCGCGCCCGCCGAGGGTTCCCTGGCGTGGGTGGACGGCATGTCCTTGTCGGCGGGTGCCGAGAATATCGAGGAGGTTTACGCCTTTCTCGAGTTCTGCTTCACGCCCGATCCGGCCGGCAAGTCCATCGACGGCGGGGGCGACGAGGCCTGGGGCGGACACGGCTACAACTCGGCCGTGCTCGGCGCGGACAAGTTCGCCAGCGAAAAGTACGCACAAACGTTTGCGTCGGTTTATCCTGGCGAATCCCTGGCCAACCTTTGGCCATGGCCAAAGGAGCCGCAGTGGTACGCGGACGTTCGCACGGAGTTTCGCAACAAGTTCGTCAACGCGTGACGAACCGCTAGAAGCTCGACGGCGTCGCAAGTGACGGCGCCGTCGCGTGCGGGGCAGGGAGGCACCGCACGGTCAAGGAGAATTTCGAAGAAAATCATGGACACCGGAGCGATGCGTCGCCGCCGGTTGGCGCCGTTGCATGGCAATCCGCCGCCATCTCGTCGTACCGAGAGGTGGTTCGCACGATCCGGCGTCATGTAAGTCGCGGGGAGTGGTAAATGAGTGCAGATGTCAGGTTGGAGAACGTCTCGATCAAGTTCGGGACGTTCGTCGCCGCGCGCGACGTCGATTTGACCATCGCGGGCGGCGAGTTTTTCAGCTTCCTGGGACCCTCAGGTTGCGGCAAGACCACGATCCTTCGCGCCGTATCGGGATTTCTCAAGCCGTCTGAGGGGCGCATACTGATCGGCGGACAGGACATGGCGGGTTATGGGCCAAACCGCCGTCCCACCGCGTTGATCTTCCAGAATCTCGCGCTGTTTCCGCTGATGACGGTGTGGGAAAACATCACCTTTGCGCTGGAAGTCAAGGGCGTGGGCAAGGCGGAGCGACGCAAGAAGGCGGACGAGCTGCTCGAATTGATCGCGCTTCCCGGCCAGGGAGACAAGATGGTCGGTGAGCTTTCCGGCGGGCAACGGCAGCGCGTCGCCATCGCCCGCGCCCTCGCCGCCGAACCCAAGGTGCTGTTGCTGGACGAGCCGCTCTCGGCGCTGGACCTGAAGTTGCGCCAACATATGCGCACCGAGCTGCGCGCCATCCAGCAGCGCGTCGGCATCACCTTCATCTACATCACCCACGACCAGGGCGAGGCGTTAACCATGTCCGATCACGTGGCAGTGATGCGCGAAGGCGTCATCGAGCAGATCGGTGACGGCACCTCGATCTACGACTCGCCCGGCACCTCGTTCGTAGCGTCGTTTGTCGGCGAGAACAACCTGTTCCGGGGCGAGGTGTCAGGCATCGAAGACGGCATGGCAGAGGTCGAAACGAATGTCGGCAAACTGGTGGCGCGCCTGCCCGAAAACGCCGTCAAGCCCCTCGCGGTCGGCGACGATGCTCACATATTCCATCGTCCCGAATCGCTCAGGTTTGCCCGTGACGACGAGCGGGTGAACCGTATACGCGCGAAGATCGTCAACGAGGAGTTCGAAGGAAATTTCTGGCAAGTCTACTTCGAGGTCGCGGGCAGCGAGAAAGTGATCAAGATGTCCATGGTCAACGACGGCTCCAGCTCCGAGCGCCGGGTAGGCGAAATCGTGGACCTCGTTTGCGACCCACGCCTAACCGTGGCCCTTGCCGAGGGTCCGCTGGCCGCGGAATAGGGGAGGCGAATATGGGCCTGGCCGACTTCTTCAGGAACTTCTTCCAGCGCAACGGCCTGTTCCTGTCGTTGTTCCTGCTGGCCGCCGTGGGATTCTGGGTATTCTTCCTGATCATCCTGCCGCAAATATTCATGATCGACTTCTCCTTCCGCTTCAACCTGCCGCCGGCGGAGATGGGCGGGCCGAAGGATGTCTATACCATCAGCCATTACAAGTTCCTCGTTTACGGCAGCGAGCAGAGCGCGGACTCCTATAATTTCATCGATTTGTCGGTGTTCCTCAGAACGATCGGCGCCGCTGTCTTCGTCACCATTTTCGACCTCGCGATCTGCTACCCCATCGCTTACTACCTTGCACAGGTTGCCAAGGGCGGTTGGGCACGATTGATGGTGCTGTCGCTGATCGTACCTTTCTGGGTCAACGAGATCCTGCGGGCCTTTGCCTTTCGTATCATCTTCGGTAGCAACGGCATCATCAACGAGGCGCTATTGGCGCTGGGCATCATCGACGACCCGTATCCGTTCATTCGCGACAACATCGCGCTATATGCCGGTCTCGGCTATGCCTTCGTGCTGCTCATGATTTTTCCGCTGTACAACGCCATCGAGAGTCTCGACAAGAATCAGATCGAGGCGGCCAGGGATCTCGGTTCGCCATGGTGGCGCATTCACGCGCGTATCGTGATTCCGTTCGCCAAGCCCGGCATCAGCTCGGGATGCACAATGGTATTCATGCTCACCGCCGGGGCACTGGCCGCGCCCGAGATTCTCGGTGGACCGAGCAGCCTGTGGTTCACGCAGATCATTTACCAGTGGTTCAACACCGGCGGAAACTGGCCGCGTGGATCGGCATACGCCATCATCCTGTTGTCCACTTGCATTGCCTTCGTCCTGCTGATGATGCGCGTGTTCAAGGTCAAGCTCGGGGAGATCGCACGGTGATCTCGGATCGCGCTGTCAAGCTGGGTGTGCTGCTGTTCGTGGCGATGTTTTTCGCCTACTTGTTCGGGCCGCTCATCATCATGAGCATAACGGCCTTCAACAGCGCCGATTTTCCGCGTGTAGCGCCCTGGGATTGTTTCTCCGTCGAGTGGTTCGACGTATTGGTGAACGACGACAAGCTCATGGATGGGCTGCGTAACAGCATCATCATCGGTGTCGGCGTGGTCGTCCTGGCGGTACCGATCGGTCTGGCCGGCGCGTTGATGCTCATGCACGTGGGCCAGCGGGTGAGGCCCTGGTACTACACTATCGTCGTGTCGCCGATACTCATCCCCGGCGTGGTGCTCGGTATCTCCACGCTCATCTTCTGGGACCGCCTTGGTGCGATGTTCAACGCCGGCTACGAGTCGATTTTCTACGACGGTATTTTTCTCACCATTGTCGGCCAGACGACCTTCATTTCGGCCTACGCAATGCTGGTGTTCATCTCGCGCCTGCAGCGCTTCGACCCGGCGCTGGAGGAAGCGGCGCTCGACCTCGGCGCCTCCAACGTGCAGACGTTCCGCAAGATCCTTCTGCCGTTCCTGAAGCCGGCAATCGGGTCCGCCGCGGTGCTCGCTTTTCTCGCCTCGTTCGAGAACTACAACACGACCGTGTTCACCATCACTTCCGAGAGCACGCTGACCACGGTGTTGGCCAGCAAGGTGCGATACGGCATCAATCCGTCGATCAGTGCCCTCGCGGTGGTCATCGTCACGCTGACGCTGTTCGCGGCGGCAGTCATGGAGATCAAGAAGAGACGCACCGAGGCCTTCGACAAGGCGATCGCCAAGGCGGTGATCGAGGGCACGGACGCGCTGTCGAGGCTCGGTCGAAAGAGCAACCGGCTCATCGATCCCGCGTTTGCGATGATCATCCTGATTTTCGTCGCCGGCATCGGCACCGCCTACTACGCCGGAACGGTCGGCGTTGACGAGTGCAAGGCAGCGGTCGAGGAAGCCAAGCGCGCCGCAGTGCAGCGTCGAATCGAGGAACTGCGCCAGCGCCGGATGTTCCAGGGGGCGCAGCCGGGTGTCCAGCAGGCGCCGACGACTCAGCCGTCCGGCACCAGCGACGTGCAGGCGCCGGGCACCGAGGGCTACCAGGGTATTTTCGCGCCGACGAATCTCGAGGGGCAGGTCAAGGGCGAGGACGACGGTGGCCAGACGCAACCGTCGGGGACCGATCGTCCGGCGCCGGGTACCGAGGGCTACCAGAACATCTTTGCGCCACAGAACCTGGAAGGGCAGGTCAAGGGCGAGCAGGAAGGCGACGAAGCGGGGCAGGACCAGAACCCGGACGGTTCCCAAGCCGAACCGTCGAGCGACGCCGAGCGCCCGGCGCCGGGCACGGAAGGCTACCAAGGCATTTTCGCGCCGACGAATCTGCAGAACCAGGTGAAGTCCAGCGACTAGCCGGCATCTCGTTCACCCGCATGCGCGCTAGTCCAACGCGGTGGGCGTGTCCCGGTCGAACCGACGGGTAGGAAGGCCCGTTCACATGAACATCAAGACCACCTGTATCGGGGCCTATCCGAAGCCCGAGTATGTCCGCCTGCCGGACTGGTTCAACAACCCTGACGGCCCCGATGCGTCCAACCCCACCGAATCCTGGGAAGCCGCACTTGCTGCGCTCGGCGCGGACGCGGACGTGGTGATCGACCGCGGGGTCGGCGAGGCGATCACAGACCAGGTCGAGGCCGGCATCGATGTTCCGACGGATGGCGAGATTCCCCGCGAGAACTATATTCACTACCATTGCCGGCATCTTCACGGATTCGATTTCGTGAATCTCACCGAGAAGGTGCTCCGGAACGGCGCCTACCGTGCACGCTTGCCGACCATCACCGCGCCGGTATCGGCGCGTGACCTGTTCCTGGCCGACGATTACCGTCGCGCGCAGCGGCATACGGATCGCCCGATCAAGATCACCATGCCCGGGCCGATGACTATCGCCGATACCAATGCCGACGATTGGTACCACGATCCGGCGCGGCTCGGCGCCGACTTGGCGGCGGCGCTGAATCGCGAGGTACTGTCGCTGGCCGAGGCCGGATGCCGGCACATCCAGATCGACGAACCGTTGTTCGCCCGCAAGCCGCGCGAGGCGCTGACCTACGGCTTCGACAATCTCGAACGTGCGTTCGCCAACTGCCCGAAACACGTCACTCGAACCGTGCACATGTGTTGCGGTTACCCCGACCGCCTGGACAATCCCGACTATCCGAAGGCGGATCGACATGCCTACCTCGAACTCGCGGACGCGGTCGAGGCGTCCAGCATCGACGCGGTATCGCTCGAGGATGCGCACCGGCACAACGAGTCGGCGTTATTCGATCGTTTTCGCGATACGACGCCGCCGTTGACGCCGCGCAAGCCTGTGCCGGTGATCGCGCAGCGCCCGGGAAAGTTTCTGGCAGTTGGCGTC
>JAUIEZ010000212.1 GCA_030429665.1 Gammaproteobacteria bacterium | reverse complement strand
CGCCATGTGCGTTCTCGGTCGCGAGAACCCCGCCGTCGTCCAGGGGCGACCCGGGTGTATCTATCTGCCCGATGGCGACTACCAGTTGTTCGTTACCGACCAGGAGCCGGTGCGCTTCTCGGTGAGCGAAGGCGTGATCGAGCTTGCCACCGCGCCGCGGCCGGCCGCGGCGCGATCGAAAAAGGCCCTGATCACCGGCGGTGTCGTCCTGGGCGTCGCAGCGCTGGCGGGCGGCGGAGGCGGTGGCGGTGGTGGCGGCGGTGACGACGACCCCGAAGAACCCGTCGACGAAGTTTCGGTTTCGGTGGAACCGCAGATGCTCACGGGGGAGTTCGAGTTCGGCGTCAGTCCCTGCCCTACCGTCATAGGCGAGCTCACCGTCACCAATACCGGCGACGTCGACGCGAGGATCACCGTGACGCCCATCGAGGGCATCTCCACGACCGGCCAGGGACAGCTCGTGGAGCCCGGCGACTCGCGCATCGTGACCGTCCTGTTCAACTGCCTGCAAATCTCCGCCATTGCCGGCGCCATCGAAGTAGGGCTGACCAACGACGGACAGGCGGACTCGGATTCCATCGAAATCGTGGTCGATTTCCTCTAGCCGGGGCCCGGGGGATTGGACGCCGCGAGCAAGCGCGGCGTCGACTAGTCGGACCGAATCGCCTCCGCCGGCGTGATGCGCGCCGCGATGCGGGCCGGCCACCACGAGAACGCCGTACCGAGCGCTACCGCCAGCGCGGTGGGCGCCAGCAGACTGGTCCAACCCGGTTCGAGATCCATGGGCAGCGTTTCGCCCGCCATGGCAGCCAGGACGTGCGCGGCAATCGTACCGACAATTCCTGAAAACGTTGTCACCAGCAGCGCCTCGACCACGAAGAGCGCGGAGATCTGGGCGCGCCGCGCTCCCAGCGACACCCTCAACCCGATTTCGCCGAGCCGCTCGCGCACGTTGAGCACCATCAGGCTCATCAACGTGGTGCCGCCCAGCAAGAGGCAAAGCACGGCGACGGCCCCCACACCGAGCGCAACGGTACGCTTGAGCTGTTCAATCTCCGCCACCAGGCGCCGGGCGGTGACCCAACTGACATTACCCGCATCGAGATCGGCTTGCTTCAGCAGGTGCTGCAGGGCGGCGACCACCGACACCGGATCGCCGCCGCGCACCAGCACCTGGTCGAGGCGCCTTCCGTTGTCGCCGCGAAGTCCACGCCATGACGACATCGTAGACCACGGCACCAACGCGAAGCGCTCGCCCATTGCGGCGAGTCCGCCGACGTGCTCCACGGGCAAACGCGGCGCCTGCGCGTCCACGATGCCGGCTATATAGAATGGGACGTCATCGATGATGACGACACGGCCGGCACGCCAGTGCGCCGCCTCGTCGAGTTGACGGCTGGCCACCACAACCCGCATGCCGGTGCGAACATCCGCGGCATCGATGTTGCGCCCCGACTGAATCGACCACCCGCGAATACCAACGAGACCCGGCCCCGTGGCAACGACGGTCACGGGGTCCGCGCCTCCCGGAACGCGGGACTCGAAGTATCTCAGCGGTGTCACGCTCAAGGCGGGGAAATTGGCCCGAATCGCTTCGACATGCTTCATTGACAGCCCCTCGACCGGTCCCGACAAGGGATCCTCACGCACGATGGAAACGACGTCGGCGCCAAAGGACTCGGTTATCTCACGCACCCGCGCATCGAGTCCGCTGACGATAAGCACCAACAGCGCGAATGCCATGATGCCCACCGACACCGCGAATGCGGCAAGCGCATAGCGACCGGCATGGCCGCGGAATCCTTCGACAAGGTCGATAGCCAGGCGGGCGTCGACGACGCTCACGATCCCGCCCCGTCATCGTCGGAAACTCCCAGGCGTCCGCGCACCAACGCCAGGTGCCGCGACGCGTACTCAAGAAGCTGCAGGTTGTGCGTGACCATGATAATGGTCAGGCCGTCGCGGTGAAGGCCCCGGAACACCTCCATGACGGCGCGGGCCGCCTCGCCATCGAGGTTCCCGGTCGGTTCGTCGGCGACCAGCAGCGACGGGCGGGTCGCGATGGCGCGGGCGACGGCGACCCGCTGCATTTCCCCTCCCGACAACAACCGCGCTTCGCGCCCGGCGACGTGGGAAAGGTGCACGCGTTCGAGCGCCGCGTTTGCGCGCTCGCGCGCCTCGCGACGGTCGTGGTCCGTGTAACGGAAACGAAACATGACGTTCTCCAGCGCCGTCCGCCGGCCGAGTAACGCGTAGCGCTGGAAGACGATACCGATGTGCTCAGCGCGCGCCTGACTCAGCTGCCGCTCGGCGGCACCGCTCATGTCTTCGCCCAGCAGCGATACGCACCCGCTCGTGGGCATGTCGAGCAGCGCGGCGATATGCAATAACGTGCTCTTGCCGGAACCCGATGGCCCGGTAACCATGAGGAAGTCGCCCGGCTCGACGCTGACGTTCACGTCTCGCAGGACATGCACGGCGCGCTCGCCGCTACCGAAGCGCTTTTCGACACCGGAAAGGACCAGCACGGGCGCGCTCAATCCAGCAGCACTCTCTCGCCCGCCGCCAGGCCCTTCAGCACCTCGAAGTAGGCCAGGTTCGCGCGCCCAACGCTTAGACGCCGGGACTCGATGCTGTCCTCGTCGATCACCCGAACGCGCGCTTCGTCGCCGACGAAGGTGACCGCCCGGCGCGGGACCAGCAGGACATCGTCGGCGTGGTGGCTCACCACCCGTGCGACCACCGACATGCCGGGACGCACGCGCGGGTCGGCGTCTTCGATGTCGATCACCACGTGAAAGTATTTCTGCCAATCGGGCTTTCCGGGAATCGACTGGGCAACGGCGCCAATGTGCTCGACACGACCATCCAGCAGCAAGTCCGGGTAGGCGAGCGGCTGGAGCCTCGCCGGCGCGCCTTCGCGAACGAGTTCCAGCTCGGATTCGGGCACGTCGAGCACTGTCACCAGGTCCGACATGTCCGGCAGGACCATGAACGGCTGGTTGGGGTAGAGCGCGTCGCCGACCCGAACGCGGCGGAACTCGTTGCCGAGACTCAGCGGCTTGTACACGACGACGCCGTCGGCGGGTGCGCGGATCGTGGAATTCTCGAGCTGCTCGCGGGCTACCGCGAGCGACTGCTCGGCGGCGAACACCGCGGTGCGCGCCTTGGCCAGCTCCGCGGGCTGCAGGTAATCGCGCGTCAGTTCATACTCGAGCCGCGCGCGCTCCACCTCCGCCGACAGGCCGTCAACCTTGCGACGCTGTTGCAGCACTTCCTGTGTGGAGACCATGTTGTCCTTTCGCAGCGCCTCGCTGTCTGCCAGATAGGCCTGTTCCGCCTCGAGCTTTCTCCGCGCCTCGGCCAGGGCGAGCTCGAGTTCCTTGAGTTGCAATGGCGCCCTGGCGTTCTCCAGGCTGTCGAGTTCGGAACGCGCGATGGCGAGATCCTTTTCCAGCTTCATCAACCGGGTTCGTATCTCGCTGGCGTCGAACCGCGCCAACACGTCGCCCGCCTCGACGGTGCTGCCTTCGGCGACCAGTTCCACCAGCGTCGCGGCGCCCTGGAAACGTGATGACACGGTCACCACGCGGCGTGACTCCACGACGCCGTCGTGGGCGCTTTGCACGGTGAGTTCGCCGCGCGAAACCACCGCCTCGTCGCCGCGATCGTCTGCCGGCGGGGGGCCGGCGCCGTCGCGCCACGCCCAACCGACGGCCGCGCCCGCGGCCAGCACGACGACGACGAGGGCGACGCGGCCGGCGCTCATGGTCTCGCGGCTCTCGGCTTGAGCGATTCGGGCACCTCGATCAGCACGCCGAGCGTGTGCAGCAGGTCGTAGGCGGCCAGCGAAGCGTCGGCTCGCCCGGTGAGCAGGTCGCTTTGTGCATCGAGAAACGCTTCCTCGGCATCGGTCACGGAAAAGTTGTCGGCACGGCCGGTCTCGAACAGGCGGCGCGACAGTTCGAGCCGCGCACGCGCGTTTTCCAGGTTGGCCTCCAGTGTACCGATATCCGCCCGCGAGCGGCGATACGCCAGCATAGCCTGTCGAACTTCGCGGGAAATGCCAAGCTCAACCACCTCGATTCGTTGCGACGCGGATTCGGCCTGAATTTGCGAGCGTTCAATGTCCAGGCGTGCTGCCCGGGTATTCAGGTCGGTGTCGCCGCGCACGCCGAAGAACCATCGCGTGCGGTCGCCACCGGCGAACGCCAGGGGCTCGTCGGCGCGTTCGTAGCGACCCGTTACCCGCACGTCCGGCAACAACAGGTTTTCCGCGATCAGCGCGCCGCGCTCGGCGTCGTCGAAGTCGGCCAGCGCCTGGGCGTAATCCAGGCGATTGTCCAGGGCCCGCGCGACGGCGTCGGCGGGGGATGGCAGCTCGACCTCGAACAACGTGGACTCGATCAACTCGACGGGCGCGTCGGGCTCGAGGCCGAGCAGTTCGGCGAAGGCCTGCAATTCCGAGGCGAGCCTTTCGCGATCCGCGTTGAGGCGCGACTCGGCAATGCCCTTTTGCAGTTCCACCCGCAGCACGTCGATCCGGTTGGTGCGGCCGAGCGATTCCTTGGCGACCGTGCTGCGCAACAACTCGTCGGCACGCTCGAGGGATTTTTCATCTGCCTGCACCTGGCGTTCGAGGCGCTGGATGGCCTCGTAGGATTCGATAACGTCGAGCACCAGGTTGGCGCGGCCGGCATGGTAGAGACGCTGGGCGCGTCTTAGCGCGCTGGTGGCCCTTTCAATGGGCTCCTCGTTGACGAGTCGACCGAAGCGGCGGAACAGCGGCTGGTTGAGTTCGATGGCCAAACGGGCGCGCCGTCCGATCGAGGTATCGAAATCCTCGCTGACGAGGTCCACGCCGATTTCTGCGCCGGTGCGAAAACGGCGGGAGGTCCGGATGCCGAAAACCGTCGTCTGGTCGTCGTCGAGCGTACCGAACTCGAGCACCGGTCTAAGCTCGATATCGAAATCCGCCTCGGCGCGTTCGACCCCGTAGCGCGCGGAGCGAACGTCGAGAGCATCCAGCACCAGCGACCGATTCTGGCGTAGCGCCAACTCGATGGCGGCATCGAGATCGAGGCGCCGCGTCGGCGCCGCCTCGATCGCCAGCGACAGCGCCAGGGCAAGTAAAACGAGGACGAGCCGGTTCATTGACTCAGGATACGTGACCGCGATGGCGCATGTTCGATGGTGGCAATGTCTGCCCGTGGAAAAGATTGTCGGCGGTCACGATCCGGCGCATGTAATGCTGTCGCGCGAAGCAAACCCGGATGCCCGGGTCCCGAACCAATCATACCGGCCGGGGTGAGGTTGTAAAGGCTCGCGGCGGCGCACCCGCGGTTACGGTCCATTGCCTCGCCGGCAGCGTCACACACTCTCGTTACCTTCTTGATTCTCCTATGATTTCTGGTACCCTTACGCCGCAAGACAAAACCCTTGGCGGGCAAAACAAGTTTCGCCATCTTCGGAGGATTCCGTCCATGACCCTCAAAGGAC
>JAUIEZ010000211.1 GCA_030429665.1 Gammaproteobacteria bacterium | reverse complement strand
GTGCGAAAGTCCCCGTTCGATTCCGGCAACCGCCGCCACACGTCGTTCGCCTCGGTGTTCGTCTCGCCCGAGGTCGACGACAGTATCGAGGTGGAAATCAACCCGGCGGACCTGCGCATCGACACCTATCGGGCCAGCGGCGCCGGCGGACAGCACGTCAACCGAACCGACTCGGCGGTGCGCATCACCCACAACCCGACCGGGATCGTCGTGCAGTGCCAGAATGACCGTTCCCAGCATCGCAACCGCGCCGAAGCCATGGCGATGCTCAAGGCGCGGCTGTACGAACTGGAACTGCAAAAGCAGCGCGCGGAACACCAGCAACTCGAGGATTCGAAAGCCGACATCGGCTGGGGCAGCCAGATCCGCTCCTACGTGCTCGACCAGTCTCGCATCAAGGATCTGAGAACGGGCGTCGAAACCGGCAATACCCAGGCCGTCCTCGACGGCGACCTGATGAAATTCATCGAAGCCAGCCTCAAGGCCGGCGTGTAACAACGACCTCTCGGCATGGAACAGGAAAGCAACGAACAAATACAGGTGCGCCGCGAGAAGCTGGCGCAACTACGCAGCCAGGGCGGGGCGTTTCCCAACGATTTCCGGCGCGACGCCCTGGCCGGACCGCTGAAGGCGCGTTACGGAGAAATGGACGACGAGCAGTTGGCGGCAGCCGCGGTCCGCGTGAGCGTCGCCGGTCGATTGATGTCCCGCCGCATCATGGGCAAGGCCAGCTTTGCCCACCTGCAGGATACGAGCGGACAGATCCAGCTGTTCGTACAACGCGATTCGCTTCCCGAGGGTTTCTACAACGGCGTTTTCAAGAAGTACGACATCGGAGACATACTCGGCGCGCGCGGCACGTTGTTCAAGACGAAGACCGGCGAGCTGTCCGTGAAGGTGGACGAAATTCGCTTGCTCACCAAGTCGCTTCGGCCGCTTCCGGAGAAGTATCACGGCATCGCCGATACCGAGTTGAAGTACCGCCAACGGTACCTCGACCTGATCATGAACGAGGACACGCGCGAGCGTTTCCGCGTACGCAGCGCCGTCATCGATCATATCCGCCGTTTCCTCGTCGAGCGCGATTTTCTCGAAGTGGAAACGCCGATGATGCAACCCATCCCCGGCGGCGCGGTGGCAAGGCCCTTCATCACCCATCACAACGCGCTCGATATGCCGCTGTACCTACGCATCGCGCCCGAGCTGTACCTGAAGCGCCTGGTGGTGGGCGGTTTCGAGCGGGTCTTCGAGATCAACCGCAACTTTCGCAACGAGGGCTTGAGTACCCGGCACAATCCCGAGTTCACCATGCTGGAGTTCTACTGGGCCTATGCCGACTACAACGATCTCATGGACCTGACCGAGGAGATGTTTCGTGCCCTGGCCGTCGCGGTGACCACGGCCGGCGTGGTCGAGTACGAAGGCGAATCGTTTGATTTCAATCGCCCGTTCGAAAGAATCCCGATGTCCGATGCCGTGCTTCGATACAACCGGGAACTGGATAACGCCGCCATCGGCGATCCGGCGGCGCTCGCCAGTCAACTGATGCGCATCGGGGTCGAGCCCACCGAGGGCGCCGGTCCCGGCCTGTTGCTGACCGAGCTCTTCGAGGCGACGGTCGAGGACAAGTTGCGCCAACCCACGTTCGTCACCGCCTACCCGGTGGAAGTTTCACCGCTGTCGCGCCGCAACGACGATAATCCCGCGGTGTCCGACCGCTTCGAACTGTTCATCGGCGGGCGCGAGATCGCCAACGGCTTCAGCGAGCTCAACGATCCCGAGGACCAGGCCGAGCGCTTTCGCGAGCAGGCTCGCGCCAAGGACGCCGGCGACGACGAGGCCATGCACTACGACGCCGACTACGTTCGCGCGCTGGAATACGGCATGCCGCCCACGGCCGGCGAGGGTATCGGTATCGATCGACTGGTGATGTTGTTCACGGCGAGTTCCTCGATTCGCGACGTGATCCTGTTTCCCCACATGCGCCCGGAAACCGGCGGCAGTTGAGGCAGATTATCAGAATGATCATTTTTTAATTATTTATCATAAATATAAAAATTTTTATTAAAGTAATATCGAGGAATGATTCGCCCGCTCGAACTGCTCATCGGCCTGCGTTACACGCGGGCCAAGAAGCGCACCCATTTCATCTCGTTCATTTCGATGACGTCGATGCTGGGCATTGCGCTGGGCGTGTGGGCCCTGATCACCGTGATGTCGATCATGAACGGCTTCGAGCGGGAGTTGCGCAATCGAATCCTCGCCACGGCGTCGCATGTCACGGTTAGCGGCGCGTCCGGATCGCTATCCGACTGGCCGTCGGTGGCGGAACGCGTGGTCCAGCATCCCCGGATCCTGGACGCGGCGCCGTTCATTACGGTCCAGGGAATGTTGACCAATCGCGGATACGTGACCGGCGCCATGGTCCGAGGCATCGTACCGGCGGAGGAAAAGGACGTCTCCATGCTGCTCGATTCGATGATGGCGGGCGACGCCGACACGCTCGTTGCCGGCCGGTGGAACATCGTCCTCGGCTTCCAGCTCGCCCGTCAGCTCGGCGTGAACGTCGGCGACACCGTCACGTTGGTCGCGCCGAAGGGCCGGGTGACGCCCGCCGGACTGCTTCCGCGCCTGAAGCGTTTCAACGTCACGGGATTGTTTCGTCTCGACATGTACGAGTACGACAGCAGCATCGCGCTGATTCATATCGACGATGCCGCGAGGCTGCTCGATACCGGCAGCCGGGTCAGCGGACTGCGGCTGACGGTGGATGACGTCTACGACGTCGCGCGCGTACGCTACGATCTCGAAGACATGCTCGGTTCGGCGTATTCGCTGATCGACTGGACCATAGAGCATCGCAACTTCTTCAGTGCGCTCGCCGTGGAAAAGCGCGTGATGTTCATCATCCTGATGCTCATTATCGCGGTGGCGGCGTTCAACATCGTTTCGACCCTGGTCATGCTGGTGACCGACAAGCAGCCCGACATCGCCATCCTGCGCACGTTGGGCCTCTCGCCGATGTCAGTGATGGCGGTGTTCATGGTCCAGGGGATCGTCATCGGCATCATCGGCACGGCCATCGGCGGCGTTGGCGGCGTGTTGACCGCACTCAACGTGGAGACCCTCGTGCCCGCGCTCGAGCAGCTCATCGGCATCGAGTTTTTTCCCGCCAACATTTACGTGATCAGCGACTTCCCCGCGGAGTTGCACGGGGACGACGTGGTCCGCGTGCTCGGCGCGGCGTTGTCGATGAGCCTGGTCGCCACCATCTACCCGGCCTGGCGTGCATCGAGAACCCAACCAGCCGAGGCACTGCGCTATGAGTAATTCATCGCAAGCCATTCTCGAGTGCCGCGGCGTCGCAAAGCGCTTCCGGGAAGGGGGGTTGGACGTCGATGTGCTGACAGGGGTCGATCTTTCGGTCTCGGCGCGCGAATCTGTCGCCATCATCGGCGCGTCCGGCGCCGGCAAGAGCACGCTGCTGCACATCATGGGCGCCCTGGCGCAACCGACCAGCGGTCAGGTACTGGTCAACGGCCGCGACGTGTTCCGGCTTGGCGAGCGGGCGCGGGGCGTTCTGCGAAACCATGCCCTTGGATTCGTGTACCAGTTTCATCACCTGCTGCCCGAGTTCACCGCGCTGGAGAACGTCGCCATGCCGCTATTGATTCGTCGGACCGCGCCTGGCGACGCCTTCGAGACCGCTGCCACGATGCTCGAACGCGTCGGACTCTCCCACCGGCTGAGACACAAGAGCGGCGAGTTGTCGGGAGGCGAGCGTCAACGTACGGCGATTGCCCGAGCCCTGATCACGCAGCCCGACTGCATCCTTGCCGACGAGCCCACCGGAAACCTGGACACCGGCAACGCCGCACAGGTATTCGAGGTGATGCTGGACATGACCCGCCGCCACGGTACGGCACTGGTCCTGGTGACCCACGACCACGAACTCGCGGCACGACTCGACCGCACCCTCGAGATTCGCGACGGCAAATTGCACCAAGCCGACACAACCGCCTGATCCGGCGCCGGGCCCGGACTACGTCCGCGGCTGGGAGCGCCGTATTCGGCGCCGCCGCCGATCCTGCCACGACAGTTGCACGTGCCAGTGCCAGACGACGCGGACCGCCAGCCAGCCCACCAGCGCCAACGCCGCGCCGAATATCAGGCAGCCGAGCCAAAGCGCGCCGAGATTCTGGCCCAGCGCGGAAAAGGTCATTTCGGAAATCGGATGCACGCGTTCGCCGAGCAGGCGCGCGCCAAGCAGGTAGGCCGGGGCGTACATCGGAACCACCGTCAAGGGATTGGTAATCCATACGCCGAGCACGCTGATCGGCAGGTTGGCACGAACCAGCACCGCCGCGAACAGCGCCAACAACATCTGGACCGGCACGGGCCAGTAGGCGAAGAACAGGCCGATCGCGACGCCCAGCGATACCGAACGCCGATTGACGTGCCACAAGTTCTCGTCGCCCAGCCAATTCGGAAACCAGGACATGCCCGGCAGCCGGCCCACGTGACCCCGGCCGGGCAGTATCCGCTTCAGATATTTTCGGGGCATGTTCGAATGCCTATAATCCGGCGCTCTCGCGCGCGCGGAACATGGAGCATGGAGGCTTCGATCTGCACCTGTACATCCTCTCATTCGTCGTCGGCACCGCCTGCCTGCCATGGCTGCCGGTGTCCGGCAGCTCGACCGTCGGCGTAGCGACGTTGCTGGTGGCGCTGTCCGCCATCGGGCGAAGGCGCTTTCCCCACCCCATGCCGCTCGTTCTCGCGGGAGTCGCCTGCGGCATCATATACGTTTACGCCCACGCGGCGTACTGGCTCGACCAGCGCCTTTCCGCCAGCGGGGAAACCGTCGAACGGACCCTTGTCGGCGTCGTATCCGGATTCCCCAGGCAGTTCGACCGGCTTACTCGGGTCGAACTGGAACTCGACCATCCGGTGAAAGAGACATCCGGCGGCCGTCTTCCACGGCTGCCCGGGTTATTCTACGGTACGGTCAGATTGAATTGTTATGACTGCCGACAAGAATTCGCACCGGGCCAGACCTGGCGCCTGGCGGCGCGCCTGCGCGGTGTTCACGGACTGGCTAACCCCGGCCTGTTCGACTACGAACGCTGGGCTTTTCAGCGGCGACTCGTCGCGACCGGCACGCTGCTCGACGCCCCGGGGAACCGCATGCTGGACGACGGCAACGACGACGTCGGCATCGCTCCGCTACGGCGCGAATTCAACGCGTTCCTCGATCGTGCGCTGGAGAATCTCTCGGGCGCCGCCATCGTGCGCGCCATCACGCTCGGCGTTCGGGACGACATCGGCGAAGCGCAATGGCGGATTTTCCGGCGCACGGGCACCGGTCACCTGGTTGCGATATCCGGCCTGCACATCACCTTGGTGTTCAGCTTCGTATTCGCGCTGGCCTCGGCTGCGGCAAGACTATGCCCGCCCTTGCTCCGCCGCGTTCCGGCACAACGAGTGGCGGCGCTCGCGGCCCTGCCG
>JAUIEZ010000210.1 GCA_030429665.1 Gammaproteobacteria bacterium | reverse complement strand
GTACGGTGACGTGCTTCAGAAACCGGTGACTGCTGCACCGGGCGTAGTATTCCGAGGCATCCGAGAATCCGTTCACCGGTGCCGTGACAGCGTCGTCGAACGCCCGGAAGTCGGCGGCTCGGGCACACGATTCGGGATCGAATCGTCCGCCCAGCAGTCGTCGGCGCAGGATCGTCGAACGTCTCAGGGCGCGCAGCAGATGTTCCTGGTAGATTCGCGACATGCCGTGTTTCATGCGAATTGCCGCCTGTTCCAGGTGGTAGGGAACCGACACCGCCACCGCCGAGCGGACTCGAACGGTGGCGGGATGTTCGCCCAGCCACTTCAGCAACAAGTTGCCGCCCAGCGAGAATCCCGCGCAATGCAGCTCTATGTCCCGATCCCGCTTCGTCAGGACGGTGATCACGTGGTCGAGATCGCTGGTCAGGCCGGAGTGGTAGGTGCGGGGACGACGGTTGGGGCGTCCGCTTGCGCCGCGCAGGTTGAGCGCGGCGACGCGGTAGCCGCGGGCATTGAGCCGCGCCGCGAGGGATCGGATGTAGCGGGAACGGGAACTGCCGCACAATCCGTGGATCAGCAACGCGGTACGTTTGCTGCTGCCGAGCCAGTCGACGTCGAGAAAGTCGCCGTCTGGCAGGTCCAGCACTTCGCGACGCCAGGGAATCCGGGGAGCGCGCCGCACGACGGCGTGCCAAAGCGTCTGGGCGTGAGGATTCAGGCACCACCAGGCCGGTTCGAACGGCTCGGGCGCTCGCCGGTGGTTCATGCGACACATGCCCGGGCGGAGTTCCCCGGGCGTGCCCGATGGGTCAGGCGAGCTGCTTCTCGCGTATTTCGGACAGCGTCTTGCAGTCGATGCACTGGGTGGCGGTGGGCCGTGCCTCGAGGCGCCGAATGCCGATTTCGACGCCGCAGGTCTCGCAGTAGCCGTATTCGTGCGCGTCGATCATGTCGAGCGATTCGTCGATCTTCTTGATGAGTTTGCGCTCGCGATCCCGGGTGCGCAATTCCAGCGACCGGTCGGTTTCCTGGGAGGCGCGGTCATTGGGGTCGGGCAGGTTGGCCGCCTCGTCCTGCATGTTGTGCACGGTACGAGTCGTATCGTCGTAGAGTTCCTGCCGCCACGCGCGCAGAATAGCCCGGAAATGGTCCTCCTGGGCCGGATTCATGTACTCTTCGCCACGCTTCGCCTTGTAGGGTTTCACCCCGTGGATCAACTCTTCGGCGGCTTTCTTTTTCGATGCGGGAGGCATGCGCTAAACTCCGTGACCAGCAAACAAATCGGCGATGATCGCTCTCGCGAATAGTTAGGTGGCTCGACTAAAAAGCGGCACTTTATACCAGAGCCAATACGACCGCGCAAGCAATTGAAAATCGCCCCGTAGGACGCGCGTTTCGGGGGTGTTTGCCGGTCGTTGAACATCTCAGGAAACCGGGTATGACCATGCTTTTACGATATTCCGCCGCCTCGCCGTATGTTCGCAAGGTGCGCGTTCTCGCCATCGAGACGCGCCTGGACGAAATTATCGACCTGGTCGAGACCGACGCTCACGCCAAGCCGCCTGAACTGACCGAGGAAAACCCGCTGGGGAAGGTGCCGACGCTGATCACCGACGACGGGCTGGTGTTGTTCGATTCACCCGTAATCTGCGAATATCTGGACAGTGCCCACGGCGGTACGCGCATGGTGCCCGTGGCGACGCCGGGCCGCTGGCACGTGCTGCGCCTGCAATCGGTGGGTGACGGCATCATGGACGCCGCGGTGGCTATAGTCATGGAGGGGCGCCGCCCGGAGAGTGAACCTTCACGCGAAGTCATCGAGCGGGAGACCGACCGGATCGTTCGCGCGCTGGACTGGCTGGCCGACAATTTCGAGGAACTCGGCGGACGCTTCAACCTGGGCCAGATCGCGGTCGCCTGCGCGCTGGGCTATCTCGATTTCCGGCTCCCGCAACTGGAGTGGCGAAGCGGGCGTACGCCGCTGGCCAACTGGTTCGAGGCGGCCAACCGGCGCGACTCGATGCGCAAGACCCGGCCCTAGGGCGACGCGGCGCAGGGTCGGGTGAACGCACGGTCCGGATTCCGGCACTACCGTTCGGCGGATGAAGGTATAATCCGCCGATTTTCGACGGTCCCCGAACCCGTGAAATTCCCGCCTGAGCGCACCGCGAATACGTCCCGCCGGCCAATGTCCCTGAATTCGGAAATCGAATGCGTCTGAAAAGAATGAAAGTGTCGGGGTTCAAGTCCTTCGTGGACCCCACGCCGATTACCGTTCCCGCGAACCTCGTCGGCATCGTCGGTCCCAACGGTTGCGGCAAGTCGAACGTGATCGACGCGGTGCGATGGGTCATGGGCGAGAGTTCCGCCAAGATGCTGCGCGGCGACCAGATGGCCGATGTCATTTTCAACGGTTCCACCAGCCGCAAGCCGGTGGGCAAGGCCTCCGTGGAGCTGGTCTTCCTGAACGACGACGGCGACGTACCCGAAAGCTACGCCAACTTCAGTGAGATCGCCATTCGCCGCACGCTGACGCGCGACGGTAAATCGGAGTATTTCATCAACAACACCCGGGCGCGCCGCAAGGATATACAGGATATTTTTCGCGGCACCGGCCTCGGCGCGAGATCGTACTCGATCATAGAGCAGGGCATGGTCAGCCGCATCATCGAGTCCAAGCCGGAGGACCTGCGCGCATTCGTCGAGGAGGCCGCCGGCATTTCCAAGTACAAGGACCGCCGGCGCGAGACCGAAAACCGGATCAAACACACCCGTGAAAACCTCGAGCGGGTGAGCGACATCGTCAGGGAACTCGAGACACAGCTTCGGCGTTTGCAGCGGCAGTCCTCGGCGGCGCGACGCTACAAGGCCCTCAAGGAGGAAGAGCACCAGGTGCAGGGCGAGCTGTTGCTGATGCGCCATCGCGCGCTGCTCGACCGCCAGGAGGCCCAGCGACGTCAGCTTGCCGAGACGGAAAACCACTTGCAGAAGGTCGTTGCCGACCAGCGTCGCGTGGAGCAGGAAATCGAGGCGTTGCGGGCGAACGCGGACGAATGCCGCGAGCAGTTCAATGCAATCCAGGCGCGATACTACGATATCGGCTCGCGAATCTCCGGTCTCGAACAACGTATCGAACACGAGCGCCAGACCCGCCGTCAACGCGAGGAAGACCTGGAAAAGCTCAACCTGAGCCTTTCCCAGCTCGACACGGAGCGAGAAAACGATGCCCGGTCGCTGGAATCGGTGCGCGCGCGGCTCGCCGAACTCGAGGACCAGCGCGAGCGCAGCCATCGCGCTCTCGACGAGGCCGCCGCCGCCCTGCGCGAGCGCGAGACGGCCTACGGCGCGTTTCAGCAGGAATGGGACCGCTTCAACAATGACGCCCAGGCGCCCCGGCGTGAGCTGGAGGTGCAAAAGTCGGTCATCGGCGAACAGACAAGCCAGCAGGAAGCCATGAGCCAGCGGCTGTCGCGCATGGACGTCGAGCGCGAGGAGCTGGTCGCGCGAATCAACGATGCCGAGCCCGCCTCACTGCGCGAGGAAGTCGAACGGCACAAGGCCGTGGTCGAGGACACCGCAAACGGCCTGAAGGAAACGGAAGCCGCCATCGTCTCGCTTCGCGGCGAACTCGAGGGCGCGCGCGAATCGCACGCGTCGCTCAGTCGCGAGCGGCACAGCGACGCGGCGCGACTGCATTCCCTCAAGGAAATCCAGGCCACCGCGCTCGGCGAGGACGACGAGGATTTCCAACGGTGGGTTCACGGTCACGGCCTCGACGATGCCCCGCAGCTTGTCTCGACCATTCGTGTCGAGGAAGGCTGGCAGCAGGCGGCCGACGCGGTGCTCGGACCGTTTCTCACCGCGATCGTGTCGCCGCGCGGCGCCCGCGATCTCGACCTGGCCAACTCCGGAGCCACCGACCTGGTGTTGGTGGACGCGGCGTCGAATGCAGGACAGGTAGACGCCGATGCCGGCCTGCTTTCCGGCCACGTACACTCGCCCGATGCCGATCTCCGGGCGTTGATCGGCCGCGTCGAGGTGGCGGATACGCTTGAGACGGCGCTGACCCGGCGCGAGTCGCTGGCGCCCGGGCAAGTGGTCGTCACCAAAGACGGGACGCTGGTCGGGCCGAACTGGCTGCGTCTTCCCGGCACCCAGTCGGGCAAGTTGGGATTGCTGGCGCGCGAGGAGGAAATCCGCGCGCTGGAAGCGCGTATCGCCGAATCCGACGGCAAACTGGAGAAGCTGGGCGAGCGCATCGACGCGCTGCGCGGCGAGCTGAAATCCCGGGAAACCGAACGCAATACGCGCAACCAGGCGTTGACCCGCTGCAATCGCGAACACGCCGACCTGCAAAATCGCCTTGGCCAGCGCGAGGCCCAGCACGCCCAGCTTAAGCAACGCCTGGAACGATTCGACGGCGATCGCGGCGAGCTTGTCGAACAGATAGAGAAATGCCGCGCCCGCATCGAGGCGGCGCGAGCATTGCGTGCCGAAGCCGAGGCGGCAGTCGCCCGTCTCGACGCCGAGCGCGAAGAATGGCGTCGGCGCCGCGAACAGCTTTCGGCCGATCTCGAAGCCGCGCGCGCCGATCACCAGCAGGCCCGAGACGCGCGTTACGAAGTGGACACCCAGTGGCAGATCGAGTCCTCGCGTCAGCGTTCGCTCGAAGAAGGATTGCGGCGGTTGCAGACACGTCGCGACGAGATGCTTGGCCAGACCACGGCGTTGAGCGACGCGCTGACCCGGTCGGGCGATCCCGAGGCGGATCTGAAGGCTCAGCTGAACGGCTTGCTGGCCGATCGGGAGAAAATCGAGAACGAATTGAACGTCTCGCGGCAGGAAAGCGAGCGCGTCGACCTCGCCATCCGCGAAAACCAGGCGAACGTGACTCGCCACGAGCGCGAGGTGGAGCAGGTTCGCGAACAGCTTGGCCAACAAAAGCTCGAAGACCGCGAAACGGAACTGCGGCTGCAATCGTTGAACGAGCAGGTCGCCAGCGGCAAACACGACCTCGAGCGCCTCGCCGAAGCGTTGCCCGACGACGCCAGCGAGTCGCATTGGCGCGAGCGCTTGGAACAGATCGACGGCAAGATCAATCGTATCGGCCCGGTCAACCTGGTGGCGATCGAGGAGTTCGAGGAACAATCCGAACGCAAGACCTACCTGGACGCCCAACACGCCGACCTAAACAGCGCGCTGGAGACCCTCGAGGGCGTGATCCGGAAGATCGACCGTGAGACGCGCACCCGTTTCAAGGAAACCTTCGACCAGCTCAACGAGGGCTTCAAGTCGTTCTTTCCGCAGCTTTTCGGTGGTGGCAGCGCGTCGCTGGAGCTGACCGAGAACGACTTCCTCACCGCCGGCGTGACCGTGATGGCGCGGCCGCCCGGCAAGCGCAACAGCACCATTCACCTTCTGTCGGGTGGCGAAAAGGCGCTGACCGCCGTATCCTTGCTGTTCTCGCTGTTCCAGCTGAACCCGGCGCCGTTCTGCCTGCTGGACGAGGTGGACG
>JAUIEZ010000209.1 GCA_030429665.1 Gammaproteobacteria bacterium | reverse complement strand
GATCGCCGGCATGGCCGACGAACAGGGCATAAAGGTCGGATTCGTTGTATTCCTTGAGCACGTAGAAGTTCGGCGTAACGACAAAGGCAGGGCCGTAGCGGCCTGCCGGCATCATCAGATAGCCTTCGCGGCCTGCTTCATGGCCTGGAAAAGGCTTGCCGTTGACGCGGCGTATGCCCAGCTTGGCCCAATCGGCGATCTTGCGGCCCTGATCGGGGCCTTCAAGGGCACAGGAAACAGCTTGCGGTACGGCGACCTCGAACCCCCAATCGCGGCCCGACACCCAGCCCTTGTCGTAGAACTGTCGGCACAGCTCCACGATGAGCGCGCGTGGGTCGCTGCTATCCATGGCCCGCGGCGATTGTGGCGCATGGCCCCGCCATTTGCCAGGTCATAGCCGGACGCTCGGCGCCGGCCCCAACGGCGCGCCGCGGGCGGCGAGGCGCCGGCGATCGAAGGCCTTGGCGATCTCCACCGCGGGGATCACCAGCGCGGACAGGCCGAGCACCAGCCACCACTGATCCGAGGTGATGGGGAAGGTGCGGAACACCGGCTGGAGCGCCGGCACCAGCACCGCGACGAGGTGGATCGCGGCGCTCGTGGCGAACGATCCGGATCGTCAAGTGTTGGTCAAACCCGCTCGCGGCGTGCCGCTGCAGGACGCCGTGCATGTCATCGATCGACTGAGTGCGGCAGGCGCTTCGGAGTTGTCTTTTGTTGGAGAACCGTCTCAATAGTCTCGCGGGACCGCCACGCCGCGGCGAAAACGACGATCGTGTTCTGCCGTTGATTAACGTGGTGTTCCTGCTGCTCGTTTTTTTCATGCTTGCAGGGCGGTTGTCGTCTTCTGATCCTATCGTCGTGGAACCGCCGGAATCCGCGAGTGAGGGCCCCGTGGCGGACGAGCCGATCATCGTCTATCTCGCGGCGGATGGGCGGATGGCGCTTGGCGATGGCCCCGTCGCGCGCGATCGATTGGCGGCCGGCCTCCGGGAGCAGATTCACGCTGCGCCCGATGCACGTGTGCAGGTCAAGGCCGACGCGCGCGTGGAGGCGATGCGCGTCGTCGAGATCATGGGTCTGTTGCGCGACACCGGGGTAAAAAAAGTGAGCCTGCTCACCGTTAGAGAGAAGTACTAGTGCGCCTCGGCACGAGACATTGGGGCATGGCGCTCGGTGGCGCCCTGGCGATCCACCTCGGGTTGGCGTTCGTGTTGGGCTGGCAGTCACCAGCCGCCGGGTCGAGCGCGTCGGGTGACGTCGGGCTCGAAGTGTCGCTTGGGTTGATTTCCGGCATTCCCGGCACACGCGAGCCGGTCGGCGGGCAGGTGGACCCACTCAAGTCGCTCGAGCCCGGGGACGCCGCGACGGTAGAACCCAGGCAGCGCGAGGCGTCCGAACTGCCGGTAGAAACCATCGAGCCGGCGCGTTCCGAGGCGATCCCGGCGAAGAACAGCGCGCCTGTCGAGCGCGCCTTGTCGGCGCTTGATCCCGTCGCCGATGTTGCATTGGTCGAGGCGGCTCATGAACGGGAAACGCGAGAGCAAGATGTGGACGAGCGTCGCGTACAAGAGGAGCCCGCGGTCGAGACGTTGGACGTCGACCGGCCCCGGTGGGAAATCGAGTCAAGCGAGGTGGTTGCCGAGGCCGTGACGTCTGCAACACCGGTTGATGCCAGAACTGTCGAATCACCTGGCGCGAGGCAATCCGAAGCCGCCCCGACCGTGTCGCCTTCACCGAGCCCGGTACCGGACCAGTCCACGACCGCGGCAAATACACCGGGGAAAGATATCGAGTCGGGCGATGGCGGACTCGGTGGCGATTCACGGGAGGGAGAGCGCGCGGCAGGCAGGCAAGGTGTCAAGGCCGACTACGCGTTGACTTTGCGCAGCTGGCTCGAACGTCACAAGCGCTATCCCGGTCGGGCTCGGCGCCATCGCCTGGAAGGCACCGCCTTCCTGTATTTCGTAATGGATCGAAAAGGCAACGTGGTTGACTATCAGCTGAGGAAAAGTTCGGGTCACCGATTGCTTGACGAGGAGGTCGAGAAGATGATCCGGCGCGCGCAACCGCTGCCCCGCTTTCCCGAGTCCCTGGGCGAAAACCACCTGGCCTTCGTCGTGCCCATCGAATTCTCGCTGCGCTGAAATTCGCGCGAAGTCGTCGACCCTAACCCAAAGGATTATCATTCTTCATGAAATCACTTCCCGGTCGTTCATTTTTTCTGTCCGCCGTTCTTCTCGCCCTGTCCTTCGCGTCCTACTCGGCGCAGTCGACCGACCGGGTCGGTGTCGAACTCAACAAGATGGAGCAAAGCGGAGAGACCTGTCGTGCCTTCCTGATCGTCGAGAACCGATCCGCCACGGCGCTGTCCTCGATCAGGCTCGATCTCGTGTTGTTCGATACCGATGGGATCATACTGGAGCGCTTCGCACTCAACGTCGCGCCGGTTGCCGCGAATAAAACCAGCGTCAAGTCGTTCGACATTCCCGAAACTTCGTGCGGTGGCATAGGCCGCATCCTGCTCAACGATGTCTTGGAGTGCGAGAACGCATCCGGTCCGGTCGATCGCTGCATGGATATCATCGAAGTGTCAAACCGCGGTGGGGTGCGGTTCTTCAAGTAGTCAAGGGGCGAACCCGTTACGGGATTCAGCCCGGCATTGTGTTTTCTTCACCGCGCGCGAACGATGGATTGACGTCACATTTCGGTTTCCACGGGTTGGCGCGTGCCGTAACAAACGCTCGTTCGGATTCGCGTGCTCAATTGCCGCCGGGTCGGGGACATCGACCGGCTTGGCGTAAAACCCTCGATACTCGTTTTTCCCGTGCCTGGTTCGAGGCCGTTTTCTCGATTGTCGTGCGGGCGCCGACATCGCGATGGCGCGGATCGAACCAACTCCAGGTAGCAGCATGTAACTAGTTACCACGGCTGTCTATTGTGAGGGATCTCACAGAACGGCCGGCCCGCAATGCGTAGGATGGATTCCACACTAGCCATAACGGAGACGGGATCATGTGTGACGCGATGCTGATTTATTCCCTTGGAGACGCGGAGACGAAGGGCAGGCTGCCTTCGATTCCCGGGTGGACCGGCGGTGGTGACGTTGCCGATCAGCACGCTGCGTCAGTCGTCGCGGATGTTGACGATCCCATCGACCAATCGGGTTGGGGCCGACCGGCGGTCCAGGGAAATGCCGAAACGTCATTGCAACGAAACTCTGGCAGGTGAGCACCATGAAAAAACAGATCACAACCACGTTCGCAATCATACTGGGCCTGTTCCTGGCGATATCCGCGGTACAAGCGCAAAACCGGGGGTTTCGCCCCGGCAAACCTGGCCACATTCCGCCGCCATTCGACGACTTTACGACACTGATTCCCGGTGCGTGCAATTCCTGCGGAACGAGCATGGCGGGCGATTGGACGTATACCATGCACAACGACGAGGGCGGCATCGTGGTTGCCACGGTGCCAATCACCTTTGCGCAATACGGCGCGTATTTCTGGGGACAAAGCGCGAACCACACGATAATCGGCGAGGTCAAGGGAAAGTGGATTCAATTGACCTTGACGGTCTCCGGAGAGGAGGGACTTGGATGGGTCAGCAAGGCAGAGGGCTCGATTCATTCGTACCCGGAGTATGGCGGCTTCACTCTGGGCACGATGGTGACCCAGAGCAGTACCGGGGCGAGCGGATCGCTCATCTTGCGAAGACCCCCGTTTTAGTAGACGGCATGAATCGGACGTCCTCGCGGGGTTCGCTACGAAGGTAGCGGATCCCGCGCCGTTTTCAATCGGTGTTCCAGGCAGTCGCCCGTATTTGCAGGCGTGCACGCAAACCGGGTTTTGGCTTCTCCCGCGCGTCGGCTTCGAAGCCGATCGGAATCTCGAACACCAATGCGTCGTCGTCGGATTCGAGTGGCTCGAGTAGCTCGTTGGCTTCCCAGGGCCCGTCCCTTGATTCCAGTCCGTAGCGAACGGTCGTCCGTTTCGACCCGGGTCTCACGTGGAAGGTGAGCATGTCGCGAAACACGTAGCCACCCTCGAAGTGTCCGTTTAGCCAAAAACGTCGGTCCAACTCGTAGACGGGTACCTGGACGCCGAGGAACAGGGAAAACGCCAAGGCGGTGTCGCCCGTATCGCTCGTTTTCGCACTCTTGAGCAGGTATCCGCTGAACAGGTAGACCGTCTTGTTGTCGTGTACCAGTTCCTCGTAGGTGCGCCGGATTGCCGATTCCTGCGACACGCGACGTTCGTTGACGAAAACGTTCAGGCCGCGCAACGTCGCCGATGTCTCGATGTTGTATGCCGCCTTGACGCGTTCGCGGTCGTCACCGACGATCTCTTCAAGCCGCCGGGGCAGGGTAATCTCGTCGACGTGCAGGGTGACGTCCGTCCGTACGTTGCCGAACAGGAACCGCCGGAGATTCTGAAATCCTTCCTCGGAATTCACGATGCCGTAGTGACCGCTGTGGCTGCGGTGCGCGAAGGCGCGGGGAGCGCCGGCGACGGAAGCGTTGCGGATCATGACGAGCCCGTCGCTCAGCGCCCCGGTGCCCTTGCGCGACAAACCGTGGAATGCGTCGTAGTCACGGTAGTTCGTTCCAACGAGACAGAAAAACCGCTCGACGGGAAAGGCGCCGTCCAAAGCGTTCACCGGACCGTCGTCGCCGGGCAACGCGAGATACTCGCGCATGACGTCGCGATTGAAATTGCGTGCGTGCAGGGGGTCCAGTGAGCCCAGGTCGGGCACGTTGAAGCCCGCCATGTCGATACCGTTATGGGGCGTGGCATAGGTGAATACCTTGTCTACCAGCGAAGCCGCCGGACGACGGTTCAGTTCCAGCTCCCTGTTGCGCGCGTTGACTTCCCTTGTCGGCGCATCGGGAAAAGCGTCCCGAACCCCCCGCCGACAGATGTTTTGCAGGTAGCATCGGCAGATCAAGCCGCCCATCGAGTGCGCGACCAGATAGACCTTGAAGTTTTCGTCGTCTTCATCTTCGTCGCATACCCTGGAACGAATATAGAGAATGAACTTGCGCAGTTCGACGGCAAAGCGCGGAATGGTTTGTCGCGCACCTTCGCCGAGATCTTCCGACACGGGTTCGTAGTAGCGAAATATCCACAGGCTTCGGGCGGGAACGCGCTCGTCGACCGGAATCAGGTCGCCGTTTCGGTAGACGTCCGAATAGCCCTCGTCCTTCATCAGGCGGATGAGTGGGGATTCGAATACGAACCGCTTGATATTGGCTTCGTAGTCCTGTCGAATCTTGGTGGCGCCGAGATTGAAACCCATGTAGGGCGTGGCGACGGTATCCTCGATTTCGCTCATCGTGGCCGCGTAGCCGCGAACGTAGATAATGGGATAGTGCGGAGACTTGATCGCCATCTTGTCGATCCTCCCGTAATCGTCGTGTTGACCCGTTGGCGCGCAGGCTTTGTCTTCCGTGTCGCTGCCGGCTCGTCGAGTGGTTTGTCGTGCCGCGCGATTCGACTGTAACCGGGATAACTATTCTAGG
>JAUIEZ010000036.1 GCA_030429665.1 Gammaproteobacteria bacterium | reverse complement strand
CTGGGCGTTGGTTCTTTGCGGCGCTTTGGGGGCTGCGGGGGAGGGCGCACTGGCACCACGCGCCTGGGCGGCGCTGGCTTGGGGACGGCCATGGCCAGGCGTTTGCGACGCAACAAGCGCTTTCGATCTGTTATTCTGCGAAATCACGCCGCATGTAGCGATTTCTCCGCCGGTTGACGTACGACCCGTACCGTTTGCTCCGATGTGCGGTCAAGGCGGTGAGCGCGGCGGGTTTGCTCGCATGAAGCCCGCGTTGCGGTGTGAATTCCATCCTGACCGTGGGAGTCGATACCGTGGACCAGGAGCATTTCGCAGACCATCGCCTCGTCGCGGGTCTTTCCCGCCGGGAACGGGATGCTTTCTTTGCGAGCGGAACCGTCGTCGGCTATCCGCCGGAGACGGTAATCGTTGCCGAGGGAGACGTGGTCTCCACGCTTTAACTGGTCCTTACCGGCACGGTGTCGGTATTCTTGCCGGAAACGTGGGAGCGGTCGGCCGAGGTACCGGTGAGCCGCCTGCCCACGGGAACGTGTTTTGGCGAGTTCACGTTGTTCGACAGCGGACCAGCCTCCGCGAGCGTGGCGACGGTCGGGGAGGTGCGGATCTTCGAAATACGCCACGCGGCGTTCGATGCACTGGCGCGCGAGAACCTCTCCCTGGGCATTGTGGTGTACCGAAATCCGCTCAAACTCATGGTCGAGAGGCTGCGTGCGGGTAACTGCGAATACGAACTGCTGCAGGTGCCGTGGTAGGGCGTGGCGGAAATCAGGCAGTCGGACAAGCGTCCGTCTAAAGTTGCCGGTTTATTGAGTGATTCGAATTCCGCCGGGCCGGTATCGCTACGACACCGCATTGAGCCAATGCGCGATGACTGGCAACGATCGTATCGTTGGTAACGGTGTGAAACTCTCCGGCTTCACCCTGACCGCGGTTTGTCGGAGCGGCTGGATGCCATTGGCAACCCGCACGTACGCCGGACCGGCCGAGCCAACCATGCCAGCACAACGCCGATGACGCTGCGCCTCGATGCCCTTGCCTGCGCCGCCGAATGTATCGGTACCGGCGAATCGATAGCAGCGACGCATCGCGCCCGGATACCGTCGCCACGGCGGGGAGGATTCACTGCGAGCCGAACGCGGTGAACGTGTTACCCGGCGCGGCGGACTACAGCATCGACGTGCGTGACGTGGACGAGGTCGCCATCAGCACGGCATCAGCCGTGGTATTCGATTCCCTCGCCGGGATCGCGGCTCGCCGTGGAATCGGATTCGAATCCGAGTTGACCGGCAAGACCGCGCCGACGCCGATGTCGGCATCGCTGGTGGCACGTCTCGAGTCTCTGGCGGACAGCGTCGAACTGCGTTGGCATCGAACGAATAGCGGCGCGCTGCACGATGCGGCCATGATGGCGAACGTTTGCAATACCGCGATGATTTTCGTCCCCAGCAAGGACGGCCGCAGCCATTCGCCGAGAGCGTGGACCGACTATGCCGACATCGCACAGGGCGCCGAACTGCTGTTGGCGGCGGTGATCGATCAAGCCGGCACCTGAGGTCGGCGTCCACGCTGGAAGCCAATCGCCTATGTCGAGGAAATAGTAGTCAATAACGATTAAAAAAATAGAATAAATCGACTTTGGAAATCAATTGGTCGCCCGCATGATAGGGAATAAGAATCATTCTTATCTATTCCCTTGTCGAGTACGGATTCATGACCACGTTGGTATCACATCTCGCATCCGGTGTTGGCCTCGATTTGCCGGCTGCACGGACGCTCGCGTTTCCGTTCAATCGTCGCGCGCTGGCGTTGGCGGTGCTCTCGCTGGCGGCACTGGTCGCGCCCGGTGGCGTGGGGCTGCTTCTTGCATCGCTGGCCGAGGCCTACCTGTCCGTGGCTGTCTTCGTCGCCGGCACGCTCGCCATCGTTCATCTCGGCGAGCGTCGTCTCGGCATCGATCTTGGCGCGTGGCTGGATCGCCACAGGCGCTGGCAGGTGCCGGCAGCGGCGTTGTTGGGTGCGTTCCCCGGTTGCGGCGGCGCCATCGTCGCCGTGACGCAGTACGCGAAAGGTCATCTCGGGTTCGGCGGTTTGCTGGCGGCGCTCTCCGCGACCATGGGCGACGCCATGTTCCTGTTGTTGGCGCGCGAACCCGGTACGGGCGCGGCAATGTTCGGCATCGGGCTCGTCGCAGGCATCGTGACGGGCTATGCCGTCGATGCGTTGCATGGACCGGATTTCATGCGCGCGTCGCGGACGCCGACCGCCGAAACCCGTTCGTGCCGCCGCGAAAGCCGCCGGCGGGATATCGTCGCCGAGACGGCCTGGTTGTGGTTGGCCGTGCCCGGTGTCGCGGTTGGCGTCGCCGGCGCCTTTCGGGTGGACGTGGACGCTTGGCTCGCCACTGTCGGCGTCAACGCGTCGATTACGTGGCTGGGCATTGCCGGATCGCTTCTTTCCCTGGCCATGTGGGTGCGCGACGGCTCGGACGCGGGCGCACCTGGCGATGAGGGGCGCGACGACGCCCCGGGGATCGATGGCATCTCCCCGGTGATCACCACCACCAACTTCGTGACGGCCTGGGTAGTGTTCGCGTTCGCGGGATTCGAGTTACTGGTCGCGCTCGCCGGCATCGACCTGTCGGCACTGGCGCATGCCTGGGCGCCGCTTGTACCCGTCCTGGCGGTGCTGGTCGGGTTCATCCCCGGTTGCGGTCCCCAGATCATGGTGACCACGCTATACCTCGCGGGCGCGGCGCCGCTCTCGGCGCAGATTGGAAACGCCATCGCGAACGACGGGGACGCCCTGTTTCCGGCGATTGCCACGTCGCCGCGAGCGGCCCTGGTGGCTACGTTCTACAGCGCGGTTCCGGCCCTGGTCGCCGCCTACGGCTGGTATTTCCTGGTGGAGGCCTAGGTGTGCGCGGGCGGGGGTTCGCCCGCCGAAATCGTCGTGCCTGCACCCGGCAAATCAATTAACGCCGCGAGAGATTGCAGGCGCTCGGCGAGCATCGCCAGAAGGCGCTCCGGGTCGACGGGCTTGGGCAGGAATCCGATACCCCGCTCGCGCGCACTTTCCGCGTTGACGTACTCGCTGTACCCGGTGCAAAGGATGATCGGCAGGTCGGGGTTCTCCGTTCGCAGCCCGTCAACGAGTTCGAGGCCGGACATGCCGGGCATGGTCTGGTCGGTGATAACCAGGTCGAACGAGTCCGGGCGGGCCCGGAAGGCGTCGAGGGCGGCGGCGGCGCCGTCGAACACGGTGGTCGCATAGCCGTAGGATTGCAGGAACTCGGCCAGGAATCCGGCCAGGACCACCTCGTCGTCCACGATCATCACCCGCTTGCCGGCCGTGTCGGGCGCGCCGGCCGCTGGGTTGATGTCGCCGTCGGCGGCGAGGCCCGACGTTGCGCGCTGCGTGGACACGGGAAAGTACACGCTGAACACGGCGCCGCCGTGCGGGCGGTTCGACACCACGATGTACCCGCCGTGGCTACGCACGATGCCTTCGACCACGGCCAGGCCGAGTCCCGAACCTTTCCCGGCCGCTTTCGTCGTGTAGAACGGGTCGAAAATCTTGTCGATTCGCTCCGGATCGATACCGGCTCCGGAGTCCGCGATTTCGAGCTCGACGAAGTCTCCCTCGAAGGCCTTGTGCGTCACCGAGCATTGTCCCGAGAAGCCTTCGCGTCTGGACACGCAGATCGAAATCGTTCCCTGGCCGTTCATGGCATCGCGGGCATTGATGGTGAGGTTCATCAGGACCTGGTTGAGCTGACCGGGCTGCAACTCCACGTTGGGCACGTTGTCGTGGAGTTCGAGTTCGATGTCGACGGTGGCGGGCATCGTCGAGCGCAGCATGTCGATTTCCTCCGCGACCCGTTCGCGAATGTCGATGACCTCGTCGGTTCCGGTCTCCTTGCGAGAGAACGCGAGCATCTGGGAGACGATATCCCGGGCCCGTTCGCCGGCCCGGGACACATGCGCAAGGTAGCGCGATGTTTTCTCGGGATCGGCGGGGTGCTTGCGCGCCAGCGCCGTGTATCCGAGGATCACCCCGAGCAGGTTATTGAAATCGTGGGCCACGCCGCCGGTCACCTGGCCGAGAATCTCCATTTTCTGCGCCTGCTGGAGCTCCCTCGCCAGGCGCCGTCGCTCGGTGATGTCGTGGATGAATCCTTCCAGGATTCCGGGGGATTCCTCGGGTCCTGAAACCATGCGTCCCTTTTCCCAGACCCACCGCCAGGAGC
This sequence comes from Gammaproteobacteria bacterium, assembly GCA_030429665.1. GTDB lineage: Bacteria > Pseudomonadota > Gammaproteobacteria > Arenicellales > CAJQKF01 > BQJD01. The sequence continues at coordinate 34,014 of JAUIEZ010000036.1, read as the reverse complement.
CGTCCGAATGGCGTATGCGGTATTCGAGCTCGAACGGGCGGCCGTCGCGGGAACATTCCTGGATGCGCGCCCACACGCGTGGACGGTCAACCGGGTGAACGAGATCGGCGTAGGTCGTGACGGCGTCGTCGACCAGGTCGGCGGGATCCAGCCCGGTCAACTCCTTGCATCCTTCGCTCACGAAGCGCATCGTCCAATCGGGAGAGTTGTCGCAGCGATAAGCCATGCCGGGCAAATTCGACAGCAGGGTATTCAACCGACGCTTGCTTTCCTGCAGCGATTCGAGCACCCGGAGCCGTCCCTCCACCTCGCGGTCCAGCTCGTCGCGCGACGCGGTGACGGTACCCAGGTTCTGCGCCATGCGATTGACTCCGTCGAAGAGTCTCGCCATTTCCCCGTCCGATCGTCGCGGCAGCCGAATGTTCAAGTTGCCGCGGCCGATGTTTTCGGTGGCTTCGACGACGTCGCTGATCGGTCGGGAAACCTGGCGGGACACGACCCACGTCAGGGCGACGACGATGGCTGCGACAGTCATGAACAGGATTATCACGAAATCCCGGAAACGCCGGGAGCCGCTCATGGACTCGGACAGGTCGCGTTCCACCAGCAGGCATTGCTCCCAGAGCGGCAGCCACAGGAACGCACCGACCACCCGAACGCCCCGGTAGTCCGGGTAAACAGCCTCGCCGCTCTCGCCCGCAAGGCACCGGTCCACGCCGGCGGATTGAATCCGCTGGCGGACGTTAATTTCGTCGCCAAAGCGCGGTTGGGTCACGAAGGAGTTGAATCGGTTCACGAGGTAGCTGTCGAGCGTGTCCTGCTGCGCGAAACCTTGTTGCATGATTCCCGTGATGGCAGCCAGGTCGAGATGTCCGCCGAGCACCGCCAACACCCGTCCGCTACCTAGCTTGATGGGAGTCGAGACGGTGATCGAGGCGTCATCGAGCGACAACGGGTAGTGCGGAGCCTGGACGAACGTATCATGCAGTCCCTGTAAATAATACGTCTCGCCGCTGTGGAAGCGGTTCTCCCGGGCTGGATCCGAACTCACCAGCTTACGGCCGCTGTGGGCGTCGAGAAGGAACAATTCGCGGACGTCGTGATCTTCGTCGATCACGGGGTCGAAGTGCTCTCGGCGCAACAGTCCCTCGAAGTATCCGTGTCCGAATCCCGCGTCGCGCAACTCGATCATGCTTTGTACGTAGCCGACGACGGTCGGGCGGTTCGCGATTTCCCGAACGACACGAACGTTCTTGTCGATCCAGTGCTCGAATTGCGCTTTCTTGTGCGTGGCCAGCGTCTGGAGATTGCGGAATTCGGTTTGCTGGCGTGCGTCGAAATATCGGTAATACATCAATACGCCGGAAACACCCAGCGGAACCAACGAAAGCAGGGCGAACAGAATCGCCAGGCGGGCCGCCAGCGACATGTCCCGAATTCCCCGGGCGCGGTTTTCCGCCTGCCGTTCGGTTGCCGGACTGATCGTCGAATCCTGGTTCAAATCGTTTCCTTCCCGCAGGCACCCCCCGTGGCCGGGGGTACCGTGATACCGGTTACCGCTTCGAACGTGGCGGCCATCTGGTACATAATCGGCGCGCACCACGGAAATTTTAGGCCGAACGGACCCTCGCCGCGGTGGCGACTCCATGTTACACGCGCCTCGAGGTCCGTTGCGCCCCTCACGAGACAGTGATGAATGCGTGATCCGTTTGATTTGCAGCGATTTCTCTACGCGCAGGCGCCCGTCTACGACGACGTGATACGGGAACTGGCGAGAGGTCGCAAGCGCAGCCACTGGATGTGGTTCATTTTTCCGCAGGTCGAGGGACTTGGCATGAGTCCGACGTCTCGACGGTTTGCCATCCGCGACCTTGCCGAAGCGCGAGCCTACCTGGCGCATCCGATTCTCGGCGCACGCATCAGGGAATGCACGGCGCTCGTCAATGCGGTCGACGGCCGCGATGCGCGCCAGATTTTCGGTTCACCCGACGATCTCAAGTTTCGCTCGTCGATGACATTATTCGACGCGGCCGGCGGCGAGTACCCGGGCTTTCGTTTCGCCCTGGAGAAATATTGCGGTGGCCGCCGCGACGGGCGTACGCTGTCCCTGCTGGAGCGAGTCGCGCGCTAGAGCGGCGACTGAAACGACGGCCGCATCGATTCCACGATCTCGCGCACCACCAGGTCGTAGCCTTCGCGGGAGAGGTGGCAGCAGGCATCGCTGTACAATGTTTCGGTGTTCTCCGAGAACATGCCCGTCAGGTCGACGAACGACACGCCGTCGCGCTTCAGCTCACGACCCTTTTCGATCAACAGGGGATAACCGTTTTCGACGCCCAGCCGGTAAGGCTGCGCTTCGAGGATGTGCTCGCGCCTTTCCGTCTCCGAAAACGGCTTCGACCCGGCGAGGTACTGGTTGGGTTGGAGGAAATGGAAATAAAGGATTCCCTGGCCCGTGGCCACGTCGTGCATTTGCCGCGACGCCCGGGCCCACGATGCCGCAAGATCCCCGTAGAACGATGCTGTCGACTCCCAGTCGTATCTCGGTCCCGTCACCACCAACGGCCGAAGGTGCGTGTTCCGGGCGAGGTAGGACTGGGCGAACAGCTCGCGTTCTGAAATTCTGGAGAGAATGCGCTTGTCGCGGGACTTCCACACCAGGTTGCGCAGGACGCTGAAACGCCACGGCGACTCGTTGAGTCGCTCGGCGCGTCTTGCGCGAAGGGATTTCTGGTACTCGATTTCCCCGTACACCGCGAGCAGGCTGAGGTCGCGCGGCACCCTGACGCGATTGTGCCAGATGCGCGGGAAGAACGGGTTGGTGCCGGTCGGCACGTTCTCCGTCGGCGGCAGGGCGACCTCGTTGAAACCGTCCAGGTTGATGACCAGGTCGAATTCGGCGCCCAGGCTCAGGAACCAGTTCAGTGCCATGAGTTGCTGCGGCTGCTTGAATCCGCCCAGGGCAATCGTCTGGACCAGTATGCGTTTATCCGCGAGGCCCGGGAGGGTCCTGAGTCGTTCGGCCAGGAATCCCTCGCTCGACAGTATGGTCGTCTGCGCCGCGAACGAGCCGCCGAATACGCCGACCATGTAGTCGTCCTCCGACTTCGGCGTCACCGGCGCGTTCTCGTACGAGCGCATCATGTCGTCGCAAAACCCGTGGCCCGAACAGCGCGTGTCGTGGTAGTCGATCACGTAACCCATGTAGGGATGCAGGATTTCCTGCCTGTGGCGGTTGTCGCGACCGGCTTCCGAGGTGTCGGGAAGCCGGGTTTGCTTCTCGCGGTCATCGATGATTTCTTCGCGCAGCTCGGTCAGCTCGGCGAGCGAAAAGAACTCGCCTTGGGCAATGCTGTAACCGACGAATGCGACGCCTTCCGCGAGGACGTAAAAAAGGGCGATCGAGATGAGATAGAAGACGGATTTGCGCAGACGGGTCATGGCGGACGAACTCCCGTGGTAGTCGATAGTTAACCAGGCCGTTTTGTATTGGTTGCGGCGCCGTTTACCGCGGTCCGATCGTCGGGATCAGGATCCGGCCTGGCGAAGGAACTCGCGACTGATTTCCCGAAACAGCTCGGTACCGGCCTCGCGCATCCACTCGAAGGCAACCATTTCGCGGGAAACGACCTGGCAGCCTGCGTGGCGCAGGCGCGCCAGCGCGAGTTCGCGGTCTGTCTCGCGGCGCGAACCGACCGCGCCGGCGACGACGAAGACCTGCTTGTCCTGCTCGAGCAGTTCCAGGGCGGTCTGCAGGACGCACACGTGAGCCTCCACCCCGGTGACAATGACCTGTTCGCGCTCGAGCGCCTTCTCGTCGTTAAGGCAACCGTCCGTGACGGCCGAGAATCGGATCTTGGAAACCACGTTCTCACGTGCCAGGAGCGGGCCGAGCTGGGGAACCAGATGACCCAGACCGGACGGGTACTGCTCGGTCGCATAGACCGGGACGCCGAGTCGCGAGGCCACGTGGATGAGCCAGATGTTGTCGCGCAGGACCGACTCGATGTCGTGGATGACGGGTGCCAGTCGCTGCTGCACATCGATGACCAGCAAAACGGAGTGGTCGGCGCTGATCAGTAGGCGCTTGTCGTTCATTTTCGAAGGCTCCCTCGTCGTCACCGGCAGGGCGGCGCCGCGATCGCGGACAGCAATCGTCGGCGCCAGCCGAAGAGTATCAGATTATTCCGGCCAGGCGCTGCTCCGTGAGCCAGTAGAACCGGTAGGGCGGAACGACCAGTGAATTGCCCTGAATCGCCGGCAGTTCGCCACTGGCGAGGTCGGTGGGGCGGGCAATCTCCGGGTGGGCGGACGCGGTGAGTCGGCCGAGGTCGAGGTGCTGCGGCCGTGCGTCGAAGTTGGCGACCACCAGTACGACATCGGCGGGATGCTCGGGGTGGCTGCGCTTGAATACCAGCAGGTGGTCGTTCTCGGTCTCCAGCAACTCGCGATTGTTGAAATCGGCGAAGGCCTTGATCGATTTGCGCACGCCGATCAGTCGCTTGAGACCATCGAAGATCCGCGATTCGACGGTGCCGTGTCGATAGCGGCGCTCGGCTCGCTCCCAGTCGATCCGGGGCCGGTGCATCCAGCGGTTGTCGCCCGCGCGATCGGCGTCGTTGGCGAAACTGTAGTCGTTGGTCGTCCCCAGTTCGTCGCCGTAGTAGATCAGCGGGATTCCGCCGTAGGACAGGATGATGCCGTGCAGCAACAGGATCAGGCGGATGCAGCGGTCGATGGCGGCCTCATCGCCGCTCTCGATGGCGGCTTCCAGGCCGACCAGCGAGGCGAGCGATCCGGAAATTCGCGCGTCGCCGGTCTTGTGATTGCGCCCGAACGGGCGCCCGCGGGCCGTCGAGCCGTCGTACGCGCCGGTAAAATAGTCGAGCAGGAAGGTGCGGTGCGCGCGCGGGTCGTAGCCGACGTGCTCGATATCCACATCGTCGAACCCCAATCCGATGTCGTCGTGACAGCGGACGTAATTCAGCCACGTGGCGCGATCCAGTTTTCCCGGCTGGCTGCGAATACCGCGATTCAGAAGCCGTGCGTTTCGCGTTGCCACGGCATCCCACAGCAACGCCATCAGCGTGGCGTTGTAGGCGATCTCGCATTCCTTGGCGACGATCGCGTCCTCGCCGAAGTACTTGGTGATCTCGAACGGCGCCACGATGGCCTCGGCGATGAACAGCACGCCCGGCGCGGTGACCTGGCAGCAGTCCTTCATGAGCTGGAGGATCAGGTGCGCCTCGCGCTCGTTCTGGCAGATCGTGCCGACCTTCTTCCACAGGAATGCAACCGCGTCGAGCCGCACGATATCCGCGCCGCGGTTCGCCCAGTAGAGAATGATGTCCACCATCTCGATGAACACCGCCGGGTTCGAGTAATTCAGGTCCCACTGGTAGCTGTTGAAGACCGTCATTACCCACTTGCCCATGCGCTCGTCGAACGTGAAGTTCCCGGGCGAGGAATCGGGAAAAATCTCCGGCATGGTCTCCTCGAACATGTCCGGGATTTCGCGATCGGGGAACACGTAGTAGTAGTCCTCGTAGGCCGACTCCCCGTCGCGGGCACGCCGCGCCCACTCGTGTTCGTCGGACGTGTGGTTCACCACCACGTCCAGAACCAGCAGCATGTCGCGCTTTCTCATGGAAGATGCCAGCGCGTCGACATCGTCCAGGGTTCCCAGCCGCGGGTTGATGTGCCTGAAATCGCTCACGGCGTACCCGCCGTCGCTCGCGCCGTCGGGGCACAGCAACATGGGCATGATGTGCACCAGGTTCACGCCGAGTTCCTGGAGATAGGAAAGGTGGGCGTTCACGCCCTTCAGGTTCCCGGCGAAGCCGTCGGCGTACAGCGCCATGCCTACCCACTCCTGGTCCAGGAACCAGTTGTGGTCCATCTCGCGAGCCATGTCGCTGCGTTCGAGTGCTTCGTCGCGCTCGATGTAGCGGCTGGCCATGACCTCCACCAGGTCGATCATGCGGGCGCGAAAGTCGTCTCGATGCCCGTAAAGGTGGTGAAACAGGGAGTGCACGGCATAGAAATTGGCGCCCAGGCGGGTGTAGAAGTGGCGCAGGTTCTGGCGTCGAATCTCGGGTTTGAGCTCGTCGAGGATCTCGTTGAGCAAAGAATGGGAAACCTGTTCGTACATGGTTTGTTCCGCCGGGAGTCAGGTCCGGTCGTCGAGGCAGTGGAACGGCACTTCGCCGAAAACGATCGGCCGGTGGCCCATCAGGTACCGGCTCCCGCGGCGATTGCCGCGAACAGTCGCGAATGAAAATGCGTCGCGCCTTCGACGATGCCGGCGGCGTAGTTGCCGTTCATGCCCCGGAAGCCGCCGCGCGCGAGATAAAGCCGCGACTCGGTGTTGTTGCGCCGCGCCGCTTCCACGGCCTGTCGCGACACCTCGCGCAGGGCATTGGCGACAAGCACCGCGGGTATCGAGCTGGCCAACACCTCGAGATCGTTGCCGCTGTCGCCGGCGAACAGCACGTCTTCCTCGGCATGGCCGAGGCGGCGATGCAGGAAGCGAAGGGCATTGAGCTTTCCGCCGGCGGCCGGCAGTACGTCGAGCAACGCGATATCGTTGGCCTCGTCGACGCTGTATACGCACCGCCAGGCAATGCCGCGTCCTTCGAGGCGGCGATCAACGTCGCGGACCAGCCGATCGGCGTCGGTTTCCGACGCCGCGTAGAAACTGATCTTGAAACGATTCTGTTTCCCGGCTTCCTGGAGGGTCAACGCTTCGATCGGCTCCAGGAGGCGGGTGATCGTGTTCCGATCCAGGTCTTTCCAGTCCGCGGCCATGACCTCGTCCCAGCCGGGAAGGTCGCGCCAGCGCGTTGCCTCGACGACATGGATGCTCGTACCGACGTCGCCGATCACGTAATCGGGTTCGGGAAGGTCGTACTCGCCAAGGACCGATTCAACCAGGGCCCGGCTGCGACCGGTGGCGAAGGCAAGTGTCACGTCGTCGCGCGCCACCAGCTCGCGAAAAGCGTCCCGCGCGCCGGGCGATTCCGGCTGTGGTCCGTTGGGTAGCAGGGTGCGATCGAGATCGCAGCACAACAGCAACGGCGGCATGTCAGCGCCGCACCGTCTCGGACGGCGCCCGGCAGGCGCCGAAAAAGTCGTAGTGTCCTATCGCCTCGAGAATGCCGCCGGCCCCGCGCGCCCGGGCGAAATAGATGAGATCGACATCCTCGAGCTGGGACAACTCTTCGTGGTGCCGGTTGCCGACCACGACCGCCAGGGTATTGCCTCGCATCATGTCTTCGTCGGCGCCGGAACCGCCGGCCACCAGGATGTGATCGAGGTCGATCTCCCGCGTCGCGGCGACGTAGCGCAGCGCCAGGCCTTTCGACGCGCGAATCGGCAGGATGTCGAGGAACTGGCCGAACGACAGGATGGCATTCGCGGCCAGGTCTTCCTTGAGCAGCATGCGGTTGATTTCCTCCAACGACGGCGCCTTCTCCGGATCGATGTAGTAGCTGATCTTGAATCGGCTCTGCTCCGACCTGGGCTGCAGTTCCAGTCCCTCGACACCGTCGAGGGTGCGGCGAACGACATTCGGCGTCCAGTTTTTCTCGATATGCCGGGCGAAGCCGCGATCGAGGGTCAACTTGGGCGCGTAGTAGATCTCGGTGCCGCCGCTGGTGATGAGTACGTCCGGGGTCGGTATTTCGTGACGCTTCATCATCGCCAGCGCCGAGTCCAGTCGTCTCCCCGTGGCAATGCCGAAGGCGGCGGTCTTGCGGTTCGCGCGGATTGCCTCGACCAGCGCCGGCAGCGAGGCGGTGTCTTCGAGCAGGCTCTGGTCGAGGTCTGAGAACAGTGCACGGTCGTGGTAGAAGCTGGGACGTGCGCCCGCCTCGCGTCGATGCAGCGGAACGGAGGTGCGTTCGGCGATGGGCCGGATTTCCTCGAGGTAGGCTGTCGCGTGCGCGTGCCACGAGTAGTGGCGTCGCACGCCCTCGAGCCCGGAATCCGACATGCGGCCCCAGGTGTCGGCATCGAGAATGATCGTGCGGATGGCGGCGGCGATGGCCGTCGGTTCGAGGGGATTGATCAACAGTCCGTTCGCGCAATTGTCGATGATGTCGACAGGACCGCCGTCCTCGGTGGCGACCACGGGCAGGCCGCTGGCGGCCGCCTCGATCAGGGTCAGGCCGAAGGGCTCGGTCAGGGCCGGGTTGACGAACACGCCCCGCGTCAACGCCGCGAGTCGGTAGATCACCGGCACGTCGTCGAATTGGTGGTGTTTCGGATACGCCACGCTCCCGTACAGTTCGTGGCGATCCACGGCGAACAGGATGTCGGTGATGACGTCGCGCGCTCCGTCCTCGAGATCCTCGAGGTCGTCCCGGTTGCCGGCGACGATCACCAGGTTGGCGCGCTCCCGCAGCACGTCGTCGCCGCCGAAGGCCTCAATCAGGGCGGGGATGTTCTTGCGCGCGTCCGGACGCGACAGGGCGAGAATCATGGGTTTGCCGGGATCGCGCAGGAAGCGCGCGATGTCCCGGGCGATGGGGTGGTCGCCTTCGTCTCCGCTCGGCGGATGAAACTTGTCGAGATCCGTACCCGGCGGGATGACCCGCATCTGGTCGGGCTGGTAGTAATCGTAGCGCTCGTACTGCGACTCGATTTCCTGGCGGGTGCTGGTGATGACCCGTTCCGCGGTTGACAGCGCCAGTTCCTCGGCCTGGATACGCCGGCTCATGGCATAACGTTCCTCGACATCGGCGGAGGACAGGCCGGCGGCGATCAGGCGCGCGCGCTTGATTCGACCCAACGAATGCCCCGTATGCACGAGCGGGATGCCGAGCACGTGGGACAGGCGGCTGCCCACGTAGCCGGCATCGGCGTAGTGACTGTGCAGCAGGTCGGGATGGCGGCCGGATTCGTTGAACCAAGCGATGGTATTGTCGACGAAGGCGTCGAGATGATCCCAGAGCAACTCCTTGGCGAGGTATTCCTCCGGTCCGGCGTCGATGCGAACGATCGAGGCGCGCTCGCAAAGCGCCTCCTCGGGACGCGCGTAGTCGTCGTCTACGTCGGGATCGACGATACGACGCGTGAGCAGGTCTACGTGCGCGATGCCGTCCAGTCCCGCCAGCGCGCGTGCGAGTTCGACCACGTACTTGGTTTGGCCGCCGGTATCGGCGTCGCGTCCGAGTTCGAGTGACGAGCCGCGGATCAGTCCATGGATGCTGAGCATGCAAATGCGCAGCGGCCGCGGCATCGAATCGTCAGTGCAATCTTGCAACGGCGAGTCCCATTTCGATGCCGGTCGGAATCGGTGTGTGGATCGGCCACCATTATAACGCCTCGTCGTGACGTCCGACGAACGGATGCCACGACGCCTCGTGAACGGTTATCCTAGGAGAAAGAATTTTCCGGGTAACAAGACGGCGATGGTAGCAGTCGACACGACGAACAAGACGATGACGGCCATGCAGCTCGTTTCTCCGGGCTCGCCGTTGACGCAGGTCACGCTCGAGCGCCCACGGCCGGGTCGCGGCCAGGTACGCGTGGCGGTGAGTGCCTGCGGCGTGTGTCGCACCGACTTGCACGTCATCGACGGCGATCTCGAGGACGCGACGCTGCCCCTCGTGCCCGGACACGAGATCGTCGGTACCGTGGACGCGGTGGGCGAGGGCGTGCGCGACCTCGCCGTCGGCGAGCGCGTCGGCGTGCCCTGGCTGGGATACACCTGCGGCCATTGCGGACACTGTGCCGGCGGACATGAAAACCTGTGCGACGACGCCGGGTTCACCGGCTACACGCTGCCGGGTGGATACGCCGAGTACACCGTCGCCGACGCGCGTTACTGCTTTCCGATAGCCGGCGCGTTGTCGGATGCCGAAACCGCGCCGCTGCTTTGCGCGGGATTGATCGGCTACCGCTCCTACCGGATGACCGGGGAGGCGGCGCGCCTGGGCATCTACGGCTTCGGCGCCGCCGCGCACATCATCATCCAGATCGCCCTGCACCAGGACCGCGAGGTGTTCGCCTTCACGCGCCCCGGCGACGAGTCGGGCCAGGCGTTCGCACGACGCCTGGGCGCGGTGTGGGCCGGCGACTCGACCACGCCGCCGCCGGCGCCGCTGGACGCCGCAATAATTTTCGCGCCGGTGGGTTCGTTGGTGGCGGCGGCGCTGGCGGCCGTACGCAAGGGCGGTGTGGTGGTTTGCGCCGGCATCCACATGAGCAACATTCCGGCATTTCCGTACGCGTTGTTGTGGGGGGAGCGCACGGTTCGTTCGGTCGCCAACCTCACCCGCGCCGACGGAGTGCAGTTTCTCGACCTCGCTGCGGCGGCCGGCGTACGCACCGAGATTACCCGCTACCCGCTGCGGGATGCGAATCGCGCCGTGGAAGACCTGCGCCAGGGGCGGTTGCATGGCGCCGCCGTACTCGAAATCGGGTGATGTCGGGCGTCCCCCTCGGCGTCGGCGTATTCGTAATGGCAAAATAGCCGGCCCAGGATCGAAACAGAGACCCGGTTTGCGAAACGATCTTTTGATTTTGTACTTTCCGGAATGCGAGTCGTCCGCGCGGCGAGTGGCCGATGCCGCCGGCGTCGATTGTGCCTGCGTGACACTTCACCGCTTTCCCGATGGCGAGAGCCTGGTGCGGGTGCCCGACCGGCTGCCGTCGCGGGTTGTCGTGTATCGAAGCATGGATCGTCCCAACGACAAGCTCGTCGAGCTCATGCTATGCGCCGCCGCCTGCCGGGACCACGGCGCGGTCGAACTCTCCCTCGCGGCGCCGTATCTTTGCTACATGCGACAGGATATCGCCTTCAGGTCGGGTGAGGCGGTGAGTCAGCGCGTGGTGGGCCGCTGGTTGGGTACGTTGTTCGACCGCGTCATCACCGTGGATCCGCACCTGCACCGCGTGGATGAATTGCAGCAGGCGCTTCCCGGCGTAACGGCCATCGCGCTGAGTGCGAGCACGGAGGTGGCGCGCTTCCTCGGTGGGCTCGGCGAAAGGTTGCTGCTGGTCGGTCCCGACCAGGAGTCGGCGCAATGGGTCGAACCCATCGCCGAGAAGACCGGAATGCCGTGGGTTGTCGCGACGAAGCGACGATCGGGGGATCGCGAGGTACGCGTCGACCTCCCGGCGGGCCTCGATTGTCGCGAGACACGCGTCGTGCTGGTGGACGACGTCGTGAGCACCGGTCACACCCTGGCGGCCGCCGCCCGCGGCGTCGTCGCCGGCGGCGCTTCGCAAGTCTCGTGCGTGATTACCCACCCCGTCTTTTGCGGCGGCGCGCTGGAATTGCTTCGTGAAGCCGGTGTCGCCGAAGTGTGGAGCACAGACAGCATCGAGCACGAGAGCAACGTGGTGTCGCTGGCAACGCCGATCGGCGGCGCGTTGTAGCCCGTGTCGCACCGGCCGGGAACGTCAGCGGCCTTGCCGCGGAGGCGACCGCCGGGCTTGCCCGGCCGCGTCGCCACGCGCGATCACGTTTCACCGCGGCGTGTTTCGTGGGCCGGGGTGAATCGCTTGCAAGGGCAACCCGACCGCGCGGGACACTGATTCGTCGTGCTGCACGTTCACTACAGCAACCGCACCGAGCGCCTGGCGGCGATCCTTGCCGAAATCGTTCGAAACCCGGTGCCGGGCCGGAGCGCGTTGGACGCCGAGACCCTGGTGGTCAGCAACGCCGGCATGGGTCGCTGGCTGCAACTTCGCGTCGCCGATGCCAATGGCATCGCCGCGAATGTCAATGTCCGCTTTCCCGCCGAACTCGCGTGGGAGCTGATACGCGCGTGGCAACCGGATACGCCGAGATGCAGCGAGTTTGAGCCGCGCCGACTCGCCTGGCATCTGTTTGCCGTGTTCGAAGACGTCGCCGGGACACGTGGATTCGAACCCGTCGCCCGGTATCTCGGCGACGGCGACGAGCATCGACGCTGGTCGCTGGCACGGCGCCTCGCGGTGCTGTTCGATCAATACCAGGTGTATCGGCCCGACTGGATTCTCGCCTGGGAGCAAGGCGAGGACGACCACTGGCAGGCAGCGCTATGGCGCACCTTGTCGGCGCGGCTCGGCGCGTCGAACTGGTCTCGCCTGAGCAGCGCCTTCGCCGAGGCCGCCGACCGCGGCGACCTGGATGCCGCCCGGTTGCCGCCGCGAATCAATGTTTTCGGCATTCCCTCGCTGTCCCCCGGGTACCTCGGCGTGCTGGCGGCTGCGGCGCGGGTCATCGACGTGCACATGTACTGGTTCAACCCGTGCCGGGAGTACTGGGCCGACATCGTCACGCCTCGGGAGGTGCCCGAGGGCGACGACGCGTTCCGAGATCGCGGCAACAGCCTGCTCGCCGACTGGGGCCGCCAGGGACGCGAGACGCTCGATCAGTTGCAGGACCTGTCGCCGCTGGAAAACGAGGACTACGAGCCGTCCGCCGGCGGGACACTTCTGGCGTCCATACAGAACGACATTCTGGACCTCGCCGAGCGCGGCGAGACCGGCGCGTCGGCAAGTCCGGCGCAAGACGACGATTCCATCGCCATTCATGCCTGTCACGGACCCACGCGCGAAATAGAGGTGCTCCACGACCAACTCCTCGCGCGTTTCAATGCTGATGCCAACCTGGCGCCATCCGACGTGCTCGTCATGGCGCCGGACATTGATACCTACGCGCCCGTTATAGACGCCGTGTTTTCCACGGCGCCGGAACACTTGCGCATTCCGTTCGCCATCGCCGACCGCGGCCTGCGGGCGCGCGCGCCGGGAATCCGGGCATTCCTTTCGTTGCTGGACGTCGTCGATGATCGCGCGACGCCGGAGTTCGTCGTCGGCCTGCTGCAGGCACGCGCCGTGGCCGCCGCCTTCGACCTCGACGAGACCGACCTCGACACCGTTCGGCGCTGGATCGAAGCAACCGCCATCCGCTGGGGCTTCGACGCCTCACACCGCGAACGCCTCGGATTGGCCGCGACGGACGAACACACCTGGCGTGCCGGGATGGATCGCCTCGTGCTCGGCTACGCGGCGCCGGCGCAGTGCCTCGTCGGCGACATGCTGCCGTGGTCCGGCATCGAACCCGCTGAGGCGCGCATGCTGGGTCGATTCCTGAGTTTCGTCGACGCGCTCGAATCCGCTGCGCGTCGACTGTCGATCCCGCGTACCATGGAAGAATGGTCGCGGGAACTGACGCGGTTGTTGGATACGTTCTTCGCGCCGGACGCCGACGAAGCGGACGCGATTGCCTCGCTGCGCGATGCGCTCGTCACGCTGGCGGACGACGCGGCGCCTGCGCTCGGCGATCGCCGCGTGTCGCTGGAAGTGGTCAGGGACGTCCTGCAGCGCGCCTGTGAATCGTCCGGTGGAGCGGCCGGGTTTCTCGGTGGAGGGGTGACGTTCTGCTCCATGGTGCCGATGCGCTCGATACCCTTCAAGCTTATCTGCCTCGTCGGCATGAACGACGATGCGTTTCCACGCATCGACACGCCGTCGAGCCTCGACAGGATGGCGCGAGATTTCCGGCGCGGCGACCGTTCGCGCCGCGAGGACGACCGGTACCTGTTCCTGGAGGCGTTGTTGAGCGCCAGGCAAGCGCTGTACATCAGCTACGTGGGTCGCAACATCAAGGACAACACCGAACTGCCGCCCTCGGTCGTGGTGAGCGACCTGCTGGATTACATCGGCCAGGGATTGGAAGGGGATGACGCGGTGGATGCGCTTCGCGAACGACTGTTGACGGAGCACTCCCTTCAGGCCTTCGATCGGCGATATTTCCAGGGCGATGCGCGCTATCCCGGCTTCGTGACGTACCTGGCGAACGCCGCCGCCGCGCTGGGCGCGCCGAGTCCTCCGCCGCCGTTCGTGGAAACGCCGCTCGCCGCACCGGAAAACGATGTCGATCTGGCGGACCTGGTGTTCTTCTATTCCAACCCGGCGCGGTCGCTGATTCGCAATCGCTTCGGCGTCTGGCTCGATGAGCGTGACGAGCAGCTCGTCGACCGCGAACCTTTCACCCTGGTCAACGACGCCGGCGAGGCGGCGCGCCGCGAGTGGCTCGACCGCTTCGCGGCCGCGGACGACCTGGACGGTTGCGAGCGCGTGCTGCGTCGCTCGGGCCTGCTGCCCCACGGATTGCCGGGGCGGGTCCACCTGGAAAGGGAGGTCGAAACGGTCGAGCGGCTGCGCGGCACGATCGAAACGGCCCTCGCCAGTCGGCTGCGCGAGCCCGCGCCGATCGACATCACGGTCGGCGGCACGCGGCTCACGGGCTCGCTCGAGGGGATACGTGAGTCGGGCTTGTTCCGCTACCGGTTGCGCAAGGTCAATGCGCCGGACCGGATCGCCATGATCATCGAACATCTCGTGGGCTGCGCGGCGAACGTGTTACCCGGTCCGTCCCGGTTGTTGACGCTTGAAGGGAGCTGGACGTTCGAGCCGCTCGAACCGGGCGCGGCGCGCGACCTGCTGGCGCCCTGGCTCGAACGTTATCGCGAGGGGCTACGCGCGCCGCTGCATTTCTTCCCGCGATCGGCCTGGACGTGGTACGACGCTCGGGGCAGGGAGGACCGGCTCGAGCGCGCGCACCGTACGTGGCAAGGATCCGGACGGTTTCGCGGAGAGTGCGACAACCCGTACTATCGAAAGGCGTTCGGTGACGCGGACCCCATTGACGACGCGTTCGACGCGAACCTGCGGGCCCTGCTGCTGCCGGTCGAGGGCTACATGACCCCGTGGCGGCCATGAGCGGCGAGACGCCCGCGGCCTGGCCGCTCGACGACGGACTGCTGGTCGAAGCCAGCGCCGGCACCGGCAAGACGTTCACGATCACCGCGCTATACGCCCGGCTGGTTCTCGAGCGCGGCTTGCCGGTGGATCGCATCCTCGCGGTCACCTACACCGAGGCGGCTACGCGGGAACTTCGCGGGCGTCTCCGTCGCCGGCTGGTGTCGTTGCGCGCCGCCTTCGAGCACGGAGCGCCGGCGGATGAATTCGAACAGGCCGTGCTGGCGTCGACGGTCGATACCGGCCTGGCAAGACAGCGCCTCGACAGGGCGGTTTCCGGATTCGACCAGGCCGCGGTCTATACAATCCACGGTTTCTGTCAGCGCGTGCTCGCCGAGGCGGCCTTCGAGAGCGGCGCGTTGTTCGATGCCGAGGTGCTCACCAGCGAGGCTGAACTGCGCCAGGCCATTTGCGACGATTTCTGGCGAACGGTCATCGCCAGAGAGCCGCGTGCGGTGGTGGAAGCGCTCGTTGACCGCAAGGTGAGTGCGGATTCGCTATCGAGCTGGATCGGCAGCAACACGATGCGTGACTATCTCGCCGTCCTGCCGCCGGCGGCGCGGTCGGGGGAAGAGCTCGACACCGTGGAACCGGCGTTGGCGGGCGCGTTCTTCAAGGCTCGCAACGCGTGGCGGTCGGAACGCGAACGCGTCAGGGACATCCTGCTCGACAGCGCGGCATTGAATCGCAACAAGTACCGCGTCGCGAGCGTGCCGGGGTGGCTCGACGCCATGGCCGACTTGATGGCGCTTCGATCCGCGCCGGCCCGCCTCTTCGAGCACTTCGATCGCTTTACGCTGCCGGTCCTCGAGGACGCCACGAAGAAGGGCCATGCCACGCCGGACAATCCCTTCTTTACGCGTTGCTCGGCTCTCGCGGAAGTCTATTCGCGATATGCCGCCGCCGTCGACGACCGTATCGCGGCGCTCAAGATCGCGCTTCGCGAGTATGTTCGTCGCGAGCTGGCCGCCCGCAAGACCGCCCGTCGGTGGCATTCGTTCGACGACCTGCTGGTGCTGGTTCGAGACGCCGTGACCGGCGAAGGCGGCCAGCGTCTCGCCGCCGCGTTGCGTGAACGTTACCCGGCCGCATTGATCGACGAGTTCCAGGACACGGACCCGGTCCAGTTGGCCATCTTCGACGCCATTTATGGTGACGGTCCGAAGGTGCGGGTGCTGGTCGGCGACCCGAAGCAGGCCATCTACAGTTTCCGCGGCGCCGACCTGTTTGCCTACCTGGAAGGGCGAAAGTCGGCCGCCACCACCCGCACGCTGGACGTCAACTACCGTTCGGACCCGGTGCTGGTCGCGGCAGTGAATCGAATGTTCGAGAACGCCCGAACGCCTTTCGTATTCGACGATCTCGACTATCCCGCGGTGGATGGCGTCGCGCACAACACTGCGCGTCTGCTGGAGAATGGCGCACCCGGACAGCGACTGCGTTTTCGATACCTGGCGCGCGACGCGTTCGGCGCCGGCGACAAGCCTATCGCGAAGGAGCGCGCGAGACCGGCCATCTGCCTCGATATCGCGAATGAGATCGTTCGTCTTCTCGATGGCGCCGACAAAGGCACCATCACCCTGGACGGCAGGGCGTTGAACGGCGGCGACATCGCCGTGCTCGTCCGTACCCACGACCAGGCAAGGGAAGTCCGCGACGCCCTGTCGGCGGCCGGTGTGCCGGCCGTGCGGCAGGGGCTCGACAACGTGTTCCACGGTGTCGAGGCCGAGGCGCTGGAGCAGGTCATGCGCGCGGTCGCCGAGCCGGCCCGGGCCGACCGGCTTCGCACCGCGCTGGTATCGACGCTCATCGGTCGCAGCGGAACGGCGTTGCTGGCACAAGTCGAAGACGATGCGGCCTGGGACGACGTCGTGGAGCGGTTCCGCGGTTACCATGCGACCTGGCGAAGCCACGGCTTCATGCCCATGTTCCGCGCGCTGCTGGTGGACGAGAACGTCTACGAACGCATTCTCGGCCGCGAGGGCGGCGAGCGCCACATGACCAACTTCCTGCACCTGGCGGAGTTGATCCAGGCGCGCGCGCACGAGGACGACGCGTCCATCGACGTCCTGGTGAAGTGGTTTTACGCCATGCGCCATGCGCAAGGACAGGATGCCGAGGAGGCGCAGTTGCGGCTGGAAAGCGACGCCGAACGGGTAAAGATCGTTACCATGCACGCGGCCAAGGGACTGGAATACCCGGTGGTATTTTGCCCGTTCGCTTGGGACGCGCTCCTTCGCTCGGGCGACGACGGCGAGGCCCTGTTTCACGATCCCGCCAATGGCGACCGCGCCACGCTGGATCTGGGCTCGGCGAGTTTCGCGGTGCATCGCGCCCAGGCCCGCCGCGAGGAATTCGCCGAATCGATCCGATTGTTCTACGTCGCCGTCACCCGCGCCGCGCAACGCTGCTACGTGTACCACGGCGACATCAAGGACGCGGCCACGTCGCCCCTTGCATGGCTGCTTCACCTGTCGCGACAGGTGGACGGCGATCCGTTCGACGAACAAGCCCTGCAAACGAGCTACAAGGCGATGAGCGACGAGCAACGGATCGACGACCTGCACGCGCTGTGCGACGCGGACCCCGGCGGCGTCGGCGTCGAACCTGTCGCGCCGGGCGAGGCTCGGCGCACGCGGGCGCGGGCGCGATCTCCCGGCGCCGCCGCTTCCACACTGTCGTTCGATCGGGTGCTGGCACGCCCATGGCGCGTCGGCAGTTTCACCGCCCTGCACGCCGGCGCCGTCGTCGAGGCACCCGACCGGGACGCCACGGTCCA
The DNA here is from genome assembly GCA_030429665.1 of Gammaproteobacteria bacterium. GTDB lineage: Bacteria > Pseudomonadota > Gammaproteobacteria > Arenicellales > CAJQKF01 > BQJD01. Next base: position 16,475 of record JAUIEZ010000036.1, on the reverse strand, counting down.
CGACGTCATGGCGCCCGAACCGGAAGAACCCGCCGCACAGTTGTCGATTCACCGCTATCCGCGAGGCGCGCGCACGGGCATCGCCTGGCACGAAGTGTTCGAGCACTTCGATTTCGTCGATCCGGATGACGGTGTTCTGCACGACGTGGTGCTCCGCGCACTCGACCGCGCCGGTATCGACCGCGCTTGGGCGCCGGTCACGAAAGCGATGGTGCGCGACGCCCTGGCGGCCGAGTTGTCACCGGACGGACAAATGCGTCTGCAGCAGGTTGAACGCGACCGACGAATCAGCGAGATGGGGTTCTTTTTTCCGGTATCTCGGCTCGAGGCGCCGGCGCTGGCGGACATGCTGGAGCGGCATGGCGGGGACAGGGCCAAGGACTACGCGACCTGCGCACGTCGGCTTCGGTTCGAGTCTCTGCACGGATACCTGCGCGGATTCATCGATCTCGTCTTCGAACACGACGGCCGATACTACCTGCTCGACTACAAGTCCAACTACCTGGGCCCCGATCCCTCCCACTACGAAGCCGCTGACCTTCATGCGGCGATGGCGCGCGAAGGTTACTTCCTGCAGTACCTGCTCTACGTCGTCGCTTTGCATCGCTACCTGCGCTCGCGGATTGGCGACTACCGCTACGATGCGCACTTCGGCGGGGTACGTTACCTGTTCCTGAGAGGCATGACGGCCGGCTCTCACCGGGGCGTGTACGCGGATCGTCCTCCCGCGGCGTTGATCGATGCGCTCGACCGGTACTTCGACGAAGGAGGTACGGCGTGACAGGCGTTGACGAGGTCTTGAAGGCCATGATGACCGATGGAGACATCGTCGACATCGACAGTCATTTCGCGCGGCTCATGACGCGCATGGACCCGGCGGGCGGCGCGGCACTGGCGGTCGCGGCGGCGCAGGTGAGCGCGGCATCACTGCGCGGCAATACCGGCACCGATCGCGACGAGCTGGCCGCCGCGTGCGGCCGGTGGCTTGGCGACGGCCACGCCGCGGTCGATGTTCTCCAGGCGTCGGCCGTCTGTGGTGACGGCGGCAACGTCACGCCCATCGTCGATGATCGCGGCCGTTTCTACCTCTATCGCTACTGGGACTATGAATGCCGGCTCGCCGCGGCGCTGCGCGCGCGCAACGTCGACGCCGCGGATGCGCCCGAACCGGGTGTATTACGGCCGTTGCTCGACCGGCTCTTTTCGTCGCCCGACAGCACGAGCGTCGACTGGCAGCGGGTTGCCGCCGCGCTGGCGCTGCGTCGCTTGCTGACCATCGTCTCGGGCGGCCCCGGTACCGGCAAGACGACGACGATGGTCAAGGTGCTGGCCATGGTCGTCGAGTGTCTCGGCGCCGAATGCCGCATCGCGCTGGCGGCGCCCACCGGCAAGGCCGCGGCCCGTATGCAGCAGGCCGTCGACGAGGCCGGGCGCGGGCTCGAAATCGATGCTTCGGTTCGCGATGCCATCCCCGGCGAGGCGTCGACCATTCATCGGCTGCTCGGCATGCGGCGCGAGGGCGGTTTCAGGCACCACGCGGACAATCCGCTAGCCGTCGACGTGCTGGTGGTGGATGAAGTGTCGATGGTCGACCTGGCATTGATGGTGCGTCTCGTCGAAGCGGTACCCGGCGACGCGAGATTAATCCTGCTCGGCGATCGGGATCAGCTTGCCTCCGTGGAGCCGGGCAGCGTGTTCGCGGATCTGTGCCTGGGCGCGGGCGGTCTCGACCAGGGAACGGCGGCATGGTTGTCGGAAGCCACGGGTCAGCGGATCGAACCGCGCGCGGCCGACGTGCTGCCCGGCGCTTGCATATCCCTGACGCGCAGCTACCGTTTCGGACCCGACAGCGGGGTCGGCGTCTTGTCCGCGGCAGTGAAGCGCGGCGACGTCGGCGACAGCGATGCCGTGCTCGAAGACGAAAATCATGACGACGTTTCGTGGCTCGACGAAGCCGATGACCGCGGCAACGCGTCGCCGTTGGATCGACTGCTTCCGACGTACCGGGAGCGCATCGAAGCGGCCTACGCCGAAGCGGATGCCGCCAGGGTATTCGAACAGTATCGGCAGTTCCAGGTGTTGTGTGCCGTGCGCCGGGGCGCGCGCGGTGTCGACGACATCAACCGCCGCATCGAGCGCGGTCTCGCCGAGACGGGACTCGTCGATTCCGACGACCCGTGGTACGTTGGACGACCGCTCATGATTACCGCCAATGACTACGGCCTGAACTTGTTCAACGGCGATCTCGGCATCGTTCTGCCGTGGGGACCGAAAAGGGAGGCGCGCGTCTGCTTCCTGGGCCAGGATAGTGAGCCGCGATGGCTGCACGGCGCGCGCCTGCCCGCGCACGAGACGGCCTGGGCGATGACCGTGCACAAGAGCCAGGGGTCGGAGTTCGAGAACGTCATGCTGGTCTTGCCGGCGCGCGAGTCACCCATCCTGACACGGGAACTGATTTACACCGCCGTCAGCCGGGCGCGGCGTCGCGTGATCGTCAGTGGCTCGAGGGACATCCTCGGCGCGGCCATCGCGCGTCGAGCGACACGCCAAAGCGGCCTGGCGGATCGGCTTCGGTAATCCCGCCGGCGGGACGGAGCGATCCGACGCGTCCGGGGCCGCGTCCGCGACCGGGCCCGTGGATGGGGGTTCTGCTACCATAAGCGTGCGCTCCGGATAAACGAAGCGGGAGAGGGAAAAATGACGCATGCGCAGTTCTTCGATAACCGGTTGATTCAAGGCCTGTCCCGCAAGCAGGCCGAACTCTTGTTCGCCGCGGGAGCGGTCTCGATATTGCCGAGCGGTTCGATCGTGCTCAACGAGGGCGACGTCGTCGACAAGCTCTACGTTCTGCTGTCGGGCAAGGTGCAGGTGTTCCTGCCACAGGATCACGGCCGCGTGTCGGACGTCAAACTGAATGTCCTCGTCGAACACGACTGCTTCGGCGAATATGCTTTTATCGATGAACAACCCGCGTCCGCCTCGATCGTGACGCTGTGCGACGTCGAGATGTACGAAATCGGTCACGACGAACTGCAATCGATGCTGGGGACGCACACGGATATCGGTTGCGTCGTCTATCGCAACCTGCTGCGGGTACTCGTCGAGCGGCTGCGAGCCAGCAACGCCGAACTCGATCTGTTTACGCTGCCCGAGTACGAGCCGGCCTGAGGCTGCCGGCGTTCGCGCTAAACGACGGTCAATGGAACGCGAAGCGATGCTTCGAGATTCGGGTGTGTCTGTTTTCGGGAGGATTCGGGTTTGAAGGCGGCCCGAGACGCCGGGCGCGCTTCGAGCCTGGCGGCATGGCGCGAGGCCCGGCGTATCGCTGGCCTGCACCCGACGCAGCAGAAGTCCCACCCCTCGGCCGTACCGGCCGACCCGAGCAAGCTGTCCCATGTCACCACGTATGGGACGTTGCCGGATTTTTACATTGACAGGCCCTTTATATGCCGACGCTGCGGAAAGCACGAAATCTGGAAAGCCCGGGACCAGAAGTGGTACTACGAGGAAGCCAAGGCCCATATCGATGCGATCGCCGTCGAGTGCCACGAATGTCGCACTCGCAACGATTAGCGGATAATTGGATGGCCCGGATCGCGCCGTGCAACCCCACACTGCATTCGATGCCGGAATCGCTCGCGGATCAGCGCCTTGACGGGTCGCGACAATGAGGCAAAAGGTGGCGGACGCAATCATTCGCGATGAAACGCGCGCGGACGTGTGCCCGGTGAAGGCGCTCATCACGGCGGCATTCACCGGGGTCAGGAATTCCCTGCAGACAGAATCTCTCATCGTCGATGCGCTTCGCGATGCCGGGTCGCTCGCGGTGTCCCTGGTCGCGACCCGCGACGGGGAGGTCATCGGGTATGTGGCAATGTCCCCGGTTTCGATCTCGGACGGAACGAGCGGCTGGTTTGGACTCGGTCCGCTTGCGGTGGTGCCCGACGCGCAGGGCAGGGGGGTCGGATCCGCGCTGGTGCGCGAGGCCCTGCAACGGATTCGCGCCGACGGCGCGGCGGGTTGTGTTGTGCTCGGAGAACCATCGTACTACGAGCGATTCGGGTTCGCGGCGACTCCCCGCCTGTCGTTGCCGGGCGTTCCCGCGGAATTCTTTCTGGCGCTGGATTTCCTCGGATCGCGACCCGCCGGAGGCGTGCGCTATCACGATGCTTTCTCGGCGACGCCCTAGCGTCGAGCCGCTTTTCCCATGATGCTGCCGTTAACGTTTCTGCTGGCGATACCGCCAACGACGCCGATGCATGGACTCGGGCGGGCAGCAAGCCGATCGGCGACGGAACCGATACCGCCAGAGCAGCACCCGGGCACGATTCGAACTGCGATTGCCGGTATCGGGGCGGCCTGTCTGCTGGGCGGATGTGCGCTCGTGCACGCCCCCGCATGTCCCGAGGACACTCTCCCCATGACCGTAACCACCCTTTACTTCGGCACGGATCGGGTCGGCGGCGTGGTGACCGACTCGCAGTGGCACGCTTTCGTGGACGAGGTCGTGACGCCGCGATTTCCCGACGGTCTCACGCACTGGCGGGCATCGGGGCAGTGGAAGTCGGCATCGCTTGGCATCGTGCGCGAGGCGAGCCACGTGCTCGTCATCGCGCATTCGAATGCCGGCGCGGCCGTCGACGAGATCGTTGGCGACTACAAGTCGCGGTTCGACCAAGAGGCGGTACTGGAGATCGAGTCGCCGGGCTGTGTCTCGTTTTAAGACACGTCCCTGTAGATAACACGGCATTTTTTGTTAACTATCGCAAGACCTGATTCGGTCGTGCATTCCGGAGGAACAAGCCATTGCAGCCGCGAATCAGCATGATTACTCTCGGGGTACGGGATCTCGAGGCCGCCGTACGGTTCTACGAGAAAGGTCTCGGACTACCCCGCATGGAATCACCGCCTGAGGTGGCGTTCTTTCCACTCGATGGAACGTGGTTGGGCTTGTACGGCAGGCAGGCCCTGGCAGAGGACGCGGGCGTGTCGCCCGAGGGCGGGGGGTTCGAGTCATTCGCCCTGGCTCACAACGTGCGCTCGGAGCAGGCGGTCGACACGGTAATGAAACAGGCGGTCGCGTCCGGCGCGACATTGGTGAAGCCGCCCCGGAAAGCCGACTGGGGTGGCTACAGTGGATACTTCAAGGACTCGGTCGGTCACTTGTGGGAAGTGGCTTTTAATCCGCATTTCTGGGTCGGACCGGGCGACGGCGAAGCCGCGCGAGATACCGCGACGGGAGAGACGTATTGAAATACGAAGCGATTAATTTCCAGGACAAATTCGGCCGGTTCTCTGACCACTGGGCACCGCGCGTCATCGCGCAGCTGAACGACTACCAGTTCAAGCTCGTGAAGATACGTGGAGACTTCGTCTGGCACGAACATGCGGATACGGACGAAGCGTTCCTGGTGCTCGCCGGCGAGATGCGCATCGAGTTTCGCGACGGCCAGGTCGATCTTGGACCCGGCGAGATGTTCGTCGTGCCCCGCGGCGTCGAGCACAAGCCCTCGGCCCGGGAGGAATGCCAGGTGCTGCTGATCGAACCGCGGGGCGTCGTGAATACCGGGGAGGCGGGCGGTGCGTTGACGGCCCTAAACGACGTCTGGGTGTAGCGATCGGCGTCAATTGGGGGCGTCTGGAACGTCCGGCGGTATAATCGCCATTCGTTACCAGCACCGGGCGGCGGTGCCGCCGAGGTGTCACATGATACATCGCTTGCCGGTCGCGCCCATCGCGAGGTGTTTTGCCATCGCGGCCCTGCTTGCCGTTCCCGCGATGGCCGAGGTGGATCCCAGGCTGTTGAGCGCGTGGCAAGCCGTCGTGACCGACGCGTCGGGAACCTGGATCCTGCAGTTTCGGCCCGAGTACGACGGGCGATACGCGACGCGCGTCACGGGGCCCGCGCCGATGCCGGACGAGACCGGGGTCATCGAGGCGTCTGACGGCCGCTGGTCCGTGAACAAGGACGACGGCAACACCGACGAAGGCACCTACGTCTTTGTAACGCCCGACGTGGTGTCCTTCACGGGTCGCTCCGGAACCGTCGTCTGGCAACGCCAATCGTCGCTTCCGTCCGTCAATGCCGCGTCGAGTGCCGATTCGCCGTCAGCCGTCGGACCACCGGTCGCGACGTCCTCCACGGCGCCGCCGGCCGCGATACCCCTTGGGGACTGGCCTCCCGGCGGACTGCCGGCACGGGCCGAGACGCTGCTGGCACGCGCCCGCGATTGGCAGGCAGATGCGGTGCTGCAAGCCATCGAGACCGACCTGATTGCCGGTGGCAGCGCCGTGGTTGCGAATCTCGAGACACCCTCCGGACGCGCGACACTCAAGTTCGTCTACTGTTCGCCGTCGACGAAAAAGCGCCTCGTCGTCTCACCCGGTATGCCGTTCGGCGAGGACTGGGAGGGAGAATCGCCGCGCTGCAGCGCCGATCGCGTGCCGCCCGCGAGTTTTCTCGACCTGCCCGATGCCGTCGCGCGCGCGAGAAGCCGCGGGATGGTCGACGGAGACCCGCAGTCTGCGAGCCTTGATTACGTGTCGGGCGTCGAAGGCGAAAGCGAAAGCGGCTGGATGTGGCGCATTCATCCGCCGCGCTACAGCAACGACCGGGTTTACGAGATTCCCGTCGCGGCGCCGGCCGTCGGCACGGTCCGGCACATCGACGCCTGCGCGCTGCTTACCGCGGCGGACGCCGCCGCACTGATCGGGTCCGCGGCATCCGCCGACCCCGGTCACCTGGTGGCGAGTACCTGGGGATGTGCGTGGCAGGCGCCAGGCGACAACGCGCGTCACGTTTCCCTCGTCGTCGACGACAACCCGCATCGCGACGCTGCCGGGTACATCGACAAACGGCTTGTCGGCGGTCGCACCGCCATCGACGAGCTGGGGGACCGAGCGGTCCTGTTCGATTCGCCCGCAGGCGTCGCGTCGCTGGATATCCTGCTGGACGAAACGTTACTGCAACTCTCCCTGGCGCGGCCGGGCGGCGGGCGCGCCGACGATATCGTCACGCTCGGGCGACAGGTCGTCTCGCGCTTCGGCGAGGGGCACGGTATCAGCGAGGAGGCCGGACCGCTTGCCAAGGTGCAAGGTACCTGGATCGCGACCGGCGCCGGATTGTCCATGCGCGTAGGCGCGTACGGGGCTTTCACCATCTCGGTCGGTGACGAGTCCGCGGGTGGCGCGGAAACGCTCGGCGGCGGGTCGGTCACGTGGCAGAGCCGGCGGGCGCGGATCGTATTCGATCCGTCGCCGACGTTGGTGTCTGCCGCGCAGAAACGAGGTCTGCGCGCACTGTACGGTGCAATGGTGGTGGAACAGCGGCGGCTGTCGGTTGCGCACATGACCATGCAGGGGCACGACCTGGCGCTCGTCGAGTGGTCACGGTCGGACGGTGTCACGCCCGCGTTGCCGCCCGCGGGCCCGGTCCCCGGTCCCTCGCCGCCGTCCACCGGGCCGGACCCGGACATCGCCGCCGAGGGGGCCGCGGCAGCAGGCGCGCCGCCGCCTGCCCCGACGGCGCCTTCGTCGACCGCCTCGGCGGACGAGTCGTCCGACAACATGGATGAAAGGCTCAACCGGGTCGGCAACACGCTGCAACGTTGGGCCGACAAGGCCGAGCGCAGGATCGACAGCTTCATCGGCCGGCTGGGCAAGGGGTCATCCGGCGACTGAATCGTTCCGGACGACGCCGTCGGTCTACGGCGTCGTCCGGTTGCGCACCGCGCCGTGGCGCTGTGACGTCAGCGCGGCACCGGACAGCGCCAGGGCGACAGCGAACAGCACGTAGTCGACGAACAGGAAGAGCACGCCCGCCGCCACCAGCAGTATTCGGGACCAGGCACTCAGCGGCGTGCGCAGGTAACCCTCGACCCCCATTCCAACCACGAGCATGCTGAGCGTCACGTTGAGCGTGGCGAACACGACCTCGAAAACGGTGCCGTTCAACAACAGCGCCTCATTGAACACGAAGCTGAACGGAACGAGAAACGCTGCAATGGCGATTTTCACCGCGTTCGCCGCGATGGTCAGCGGGTTCTCGTCGGCAATGGCGCTGGCCGCGTAGGCCGCCACGGCCACCGGCGGCGTGAGCGCCGACATTACCGCGAAGTAGAGCAGGAACATGTGGCCGGCCATCGGCGATATGCCGAGATCGGCCATCACCGGCGCGATCAGCACCGCAGCCAGGATGAAGGCGCTGGGTGTCGGCATGCCAAGACCAAGCAGGATGGTCAGCATGGCGGCGACCACCAGGGAAAGGAACAGGTCGGCGCCGGAAATCAGGAACACCAGGTGAGAGAATTTCGATGCCAGGCCGGTCATCGTGATACCGCCAATCACCAGGCCGGCGGCCGCGCACGCGCCGGCCACCGCCACCATGCGAAGACTGGTTTCGGCGAGGATGTCTAGCACCATGCGCGGGGTCATTCGCGTGGCGCGCTTCAACGATGAGACCACCACCACCGCCGCCGTTCCGTAGACCGCGGCGTAAGTCGGGGTGTAGCCGTCAAGGAGCGCCCAGGTGATGGCGACCAGCGGGACGATGAACAGGCCGCCGTCCCTGAGCGTTTTCAGCAGCGGCGGCACCTGGCTCTCTTCGAGTCCGGACAAGCCGATGCGCTTGGCGCGAAGGTGCACCTGGAAGTAGATCGGCACGTAATACAGCAGGGCGGGGATCACGCCGGCCAGTGCGATCTCGACATAGGGGATCCCGGTGTATTCGGCCATGATGAAGGCGGCCGCGCCCATGACCGGCGGCAGCAGGCTACCGCCGGTCGAGGCGGCCACCTCGACCGCGCCGGCGAAGGCGCCCTTATAGCCGAGGCGTTTCATCATGGGGATCGTCACCGCGCCCGTGGTTACCACGTCGGAAGTCGGGCTGCCGGAGATCGTGCCGTACAGGCCGGACGAGATCACGGCGATCTTGGCCGGTCCGCCCTGGGCGCGGCCGGTTAACGACGCGGCGAGATTGAAGAAAAAATCACCGCCGCCCGTCTTCGCCAGGGCGGTGCCGAACATGACGAACAGGAATGCGTAGGTGGCCGCGACCCGCAAAGGCACCCCGAACAGCCCGTCGGTGGTGAACACCATGATGTCGAGGAAGTGGGTGAGCGTGATCTCCCCGTGGGTCAGCGGTCCGCTCAATCGGTCGCCGAAGAGGTTGTAGACGATGAAACCGATGACGATCAGGGTCAGGCCCGGCCCGACCGTACGGCGCATGGCCTCGATGGTAAGAACGATGGTCAGGCTGGCGAAAAAGACATCGTAGCTGGACAGGGGATCGAGCAGCGTGATGCGCTGGGCGATGGTATCGGCCTGGGTGAGAAAGTACATGCCGCATGCGGCCGACAATGCCGACAACGGCCAGTCGAACCATTCCACGTGCGATGCATCGGCACGCGGACCGTGACCGATCATCAGGAAGGTGAGCACCAGCATGAGGGCGAGGAACGTGATGGTCAGTGACAGCACGTCCTCGGTGGAGAATGCAGCCGCGTAGACGGTCCAGACGGCAGCGAGGGCGGCAAACGCCTTGATGGCGCCGCCCACCGCGCCGCCGGGCTGCCTTCGAACGCCGGTGTCGAAGGCAGCCCGGGCGAAAGCCTTGAGCATGGGGCTACATCAGGCCCTTGGCTTTGTAGACTTCCTCCGCGGCCGGATGGTAGGGCACGGCCATCGCGCCGGACATAAGCTCGGCGGACAACGGCGCCATGGCCTTGTGTACGCCCTGCATTTGGTCGATATGATCGACGAGCGCGGCCGTCACGTCCTTGACCATCTGCGGGTCGGCGTCTTCGTGTACGAAGAGCTGGGCGGACAGCGTCACCGTGAGCGTGTCCGCGTCGGCCCAATTGTAGGCGTCCGCCGGAATGGTGTACTTGCCGATGCTCCACTCCGAGGCCACGGCGTCCGCGGTCGCCTCGGTGATCGGCACCAGCGACAGCTCGATCGCCTCGGCCAATTGACGAATGGAACTGTGATTGACGAACAGCGAGTTGAGAATGGCGTCTGCGCGCCGGTCACGCATCATCTCGCCCTGTTCCTTGGATGCGGCAAACGTGACCGAGCCTCCCCATTCCTCGATCTTCTCGATGGGGGCGCCGACCGCGTTGAGCATCGACTCGCCGACACCGCTGGCGACGTTACCCCGGCGGTTGAGCAGTACGCGAATCGGCAGCTGCTTTCCGGCGATGTCCTCCATGGTGGAGATGCCGTGTTCGGTTGCGTCGTGAATCAGTGCCAGGTCGCACTTCTTCTGCTCGATCTGCATGACGTTGGCGAATCCGCCGCCGGAGGTCTGGTAGGTGATCGTCGAGCCGGGATGGGCCGCCTTGACGGCATTGTCCACGCCGGCGCCGATCAGCGACCACAGTCCGCCGGGACTGGCGCCGCACAGGGTCAGGCTGTACTGGGCGTGGGCTGCAGCGTTGAACGCCATTCCCGTCGAAAGCATGGCGCCGAGCGCCAGGCATTTTAGTGAACGATTCATGGTCTTCTCTCTCCTGTGTGATCTCGTATCAGTGTTCTTTCGAAATTCTTTGAACCCGGTACCGCCCGGGGCTGTCGATTCAAGTCGGATTCCCGCCGCTGCCGTCGTCCGTGCCAACAACTTAGAAATCTAACTTCCGGTTACAATATCGTTCAAGGAAAACGGATGTCAACTGACAACCGGTTGTTCGCGCCATGGAATTCGATCGGCTATAAAGTGTCATTTCGAACACGTCAACGGAGTGTCTGATCATGAATAGACCGAGTCCCGCGCGCGACGCCGGCGTCGTGCCGGTCAGTGTACAGGAAGACCGCGGTACGCCGGCCGAGCCGCCGGCGGCCGGGCTGGTCGACGAATTGGTGCTCGCGAATCACATCCTGTCCAGGCATCGGGTTGTCGATGCCTTCGGTCACGTCAGCGTGCGTCATGACCAGGATCCCGAACGATTCCTGCTGGCAAGAAACATGGCCCCTGCGCTGGTTGCGAAAAGCGATATCGTCGAGTTCCACCTCGACGGTACGCCGGTCAATGCCCACGGACGTTCGATCTACCTGGAACGATTCATTCATGGTGAAATTTACCGCGCGCGCGAAGACGTCGGTGCGGTGGTGCACAGCCACGCGCCCGCGGTCGTTCCCTTTGGTGTATCGCGCACCGCCTCGCTCAAGCCCGTATGGCACATGAGCGGATTCCTGGGCCTCGAAACGCCGGTATTCGAGATTCGTGACGCGGCGGGCGATGCCAGCGATCTGTTGATACGATCCAACGAGTTGGGCGGCGCATTGGCATCGACCCTCGATCAAGCCTGCGTCGTGCTGATGCGCGGACACGGCGCCACGGTGGTCGGCGAGTCGATCCGGCAGGTCGTGTTTCGCGCCGTGTACACCCAGTTGAACGCGGAGCTGCAGTTGCAGGCATTGCAGCTCGGATCGGTCGACTACCTGACCGCCGGCGAGGTCGGAGCCACCACCGTATCGGTCGGCAGCCAGGTCGATCGGGCGTGGAACCTGTGGAAGCGCGAGGTACAGAACGCCGACACGTCGAACGACCAGTAACACGGAGGACAAGCGATTGAACAGCAAGGGAAAAGCAAAGCTCATCGCCGACAGGCTCGTGGAGGTGGACGACACCACCCGGTCCATACTCGAGCACTGGACCCGTATTGCGCCGGACGATCGGCTGGCGCACCTGCTGCGCGATGCATCGAGGGGACTGATGCGCTCGCTGCAGTTGCGTCTTTCGGAGCACGGTATATCGTTCGGTCACTGGGTGTTCCTGCGCATTCTATGGACCATCGACGGACTCAGTCAGCGAGAGTTGAGCATCCAGGCAGGCTTGATGGAGTCCACCACGCACACGGCGCTTAATCGCATGGAGGCATTGGGCCTGATCGAAAGGCGTCACAAGCCGGGCAACCGGCGCAAGCTGCACGTCTTCCTGACGCGCAAGGGCAGGGCGCTGGAGGAAGTCCTGGTGCCGTTGGCCGAGGAGGTGAACAACGTCGCCGTCGCGGGGTTGTCGGCCAAACAGGTGGACGACCTGCGCGAGGCGGTGTTCACCATCATTACCAACCTCGCGCTGGACGAAGCAGAGGCTTCGAAACGCGGGCAGCGCATCCTTTCGACCCGGGAACTGGCGCGTGGCGTCCGCAACGGCAAGGGGTCCCGTCGCACCGGGCGAACACCGACCGACGAGTGATCGCGGCGGTATGGCCGCGCGCGGGTCCTGCGCGGAAGCCGGCCGTCTAGCCGATTTTCTCCCTCGCCGATTGCTCCTCGGGCGCGGCACCCAGTTCGCGCCAGTTGGTTTGCTTGCTGACTACTCCCTGATAGGAAGCGATGCTGGTATGCGGGATCAACGGTTCCGTCGTGCCAATCGCGTCGCCGCCGGCGGCCACCTCGCGCGCCGCCTCCACCATGATACGGCGGAACTCCACGACCGCGACATCGCTTGCGCCAAGGGTTTCCCTCGTCCGGTCGATGATGGGCCCCATCGACGTCCACATGGCAATGTCCTGGTTTGGAATGCCGGGGATGCCGGTGAAGTCGCCTTCCTTCATGCGTTGGCGGTCCTGCAGGAAATCGTTGCCGAGATGGCGTTTGTTGGTGAAGTCCTCGTTGAGGTCGACGCCTGGCATGGCGCGACCGAACTGGCGCCACGTGCGAACGTCGGGGCACGACTCGCCTCCCCAGGCGATGAAGTGAAAAACCGAGTTCTCGTCGTCCTCGGGAACGATCACGCTGGCGACATTGTACGACGTGTTGGGTGGAATCAGTGCCACGAACGGCGCGACGTAAACGGTAATCCGGACGTAGTCATGCGTCGCCGCCTGCTTGATCGGCCGCCGAATGGCCGCGTAGCGAAAACCGAACGAGGTCGGCTGGGTCACCAGGCGCGGAGACTTGTCGGTCGACGGACGCAGCCAATGGGAATCGTTGGCCGCGGCGCTGTCGACGCGCGCCGGCACCATGTCGCTGGAGTGCAGGCTGGAGGAGTGCGCCGAGTCGATCTGGCCCTCCATGATCTGCGCCCAGTTGGCCGGCACCTTGATCTTGAGAATCGACACCGGGGTGTCGTCATCGGGCGAGAAGGATGGCCGCTGGAATGCCGGCACGTCGTCGGGGTCACCCATGTATACCCATACGAACCCGCCGCACTCGGTTACCGGGTACGCGCGGTGCTTGACCTTGTCCTTCAGCTTGCTCTCGGGTGGCTCGGAAAGCATGTCGACGCAGTTGCCGTCGATATCGAACTTCCAGCCGTGGTACAGGCAGCGCAGTCCGCATTCCTCGTTGCGCCCGTAGACCAGGGATGCACGGCGGTGCGGGCACAACTCGTCGAGGGCGCCGAGCCGGCCATTGGAATCACGGAAAATGACCAGGTTGTCGCCGAGCAGCCTCGCCCGTACGGGTTTACCGTCCGGCTCGGCGACCTCCTCCGACAGCAGGGCGGGAATCCAGTGCCGGCGCATCAGGCGTCCCATGGGAGCGTCACCGGTCACCCGGGTGAGCAGGTCGTTTTCTTCGGCTGTCATCATTTTCTTCGTACCTCGAGTCTGTGGCGCGCCTCGAATATTAGATATCTAAGACTATTCGTCAAGTCACGTCTGCCGAACTTGTCGGCGGCTGTAGAATGGAACATAACCCGTCGAAGCGCGGATTGACAAAAAAACTTAGATATCTAAACTAGTTGGCTTTTCCGTCCGTAAAATACCGACCGCAATGGAGGAACGACACCGATTGTCATGACCACGCCAGCCGCCGCCGGGGATTTCATGTCGCTCAGGATCGATCGCAAGACCGAACTGGCCGAGGACATTTATCTGTTCGAGCTGACGCGGCCCGACAACGCGCCGTTGCCGTCGTTCGAGGCCGGCGCCCACGTTACGGTGATTACCCCCTGCGGGGCGCGGCGCAACTACTCGTTGTGCAACGACCCGACTGACGACAGCCGCTACCAACTCGGCATCAAGGCCGAGCGCGGCGGCCGCGGCGCCTCGGTCAGCATGGTGGAGCAAGCCGCGGAGGGCGATGTGCTACCCGTGGCGAACCCCGAGAACACCTTCTCACTGGTGGACGCTGACGAGTACATCTTCATTGCCGGCGGTATCGGCATCACGCCGATTATCTGCATGGTGCGTACGCTGCTGGCGCGCGGCATGGGCAATTTCCACCTCTATTACCTGACCCGTGGTCCCGAACTCACCGCGTTTCGCGAGGAGCTCTCGTCGGCGGATCTCGCCGGCCGCGTTACCGTGCATCACGATGGCGGCGATCCGGACAACATGTACGACTTCTGGCCGCTGTTCGAGAAACCGGGCAAGGCCCATGTTTATTGTTGCGGCCCGCGACCGTTGATGGAGGAGATTCGCGGGGTATCCGGCCACTGGTCTCAGGATCGTATTCATTTCGAGGACTTCGCCTCGGACGTCATGGCCCTGCGCGAGGACGACCGGGCGTTCGTCGTTCGCCACGCCGATACCGGCGAGACGGTGGAAGTGCCGGCCGACGCCACCATCCTGGAAACGCTGCGCCGCGCCGGTCACGAATTGCCCAGCTCCTGCGAGAGCGGCACCTGCGGCACCTGCCGCACCGAGCTGGTGTCCGGAGAGGCCGATCACCGGGACATGGTGCTCGAGGCGCATCAACGCGAAAGCCACATCATGATCTGTGTTTCCCGCGCGCGCGGCGACGAGCTCGTGCTTCGCTGGTGATACGCCGATGAGCGGGCGCAAGCTGGGCTTGGGCGTGGTGGGCCTGGGACGCGGATTCACGCTCATGCTGCCCACGTTCGTGCGGGATTCGCGCTTCGAACTCGTGGCCGCCGCGACACCCGGCGCCGAGGCGCGAGCGGCGTTTCAGCGTGACTTCGGCGGACGAGCCTACCCCGACGCCAGCGCACTGTTCGACGATCCCGCCGTGGAGGCGGTGTACGTCGCGAGCCCCCACCAGTTCCATTGCGAACACGTCTGCGCTGCCGCTGCCGCGGGGCGCCACGTGCTGGTGGACAAGCCGCTCGCCATCACCGTGGAGGAGGGCGAGCGGATGGTCGAGGCGGCCGATCGTGCCGGCGTGCAACTGATCGTGGGGCCCAGTCACGGCTTCGATGCGCCGGTGCGAAAAGCGCGCGAGATCATCGCCTCGGGCCGATACGGCAAACTGGGCATGATCCACGCGCTGAACTACACCGACTTTCTGTACCGGCCCCGCCGGCCCGAGGAACTGGATACGTCGCGCGGTGGCGGCGTGGTTTACAGCCAGGCCGTTCACCAGGTCGACGTGGCGCGTCTGCTTGGCGGCGGAATGGTCGAATCGGTGCGCGCGATCACCGGCAACTGGGATCCCGCGCGGCCAACCGAGGGGGCCTACAGTGCGCTGCTCACGTTTGCCGGCGGCGCATTCGCGTCCCTGACCTACAGCGGTTACGGTCGCTTCGACAGCGACGTGTTCATGGACTGGTACGGCGAACTGGGCAGGCGCAAGGATCCGACCGACCACGCTCGCGCGCGCAAGGCGCTGGGCGTTGGGTTGTCGGCCGAGGAAGAGACGGCACGCAAGCGCGCCCGCAACTACGGTCACGTCGATTCGGCGCGATTCATCGACGCTCCCTTGCCCGACGCCCACGAGCATTTCGGCGTGGTGATCGCGTCCTGCGCGAACGCCGACCTGCGCCTGAAAGCCGACGGCGTCGAGATTCACGCCGACGACCATCGGGAGTACGTCGCGCTGCCCGCGCCGGTTATCCCGCGGGTCGAGGTGATGGACGAACTCTATAATGCCGTGGTCGACGGCCGAACGCCGCTGCATTCGGGCGCCTGGGGGCTGGCGAGTCTCGAGGCGGCGGCGGCGATCATTTCGTCGAACAGGCAGGGGCGTGACGTCGTCATGACCCGCCAGGTGCCGGTGACGGAAACATTCTGACGAGGAGACAACGTGTCCAAACTGCAGCTTTCGGTCGCCATCGGCGACTACGACCGCAACCGACCCCTGATCGACGGCCGCGTCCTGATCGACGGCGTCGAGCCCGTCTTCATGACGCTGTCCCCCGAGGAGATCTTTTTCCGCGCCTTCAGGCACCACGCGTTCGACATTTGCGAGGTGTCCTTCGGATCGTACGTGGTCAGCGTGGACCAGGACAGGGCACATTACGTCGCCGTGCCGGCTTTCCTGTCGCGCGCGTTCCGCCATTCTTCCATCCTGGTTCGCACCGACAAGGGAATCGATCGTCCCGAGGATCTCGCGGGCCGGCGTATCGGTATCGCCGAGTACCAGTTGAGCGCCAACGTCTGGGCCCGCGCGTTGCTCGAGGACGACCACGGCGTGAAGCCGTCCGACATCCGTTGGGTGCGCGGCGGCATGGAAGCCAGCGGCCGGCCCGAAAAGCTCAAGCTGAAGCTTCCCGACGACGTATCGATCGAGGACGCGCCGGACGGACGATCCCTCAACGACCTGTTGAGCGCGGGAGAAATCGACGGCTTCAT
>JAUIEZ010000035.1 GCA_030429665.1 Gammaproteobacteria bacterium | reverse complement strand
CGGCGATCAGAACTGGTCGATCAGGTGGCCATACATCTCCAGTTCGATGCCGTCCAGGCCCGCGGCCTGCATGCGTTGCGCCGCCGCCGCGTAGTCGGCGGCAATGCGTTCGAGGTCGAACGCCTCGGCGATCTTGGGAAACGCGCGGTGCGCCGGCTCGCGAACCAGGGACGGTGCGACCACCGGCAGCCAGTCGCCGGCATTCCACACCGAGCGCCGGCCGAGATGGGTGAGCTGGATCATCACCGCGGCGCCGTGCTCGTGGCAGACGTCGGCGAGGTCGCGAAGCCACGGCACGATCTCGTCCTTGTAGGCCAGCAGATTGCCGAACACCGGCGGCGAATCCAGCGACACCACCGCCGAACCGGCGGTCATGGTCAGCGCCACGCCGCCCTTCGCGCGTTCCGCGTGATACAGCCGGTAGCGCTCCTTGGGCATGCCGTCCTCGGAATAGGCCGGCTCGTGCGAGGTCGTCATCAACCGGTTGCGAAGCGTCAGGTGCTTGAGCTTGAACGGGGTCAGCAGCGGATCGCCGGCGGGCATCTCTTCATCCTCTCCAATCGGGAAGCGACCCAAAGATACACGCCATCCAATGGATCGTCGATCAACGACGTCGCCGCGCGTTCGTTCAGCCGCGCTTCAAGAACAGTTAACGGCCGATTCAGTACCCCGCTGGCATCTTTGCGGTCGACGATCGAACGCCGGGTCCGCGGGCCGCGGCGATCGGAGCGAGCAAACGACGACCCAGCAAGGAGAACATCATGAAGCACACATTCATCGCCATCGGTTTCGCCGCCGCGCTCGTCGCGGCGCCCGGCATCGGCTACGCCCAGAACGATTTCAACATCGACCGAGAAGAGATGCTCGGCAGCGTGATCGGCGCCTCGGTCGGCGCGCTGCTCGGCTCGAAGCTGGGCGACGGCGACAACGAACTGCTCGGCGCGGCTCTCGGCGGCGTGAGCGGTTACTTCGTCGGCAAGCGCTACGGCGAGAACGGGCGGTGGGACAATAGCGACGGCTACCGGTACCGCGACGAGCATTATCGGCAGCCATCCCACCGGTACCGACACGACCACCGCCCCGACCGGGGCCACGCACCGCGCATCCATGTCATCGACCAGCCGTTTCGCGCCCGCGTGAACAGCCACGTTCGCAGGGGCCCGGCGCCGGACTACCGCAGCGTCGACATCCTGCGGCGGGGCGAACGCGTGCACGTGGTCGGCCGCGTCGTCGGCACCGACTGGTTCATGGTGTCACATCGCGGCCGTGTCACCGGCTACGTCTACGCGCCGCTGCTTCATCCCGACAACCGGCATACCCGGCACCACCACCGGCACCGCTAGGCCCGCCCGCACGACCACTCGACCTCGGGGGGCGATGACCATCCGCCCCCCCTGCCTTCAGAGGGTTATCTCGGCCGGTCCGCCGCTACCAGGCCACCATCACGTGGCGCACCACGCTGTAGTCTTCCAGCGCGTATACCGACAGGTCCTTGCCGTAGCCGGAATTCTTCAGACCGCCGTGGGGCATCTCGTTGACCAGCATGAAATGCGTGTTGACCCAGGTGCAGCCGTAGCGTAGGCGCGCCGCGCACTCCATGCCGCGGGAGATGTCCCGGGTCCACACCGACGAGGCCAGGCCGTAGTCGGAGTCGTTGGCCCAGGCGATGGCAGTGTCGGTGTCGTCGAAACGGGTCACCGAGACCACCGGCCCGAAGACCTCGCGGCGCACGATCTCGTCCTCCTGCCGCGCGCCGGCGATGACGGTGGGCTGGTAGAAGAAGCCGTTGCCGCTCACCGCGCTGCCGCCGGTCAGGACCTCGATGTGCTTGAGGGCAGCCGCGCGCTCGACGAAGCTGGCAACGCGGTCGCGCTGGCGCTCGCTGATCAGCGGGCCGATGTCGGGCGATTCGGTCCCCGGAATGTTCAGCTTGATGGACGCCGCCGCGGAAGCCAGGTCGGCGACGAAATTGTCGTAGATCTTCGCGCCCGCGTAGACCCGGCACGCGGCGGTGCAATCCTGGCCGGCGTTGTAGTAGCCGAACGTCCGGATGCCCTCGATGACCGCCTCGAGGTCGGCGTCGTCGAACACCACCACGGGCGCCTTGCCGCCGAGCTCCAGGTGAGTGCGCTTCAGGGTGCGGCTGGCGGCCTCGAGGATCTTGCGCCCGGTAGCGACGTCGCCGGTCAGCGAGACCATGTCGACGCCGTCGTGATCCACCAGGGCCGCGCCCACGGTTTCGCCGCGGCCGGTGACGACGTTCACCACGCCCCTGGGAAAAATGTCCGCCATCAGCCTGGCGGCGAACAGGGTGGTCAGCGGCGTCTGCTCGGAAGGCTTGAGCACCACGGTGTTGCCGGCGGCGAGCGCGGGCGCGAGCTTCCAGGCGGCCATCATCAGCGGATAGTTCCACGGCGCGATGGAACCGACCACGCCCACCGCGTCGCGGCGGATCATGCTGGTATGGCGCGGCAGGTACTCGCCGGCCGCGCTACCGGCCGCGCCGCGCGCGGCGCCGGCGAAGAACCGGAAACAATCGGCCACCGCCGGAATCTCGTCCTCGAGCACCCGCTCGTAGGGTTTGCCGCAGTTCCGCGACTCCAGTTTCGCCAGCGTCTCCGCGTTTTCCTCGATCGCGGTCGCCAGCGCTAGCAGCGCGCCCGCGCGATCGGCGGGCGCCGTCTGCGACCAGCCCGCGAAGGCTTCCCGCGCGGCGGCCACGGCCGCGTCCACCTGCTCGCCGCTCGCCTCGGGCACCGTGGCGATCGACTCCGCCGTGGCCGGATCGAGGATGATCTCGTCCGCGCCGGCGCCGCCGGCGAACTCGCCACCGATCAACAGCTTCGTTTCCATATCAAGTACTCCTGCGAAGGTTAAGCCAAGGGAGACGGAACCCGGTTCGGTCTCCCCGAATCGTTTCTCACTTGCCTGCCCCGGCCACGTGCTCGGTGTCCCGGGTCAGGAAATACGCGACGAGGATAGGCACGAAGGTCACCGCGATGACGAACACCGCCACCACGTTGGTGACCGGCCGCTGGCGCGGGCGAACCAGTTCGGTCAGCATCCAGATAGGCAGGGTCGACTGCTGGCCGGCGGTGAACGTGGTCACGATGACCTCGTCGAACGAAAGCGCGAAGGCCAGCATGCCGCCCGCCAGGAGCGCGGTGGCGATGTTCGGCAGCACCACGTAGCGAAAGGTCTGGAAACCGTCGGCGCCGAGATCCATGGAGGCCTCGACGAGGCTCGCGGAGGTACGGCGAAAACGGGCCACCACGTTGTTGTACACCACCACCACGCAGAACGTGGCGTGGCCGAGCACGATGGTCCAGAAGCTGAACGGGATATCCGCCAGGTTGAACGCCGAACGCAGCGAGATGCCGGTGATGATGCCGGGCAGCGCGATCGGCAGGATGATGAACAACGAAACGGCCTCGCGTCCGAAGAATCTGGAACGGAAGACCGCCGCCGCCGCCAGCGTGCCGAGCACCAGCGCGATCACCGTGGACACCGCGGCCACCTGCACCGACAGCGTGAGCGCGTCCCAGATGTCCTGGCGGTTCCACGCCACCTCGAACCAGCGCGTGGTCAGCCCCGGGGGCGGGAACTGGTAGGACTTGTCCTCGGTGGTGAAGGCGTAAAGAAAGATCAGTCCCAGCGGCACGTGGAGGAAGGCGAGACCGCCGAAGGCGGCGACCTTTAGACCGAGCGAGGCCTTATAACGCATCGAACGCTCCCAGGCGTTTCGCCCAGGTGAGGTAAATCGCCATGATGACGATGGGCACCACGCTGAACGCCGCCGCCAGCGGGATGTTGCCGGCGGTGCCCTGGTGCACGAACACCGCCTGGCCGATAAACAGCCTTGAGGAGCCGACGATGCCCGGGATGATGTAATCGCCCAGGGTCAGGGAAAACGTGAAGATCGATCCTGCGACGATGCCGGGGAAGGCCAGCGGCAGTATGACGTGGCGCAGGGTCTGGCCGGGGTGCGCGCCGAGGTCGGAGGAAGCGTCCAGGTACGACGGCGGCACGCGCTCCAGCGCCGCCTGGATGGGCAGAATCATGAACGGCAACCAGATGTAGAGGAACACCAGGAACATGCCGATGTAGCTCACCGACAGCGAGGCGCCGCCGATCACCGGCAGCGCCAGCACCGCGTCGAGCAGCCAGGTCAGGTGGAGCTGCGCGAAGAACCAGCCCAGAATCCCTTCCTTGGCAAGAATCAGTTTCCAGGCATAGACGCGCACCAGGTAGCTGGACCACAGCGGAAGCATCACCGCCAAGTAGAACACCGCCTTCATGCGCGGCCCGGTGCAGCGCGCCATGTAGTACGCGATGGGAAAGCCCATGCACGCCGCGGCCACGGTCACCGCCGCCGCCATCAGCGCGGTGCGCAACACGATGTCGACGTTGGCCGGCGAGAACAACTGGGCGTAGGTGGAGAGCGTGAACTCGCGGCGCACCAGGCCGGTGAACTCGTCGATGGAGAAGAAGCTTTGCGCCAGCAGCGCGAACAGCGAACCGAGATAGACGATGCCGAGCCACATCAGCGGTGGCGCCAGCAGCAGCAACAACAGCAGCGTGGGCCGCCGGTAGAGCCCGTTAGACAGGCGCCGCCCCAGCGACGGGGCGGTGGCGACCGCGGTCGTCATGACGACCCGTTGCGCAGCCGGTGCACGTCCTCGACGCGCCAGCGAACCTGGACCGCTTGTCGAACCTTGAGTCGCCCGGAAAGGTCCCGATTGGGCACGGTCACGTGCAGCGCGACGTCGTCGTCCAATGTCACCTGGTAGCGGGTACTCGAGCCGTGGTACTGGATGTCGGTGACGGTGCCGTTCGCGGCACGGTATCCGTCGATGGGGACTTCGTCGTCCCGCGCCAGCACCAGCATCTTCTCGGGCCGGATGGCGATGGCGTGCGCGCCGTCGATGAAGCGCGACGCGTGCGCGCCGTCGACGATGTTGGACACGCCGACGAAACCGGCGACGAACGCCGTCTCGGGGTTCTCGTAGACGGCTTCCGGGGTGCCGATCTGCTCCACGCGGCCGTTGTTGAACACCGCCAGGCGGTCGCTCATGGACAGCGCCTCGGCCTGGTCGTGGGTCACGTAGACGAAGGTGATGCCGAGCTGGCGCTGCAGCGCCTTGAGCTCGACCTGCATCTGCTCGCGCAGCTTCAGGTCCAGCGCGCCGAGCGGCTCGTCGAGCAGCAGCACGCGCGGCTTCTTGACCAGCGCCCGGGCCAGCGCCACGCGCTGGCGCTGGCCGCCGGAAAGCTGTGCCGGCCGGCGGTTCTCGAGGCCCTCGAGCTTCACCATCGACAGCGCCTCGAAGGCGCGCTCGCGGCGCTTTGCCTTGTCGACCCCGGTGACCATGAGGCCGTAGGCGACGTTGTCGGCGACGCTCATGTGCGGGAACAGGGCGTAGTCCTGGAACACCGTGTTGACGTCGCGTTCGTAGGGCGGAACGCCCTTCATGTCGCGTCCGCCCACGCGGATGTCGCCGGTGTCCGGTTGTTCGAACCCGGCGATGATCCGCAGGCAGGTGGTCTTGCCGGAGCCGGACGGCCCCAGCATGGAGAAGAACTCGCCCGTCGCGACGGCGAAACTGACGTCGTCGACCGCCCGGACGCTGCCGAAGTGGCGGCCGACGCCGTTGAACTCGACGGCGGGCGTCGTCATCCCTGACGCGGCCTCAACGTCCGCCGAGCACCGCGATGTAGTCCGTCACCCAGCGGTAGTACGGCACGCACTGTTCCTGGGTGGCGCACTGGGTGACCGGCGTGCGCCAGAAACTGATGCGCTCGAAGTTGCCGAGGCCGTTGGTGTCGCAGCCCTCGTCTCCCAGCAGCTCGTTACCCTCGCACGCGGCCAGTACTACCGGCACGGAGCCAAACCATGCCGCCAGGTCGCCCTGCAGCTTGGGATTGATGGAATGTTCCAGCCACATGTAGGCGCAGTTGGGGTGCGGCGCGTCGACATGCATCATCGTGGTGTCGGCCCAGCCGGTGGCGCCCTCCACGGGAACGACGCTGGAAATCGGCTGCTCCTTGCCCACCAGCAGGTTGACCTGGAACGGCCACGCCGACGACGCCACCACGCCTTCGTTGGTGAAGTCGTCGATCTGGATGAAGGGGTCGTGCCAGTAGCGGTTGACGATCTCGCGCTGGCCGCGCAGCAGGTTGAGCGCCGCCTGGTACTGGTCCTCGGTGAGCTCGTAGGGATCCTTGATGCCGAGATCGGGCTGGTGATGCATCAGGTACAGCGCGGCGTCGGCGATATAGATGGGACCGTCGAAGGCCTGCACGCGGCCCTTGTTGGAGTTGCCGTCGGGCAGGGTCATCTCCTCGAACACCACGTTCCAGCTTTGCGGGGCTTCCTCGAACACGTCGGTGTTGTACATGAGCACGTTGGAACCCCACTGGTACGGCACGCCGTAGTGCTTGCCGTCCACGGTGTGCCACGGCGCGTCCTGCAGCCGTTCGTCGACGGTATTCCAGCTCGGCACCAGGTCGACGTTCACCTCCTGCACCCGCTTGCCGGCAATGAGCCGCAGGCTGGCGTCGCCGGAGGCGGTGACGAGGTCGAAGCCGCCCTCGTTCATCAACGCCACCATCTCGTCGGACGTACCGGCGGTCTTGATGCGCACCTGGCAGCCGGTGGCCTCCTCGAAACCGGTGACCCAGTCGAAGTTGGGGTCGGTCTCCCCGCGCTCGATATAGCCCGGCCAGGCGACGATATCGACAACGCCCTCGCCGGGACCGATCTCGGTCAGCGGGGCGGAAAGAACGGGTTGGGCGGCGGTAAAGAACAGTGCGGCGGACACGGCCGCCTTGACGGGCGTCGGATGCATGGGAATACCTCCTCGGGTGGAAAGACACCGGTCGATACAGATACACCCAGGGTTTGGCAATAGCAAATAGAAATTTCCAAAGCTTGATATCTTTATTTCCGATGCCTCAATCGATCGTTTTCCGCCGGCTGGCCCGGCATGGCGCGAGCCGCGCCGCGCGACGTTGTCGAACGATTCGATAGATTGGAGGATGCCCGGCACGGCATTGGGGGGAAATGCCGGCGGGATACGGGTCTTCGATTCAGTGCTCGAAGGCGATATCGGAGAAACCCGCCGCCGGCTCCGACAGCTCCGAGCCGCGACGCCACACCACGCCGACATCGATGGTTTGCGTGAGGTCGGCGATGGTGCGGAACTCCAGGCGATCGCCCTCCAGGGACCAGGGGCGAAACGCCAATGCCGGCAGAATGGCGAGGCCGGCGCCGGTGGCGACGAGGCTGCGCACCGCCTCCACCGAACGGGTGCGCAGGACGACGTTGGGCTGCCAGCCGCGGGTCTGCCACAGGACGCGCAGGTTTCGCTCCATCTCGTCGACCTCGAGCATGATGAGCGGCGCGTCGCTGATGTCGACCAGCGACACCGTCTCCTGCTCGAGCAGCGGATGCCGGGGCGGCAGCCACAGGCCGATGGGCGAACGCACCAGCACGAGTTCCTCCAGGGCCTGCCGATTCTCCAGGTTGGACACCAGCATCACCGCGAGGTCCAGTTCGCCGTTGACCAGCAGGTGCTCGATGTAACGCCGCTCGTCCTCGGTCACCGAGACCGTCACCGAGGGGAAGGCGCGCCGGTAGCGGGCCAGCAGGTCGGCCAGGTAATAGCCGGCCACCAGGCTGGTGAAGCCGAGGTTGAGCGTGCCTTCGACGAAACGCCGCTCCGCGACCAGCGCGTCCTCGGCATCTTCCACCGCGGCGATGATGCGCCGCGCATGGCGCAGGAACTGGTGACCTTCGTGCGTCAGTTGCACGCCGCGCGCGCCGCGCTCCATGAGCAACGTACCAAGATGCGCCTCCAGCGACTTGACCGCCTCGGTCACCACGGACTGGGACACGTTCACCTGCCGCGCGGCGGCGGTGATCGAACCGGTATCGGCCACCGCGATGTAGTAGCGCACCTGGCGCAGGGTCATGGACATGCTGACATTATCTTTCGATCGAAAACGCACGCAACGGGACGGACTCGATGCGACTACGGCACAAAATCTATCTGCAGCCGTTGGCCCTTGGCCGGGCGCCCGTCAATCGCGGCATAGGAACGTAAATCAGGTCACAGGAGATTTAGCCGGCACACCCGCTGGCAGGTTTCAGTCAAGCGCGGTCTCGAGCTTTTCCCTGGCGAGCGTCCGGTCCGGTTTCTGGTTCGCGACTATCTTGTAGGCAACGTAGTACTTGGAGATATTGCTCACGTATTGCACGGTTTCACGGCCAATGCGCCGCGCCGCAATATGCTCGACATGCCCGAACCAGGTGTTCGGATCCAGGCCTTCATCCTCGGCTTCGCGACGCAGACGAGCGACCTTCGCCGGCCCGGCGTTATACGATGCGAACGTGAACAGCGTCTTGTTCAACTCCGATATTTCGGGCGCCGGGAAGTAATGATCGCGCAGGAACCGGAGGTACTTGGTCCCCGCATGAATATTGTTCTCGAGGTCGAGAATATCCGGAATGCCGACGTTCGGATCCGCCGCGGTCGACGGCAGCAGCTGCATGACGCCGATCGCGCCGGCGGCGCTGCGCGTGTCCTGGTCGAGGCGTGATTCCTGGTAGCCCAGCGCCGTGAGCATCAACCAGTCGAACTCGTACCGATCCGCGTATTTCTTGAAGTATTCGACCGTTTGCCCGTAACGCGCGAGGGACTGCTCGTCGAGCGCGGTTCGCGCCCACTTGTTCTCTTTGAGGTAACGCTTGTAAAGAATGTTGCCGATCATGGTGCCCTTCTTGTTCTCGGCGACGAACTCGTTGAGCACCTCGGCAAGCTCGGGATCGCCCTTCCTGATACCCCATGCAATCTGGCGATCGTCGCTTACGGCCACGTCGGCATGGACGACGATGCCTTCGAAAATGTCCGACCAGAACTCCGCCTTGTGGCTGTCCACGACGACCGCGGAGAGTAGACCCGCGTTCACCATTTCCAGCAAATCGCTGTCTTCGAGAAACTCGTCAACCAGGACGATCTCGACCGGTTCGAGCCCGTCCCTGTCGAACTGCTCGTTGAGATGCAGCAAACTTTGGTAATAGCTGCTCGACTCGCGAACGTACAGGCGCCTTCCGGCGAGATCCGCGACGGTTTGCAACGGCTCGGACGCCGGACCGGTGACGACGACTTCCTTGATTCCGTCGGCAACGGGATCGGTGAAGTCGATGCTCTCGAGTCTCTCCGGCGTGATCGTGAGATTCGCAACGGCGATATCGCCGACCCCCTCGACCAGCGCGGGTATCAGCGAATCACGGGCGACCGGTATGTAGACGACCTGGAAGCGGCGCGATTCAAAACCGTATTTCCTGTCGACAAACTCGCGGAACTGCTCGAGCGCGTCGTACGCCAGTCCGCGCTGGGTGGGACCATCGAGGAAGTATTGAATCTTGTTGTAGACGACCAGCGCCCGGATACGTCGCTTTTCGAGCATTTCCTCGAACTTCGCCAACGAAACACCGATCGGATGGTCGGCGGCAACGCCGCTGGCACGCGAAGTCATCGAGACGGTCATGATGATGGCAACAACCACCAACGTCGCGAGGTGAACCCTGGAAGGTCTGGCCCGGATGGCGCGCCCTGCACCCACTGCCCGGGAGGCGATCCGACCTTCGTCTCGAGGTCGTTCTTGTTTATTCAATCCGCGCCGACTCGCGGACAATCGCTGCGGGACCGGCGAAACGAACATGTTCCGTGAGACCGGACGACCGGCGCGAGGCGTGCTTCCCGAACGAAACATCGAAAGCTCTCGGCGACGCGGGAGGCGAATGCCGTCTCGTCGATGCCTATCGCGGTGTCGACAGTATCTTCCAGTCTCCGTTCTGGTCCTTGCAAAACTTCAGTTTTCCCGATCCACGCTTGCTGCCGATGAAATTCTCAAATCGCGTGCTGCGACACCGATAGCCGGAGTACTCGAAATCCTCGCCAATCGTGACGGTTCCGTGGGCCGCCTCGGCAACACCCCATTCGGCACTCTCGCCGGCGTCGAGTTGCTCGAGCGCCGCGTAGAACGATTGACGCATTTGCTCGTACTCGGCGTCGCTCATTTCGCTCATGACGCTGTCGCGCAGGAACAACGTATTGAACGCCAGGGCCGTCGAGGTCGCGAAAAGGATTGAACAAGACAGGATGACCCGTTGGGTCGCGCGCACGAATCGCATCATCTTCTCTCCAGGTACAAGAGCAGGGCGCCGAACGGAGAAACACTTGACCTTAAGGATGGCTGTTCAGATTGTTGTTGCCGAGGATCGAATAACGAAGACGCGAAGATCTACGCGTTCGTCCATCGACCGACGCATGTCGACGTTTTCCCTGTCGATCCATTTTCTCGTTTTTACGCTACCCCGGCAAGCCGCGCGCCGACGTCGTAGCGAATCCCAAGTGAGGACAATACCGACGTTTCTCGTTTCGATACGTTCGTGGACAATCCCTGCACTGCAACGCAGCGATCGAGGCAATGCCGAACCACGCAAACTGAATACAAGCAGTACGCAATCCAATGAAACGTTCGAGCAAGATGCCAGCGGTACCGAGAATCGAGATCCCGGCGACTTGCCATGTTCCCGGACCACCTGCCCCGTTCCAGCCGCTACTCACAGTACTCGTGCGCTT
The DNA here is from genome assembly GCA_030429665.1 of Gammaproteobacteria bacterium. Classification (GTDB taxonomy): domain Bacteria; phylum Pseudomonadota; class Gammaproteobacteria; order Arenicellales; family CAJQKF01; genus BQJD01. Next base: position 27,679 of record JAUIEZ010000035.1, on the reverse strand, counting down.
CCGAGGACGGCAACCGCGCTGCCGGCGGGGCCTGCTACGGGACGCGCGGACACGCGTCCAATGGTCGCTCGCCCCTTCGCGGGGCGCCCGTTGACACGCCCGCCGCCAGGATATCCACTATCGACGTCGCGAACGGGGAGGAATCGCCATGCCCAGGGCGCTGAAGAATTCCGTCTACACGCTGCTGGAGAAGCGCCACTGCCGGGCATCGATCGCTCGGCTCAAGAAGATGGAATCACGCCTGCCCGATCCGCGCGCACGCTTCGCGGTACCGGCGTGCTTCGAGGGCTACGGCCACTGCAAGTGGCTCAAGCCGTACCAGCACGCGAAGGAAATCTTTACACTCTACGAGCACGTGCTCGAGCGCCGGCCGCGGCGAATCCTGGAGATCGGCACGGCGCGCGGCGGCACGCTCTACCTGTGGCTGCAGGCGGCGACGGACGACGCCGTGGTGGTCAGTATCGACCTGCCGGGCGGAAAGTTCGGCGGCGGCTATCGCGCCTGCCGCGTGCCCCTGTACCAGTCCTTTGCGCGGCCTCACCAGGCGCTGCACCTGGTACGACAAAGTTCGCGCGACCCCGCCCTGCCCGGCCGCGTGAGAGAACTGATGAATGGCGAGCCGCTCGACTTCCTGTTCATCGACGCCGATCACCGCTTCGAGGGTGTCGCCACCAACTTCCGGCTCTACGCGCCGCTGGTGCGCGCGGGCGGCATCATCGCCCTGCACGACATTCTGCCGAGCGCGCGCAACGACGAGATCGAGGTACACCGTTTGTGGGCGCGGCTCGAGCACCTGCCGGGCGCGTTCGCCATCACGGACTCGGCGCGGGCGCGTTATCCGCTCGGCATCGGGACGGTGGTGGTACCCGAAACGGGATTCGGCGACCTGCTTGACGAACTCCCGCTGGTGCCGGACGTGGCCTGACGGCGCGGCCTATGCAGCGCGCGCGCCGAACCGCCCGCATTACTTGCTTACTCCGGACTCGGCGCGCCGCCCTCGCCCCAGCAGATCTGAATCCTCGCGGAACTGGAATTAATCGCGCCCAAATCCTGGAAATCCGAGACGCCAGCGGAACCGCTGTCGCCGCCGGCACCACCACCGCCGCCGCCGCCGTCGGCACCGGCGGGCGACGCACCGTCCGAGCCGGCCGCGCCGCCGCCGGCAGCCACGAAGGTGCCGTTGTCGGTGCCGTCTTCGCCGTCCGCGCTGGCCGGCGCCTGGCTGTTTTGGCCGCCACCGCCCGGATAGGTGCCGCCGGCGTCGCCATCGGCACTCGCGGAACCGCCGCTACCCGCGTCGCCACCGTCACCTCCCGACCCATCGCCGGCGTCACGATCGTAGGCGCCGCCACCGCCGCCACCGCCGCCGGCCCAGACCAGGTACGAGCCGCCCCGATCGATCGCGGCGGTCTCGCCGCCCGCGCCGCCGGCGCCCGCAAGCGTATCGCCCGCATTCGTCCCGCCGGCGCCACCCGCGACAAACGAGATGCCGAGTATCTCACCCGGCGATACCGCGATTGTCGCCGTGACAAGGGCGCCGTCTCCGCCCGAACCGCCGGGGTGTCCCAAGAACCCGGCGCCATCCTCGCCGCCGCCGCCTTCCAGTTGCACCTCGATCTCGGTAATACCTTCCGGCACGACGAAACTGTCATCAGAAGTGAAAACCAAACATCCGGGCTCGGCAACGCGAGGTTCTTCGTCATCGTCCGTCGTCTGGGCATGGGCCGGCAGCACCACCGATTCGACAACGGGTCGAGTCCACTTCTCGACGGGCATTGCCGCCGCGCCGCCAATGGCCAGCGCCTTGAGCAAACGGCGACGATGCAGTGGTACCGATAATTCAGGCGTCTCGCAGTCGGATTCATCCATACCGCGGGTGTGCTGATCTTCTGGTTTCATCTTTCCCCTACCGAACATTGTGAGTATTGAGCCTGGTCGCCGTGCGGATTCCCTCCGTCGACTACCCCCCAACCTCGGAAGCAAGTGCCGATGGACTCGGCCGTCCGTTGTTCGCCTGGCTGTCGGAGTCCGTGCGACCGGGAATAATTGTGTACATTAAAGGAAATAGTTTCAAGCGTTGCCGGAGGTCCACGACGCGTCCCCGGCGCCCGACGCCGACCGAATTCAACAACGGATCCTGCGCCGGATTCACCGGCTCCGTGCCGGAGTTCTTGCTGCCTGGCGCGAGATCCGATGGTTCCGGATCGTTGGGCCAGGGCGGAGAACGGCAATCAGGAGGTTGCAAATAAACCCGCAACCTGGTGCCGGCACCGTCCGTCGCGAGGCTGGAGAAGGCACATCGTATAGTGCACTATAGGAGAGCAAACACCGTTTTTGGGGTCAATGACCGCGGGAGTCGCGTACCGGTCCAACGGACGGAACGGTGTCCCCGGTTGCCTCTTTCGGACGACGTGACGACACCCGTTTCAGCACCGGGGATGCGGCGCGGGGTCGATACCCGCCGGGACATGCCCCGACGCTGGTATGGCAGGCGCACCCCGGGCCGGCGGCTTTTCGGGATGGGTGTAGAATGGCGCGGACAAGGCATCAGCCGCCAGCGCCCGGGTGATCAACACGCGGACGTCGCAACCCGGCGCGAATCAGCATACGACGTTGGCCAATGCGGTCCATCGCAGCGGGAGGGGGAATGCAACCACGCGCGAACGACCCGGCAAGCACCCTGGCGGTCATTCTCCACGCCGACGTGGCGGGTTCCACGGCCCTGGTGCAGCGCGACGAACGTCTGGCCCATCGTCGCATCACCGAAACGCTGGGGCGTCTCGCGGAGCACGTCGCCGCCTACGGCGGCATCGCCCACGAGGTGCGCGGCGATGCATTGGTCGCCGAGTTCTCCCGCGCGTCCGACGCGGTGTGCGCCGCGCTGGCGTTCCAACACGCCAGCGCCGAATTCAATCGAACCCTCGATGGAGACATCAGGCCCGAGGTCCGCGTGGGCATCGCCCTCGGCGAGGTCGTGATCGCGGACCGCACGGTCACCGGTTCCGGCGTGGTTCTGGCACAACGGATCGAGCAGCTCTGCGCCCCCGGGGGTGTCAACGTCACGGGCGCCATCCACGAGGCGTTGCCGAGGCGTCTGCCGCTGGCGTACGAACGCCTGGGCGAACCGACGCTCAAGGGGTTCGACGACCCGGTGCCCGTCTATGCCGTCGGGACACGCGACGGCGATGCCATCCCGGGCCCGGCCGAACGACCGGCGAGCCGGCACGGGCGCCGACTCCCGTTGCCATCGATCGTGGCGGGCGTCATCGTTGTTGCCGCGGCCGGCATCGCGGCGCTATGGTTCCTGCCCGATAGAGATCCCGCGACAACCGTTGACGCGCAATCGATCGACGCGCCCGACGAGCGCCCGTCCATCGCCGTCCTGCCCTTCGACAACCTCGGCGGCGACCCCGAGCAGGAATACTTCGCCGACGGCATTACCGAGGACCTGACCACCGACCTGTCGCGAATCTCGGGCCTGTTCGTGGTTGCGCGCAACTCGAGCTTCGCCTTCAAGGGACAGTCCGTCGACGTGCGCACGGTCGCCGACGCCCTGGGGGTTCGCTACGTGCTGGAGGGCAGTGTCCGGCGCGTTGGAGACCAGGTCCGCATCAACGCCCAGTTGATCGACGCGACATCCGGGGGACACGTCTGGGCCGACCGCTTCGACGGCGGGATGTCGGACGTGTTCAGGCTGCAGGACGACGTGAACAAGCGCATCGTGGAAGCGCTCTCGGTCAACCTGACCAGCGCCGAGCGGGAGCGGCTGGAGTCCGTCGAAACCACCAACCCGCAGGCCTACGACACGCTGCTGCGCGGATTGCAGCACTACCAGCGCTTCACGCCCGAGGACATCCGCGAGGCGCGGGCGCTGTTCACGAAAGCCGCCGAACTGGACCCGGACTATGCCCGGGCCTACGCGAACGTCGCTCTCACCTACGCATCGGACATCAACATCAACCTCGTCAGGGACCGGGAGTACGCGATCGCGGAGGGACTCAAGTACGCGGAGAAGGCCTTCGAACTCGATCCGAGCCTGCCGCAGGTCTACTCCACCCGCAGCCTGCTGTACCTCGCCCAGCGAAGCCACGACGCGGCGGTGGAAGCGGCGAGGCGCACCGTCGAGGTGCATCCGAACTACGGCGACGGCTACGCGATCCTGGCCTTCGTGCAGAGTTTCGCGGGCGACCTCGACGACGCGCTGCGGGCCATCCGGCGCGCCAAGGAGATCGACCCGCAGTACTCCTACATCCTGCTATCCGTCGAGGGGCGCATCCTGTTCCTGATGAATCGCTACGATGAGGCGAAGGCGGTACTCGAGGAAAGCGTCAGTCGAAATCCCGCGTTCCCGCTCGGCCAGTTGTCCCTCGCCGCGGTGTACGCCGCCCTCGGTCAGCAGGACGATGCCGAGTGGGCCGTCCAGGAAGCACTGTTGGTGGACCCGAACATCACGCTCGAGGCGGTAAGACGCGAATCCAACTACCGCCGGCCCGAGGACCTGGAACATTATCTCGGCGCGCTGCGCGCGGCCGGGCTGCCCGAGTAACGCCCGCCCGCCTCCTTTCGGCCCGGGATCTCAGCCGCGCGTCGTCCCGGTCGTACAACGGGTACCGGACGTGGCCTCACGGCGCAACCGGCGGATCCCCGTCGAAACGAAGATACGCCGTGCGCCCGTCATCCCGATATGCTCATCAGCAGGGTAACGCGGCAGGTTCGCGCGCGGATGGCGCTGCCCACACGGCGCGCGCCGAGCCGCCCGAACGAATCGGTCAGAGGCTCGCCCCGCCCCAACAGATCAAGACCGCCGCACCGCCTGTGCTACTGCCGGAAGCAGAGAAGCCCGTGACGTCGCCCCCGGAAGAACCGCTTTCACCGCCGGCGCCACCACCGCCGCCGCCGCCGTTGGCACCGGAGGGCGATGCACCGTCCGCGCCGGCCGCGCCGCCGCCGGCCGTCACGAAGGTACCGTTGGAGGTGCCGTCGTCGCCGTCCGCGCTGGCCGGATCCTGGCTGTTCTGGCCGCCACCGCCCGGGTAGGTGCCGCCGGCGTCGCCATCGGCACTCGCGGAACCGCCGCTACCCGCGTCGCCACCGTCGCCACCCGACCCATCGCCGGCGTCACGATCGTAGGCGCCGCCACCGCCGCCACCGCCACCGGCCCAGACCAGGTACGAGCCGCCCCGATCGATCGCGGCGGTCGCGCCGCCCGCGCCGCCCGCTCCAGCAAGGGAATCTCCGGCATTCGTCCCTCCGGCGCCACCCGCGACAAACGAGATGCCGAGGATCTCACCCGGCGATACCGCGATTGTCGCCGTGACCGAGGCGCCGTCTCCGCCTGAACCGCCGTCGTGGCCGGCAAACCCGTCGCCATCGTCGCCGGCGCCGCCTTCGAGTTCCACCTGGATCTCGGTAATACCTTCCGGCACGACGAAACTGTCATCAGAATTGAAAACCGAACATCCCGGCTCGGCAACGCGAGGTTCTTCGTCATCGTCCGTCGTCTGGGCATGGGCCGGCAGCACCACCGATTCGACGACGGGTCGGGACCATTTCTCGACGGGCATTGCCGCCGCGCCGCCTATGGCCAGCGCCTTGAGCAAACGGCGTCGATGCAACGGGACGGATAATTCAGGCGTTTCGGATTCGCTCGCGCTCGCACCACGGGCGCACTTGTCTTCAGGTTTCATGGTTCCCCTACCGATTGTTGTTAATTTTCAATCCGGCCGTCGAGAGGATTCCCTCCGCCGACTTCCCCCCAAACCTCGAAAGCAAGTGCCGAAGAACACGGTTATCCGCTGTTCGCCTGATTGTCGGAGTCCGTACAACGGGCAGGGATTGTGTACGTTAACGATCGATCTTTCAAGCGTTGCCGAGGAAATTGGATCGACCACCCGGGCGCGCGAGTACAATTCAGATCAATCGCGGGTCCCACGCCGGGTTCGACAACGACGCACCAGGGTCACGCCGCCGAAGAAGGTTCCGGGCGGCTCCAGATTGCAGCGCGAGCGCCGTTGGTACGCGACGGCGGCATCGGTGACCGGCACGACGACCTGCCGGGCGCTCGCGAACGCGAGCGGGGAGGATTCCCGACCGGCAAAGACCGGCCGGATACGACTTCCGGCCTTGCCGGGCACCGCAACGAGGCGCCCGGCTATCCGCGTTGGCGGCTAGGACTTCAACCGCTCGTTGTTCGGGTCGTACAGCGCCCTGTAGCCCACCGCCTCGACCTTGAGCGGGTAGTGCTCGTGGAAGTATTCCATGGTCAGCACGCGGCCTTCCTCGGCATAGTCGCGGGGCAGGTAGCCCAGGGCGATGTTCTTGCCGATGGTCGGACCGTAGGCGATGCTGGACACGTAGGAGCGCCGGCCCACCGCGTCCACCAGCACGTCGCCGGTGTCGGGGTCGAGAATCGGCCAGGTACCGACCGGGTAGCGCGCGACGCCGTTCGAATCCACGTTCTCGACCATGGTCATGGTGCACAGGTAGGCGTCCTGCCGTTCGCGCTCGCGCTGGGCAACGTAGGCCGCCTTGCCGTGAAAGTCCATCGGCTTGACCCTCGGCTTCGCCAGTCCCGCCTCGTACAGGTTGTACTCGGTGAGCAGGTCGGCGTTTTGCAGCCTGAGGCTCTTTTCCATGCGCCGGCTGTTGGCGTAGGTCTCGATGCCGACCGGCGTCACACCCTGCTCGAACAGGATGTCCCACAACGTGAGCCCGTAGCTGAACGGCAGGTACAGCTCCCAGCCCTGCTCGCCGACGTAGGAGATGCGAAACGCCCACACCGGGATGCCGCGCACGCGGATGTGCCGGGTGGTGGCGAAGGGAAAGTTCTCGTGGGTGAGCGCGTCCGGGTCGTCCGCCACCTTCTGCAGGATGGCGCGCGCGTTCGGCCCCCACAGGCCGAGCGTGGCAATGTCGTCGGCGCGGTCGTCGAAACACACCTTCAGGCCCCTGTCCTCGGCCATGCGCTTCATCCACACGTAGTCGCGGTGGCCGGTGTCGCCGCCGCACACGACGCGGAAGCGATCGGGCTCGAGGCGAATGACGGTGAGGTCCGCGCGAATGCCGCCGACCTCGTCGAGGAAGTGGGTGTACACGCCCTTGCCGAGCGGCGTGTCGGCGCCGACCTTGGCCACCGAGACGTACTCCATGAGCGCCTCGGCATCGGGCCCGGAAACGTCGTAGATGGCGAAGTGCGACAGGTTCACCATGCCCGCGCCCTCGCTCATGGCGAGCTGCTCGGCGTTGGACACGCGCCAGAAATGCCGCGCGTCCCACTCGTTCCTGCGCTCCGGCACGCGGTCGGCGTACTTCTCGAGCAGGGGTTCGTTGTGGGCGTAGCCGTGGGCGCGCTCCCAGCCGGCCGCCTCCATGAAGTAACCGCCCAGCTCCTTCTCGCGCGGCCAGAACGGGCCGCGCCGCAGGTCGCGGCCCTTGGTGTAGGGCTCGCGCGGATGCACCGGCGGGTTGTAGATCTTGAAGGCAGTCTCGAAGCAGCGGTCGTGGATGTAGGTCGGCGTCTTCTGGATCGGGTAGTAACGGGCGATGTCGATGCCGTGGGTATCGAGCTCGGTGCGCCCGTCGGTCATCAGGTCGGCGAGCACCTTGCCGGTGCCGGGGCCGTCCTTCACCCATACGGATTCGCAGTACCACAGGCCCCGAACGTCCGGCGACTCGCCGATGGAGGGGCCGCCGTCGGCGGTCACCTGGAGCAAGCCGTTGAAGGAGCGCTTCTCGTCCCAGCCGAGCTCGCCGAGGATCGGCGTAAGCTCCATGGCGCGCTCCAGCGGCTCCATTACCTGCTCCATCTCCAGGTCGCGCTGGGACGGCGACAGGCGCGCCTCGGCCTTCTCCAGCAGGTCGCGGGGATGCACCAGGCGCGGCGCCTTCTCCTCGTAGTAACCCCACTCGATCTGGCCGCCCTCGGCGGTCCTGGGGTCGCCGGTGTCGCGCAGGTAGGCGGAGTTGCCCTGGTCGCGCAGCAGCGGCCAGCCAATCTCCTTGCCGGTGCCGGCGAATTCATCGTAGGGCCCGAAAAACGTCAGCGGATGGTCGACCGGCATGATGGGCAGGTCCTCGCCCGCCATCTCGGCGATGAGCCGTCCCCACAGACCGGCGCACACCACGACCGTCGAGGTCTCGATGGTGCCGCGCGGCGTCTGCACGCCCTCGATACGGCCGTCGCGGATGACGAGGCCCGTGGCGGGCGTATTGGCGAACACCTTGAGCTTGCCGCTTTGCTCGGCCTGCTCCACCAGCTTGCCGACCACCGTCTGCGAACGCGGAATGACCAGCCCCGCGTCGGGATCCCACAGCGCGCCCTGGATCACGTCCTCCTCGAGCAGCGGGAACTTCTCCTTGGCCTCCTTCGCGCTGATCAGGCAGGCGTTGGTGCCGAACGCCTTGCCGGAGCCGACCTTGCGCTTGAGTTCCTCCATGCGCTCGTCGTCGCCCTTGCGCGCCACCTCCAGGCCGCCGACCTTGGCGTAGTGACCCATCTTCTCGTAGAAGTCGATGCTGTACAGGGTCGTGTAGCACGACATGTGATCGTGGGACGTGGCGTAGCAGAAATCGGAAGCGTGGGCGGTGGAGCCGACGTCCGTGGGCACGGACGACTTGTCGATGCCGACGATATCGTCCCAGCCCTTCTCGATCAGGTGGTGCGCCACGCTGGCGCCGACGATACCGCCCTGGCCGATGATCACGACGCGTGCGCTTTGCGGAAATGTCGCCATGGAGGGCGCCCTCTATTCGATAAGGTTCGATAAGGTGTTCGGAATGAACCGGCGTTGCCTGCGGCACGCCGTGAATACGGCCCGAATAGCCGTGGGGGAAGATGCCAGAAACGCAGCGACGCGCTCAAGACGAGGATGCGACACCGGTGAGCGCGTGAACGAACCGGCGGTGGGCGCGGCGACGCGGCTTCGCGCACCGCCGGACGCATCATGGGGGCGTCGGCCCTGCTTCACTAAACTTCTTAAAAATCAATTAGTTATGATTTTCTTCAGGCAAAAAATATATCGCGTCGCAGATGACCGATCTGCACCGAACGTGCACGCCCGGCGCGATTCGAAGGCCGGCCGCGATCATCGGCCGCCCTCCGACGCCCGGTACCATTCGTAGACTTCCCGCAGGCCTTCCTCGAGCCCGATGCGCGCCTGCCATCCCATGGCCTTGAGACGGCTCACGTCCAGCAGCTTGCGCGGCGCGCCGTCCGGCTTGTTCGCATCGAAGCGAATCTCGCCCTCGTAGCCCACGACGTCTCCTATCGTCCTCGCGAGCTCGGCGATGGTCACGTCCGTGCCGCAGCCGACGTTGAGGTGCGAGCACATCGGCGTGGTATGCGCCCGGTACGTCGCCGGCCCGAGAGCCATGACGAACCGGCACGCTTCGGCGGCGTCGTCGACGTGCAGGAACTCACGGCGCGGTTTCCCGCTTCCCCACACCGCCACGCTCGGCGCGTTACCGCACCTGGCCTCGTGGAACTTGCGCAGCAACGCCGGGATCACGTGGCTGCCCTCGAGATCGAAATTGTCGCCGGGGCCGTAGAGATTGGTGGGCATCACCGAACGAAAGTCCGTGCCGTGCTGCCGGTTGAAGGACTCGCACAACTTCACGCCGGCAATCTTCGCCACGGCGTAGGGCTCGTTGGTGGGCTCGAGCGCGCCCGTCAGCAGCGCCTCCTCGGACATCGGCTGTGTCGCCATGCGGGGATAGATGCAGGAACTGCCGAGGAACAGCAGCCGTTCCACGCCGGCGCGCCAGGCGGCCTCGATCACGTTCGTCTCGATGACGAGGTTCTGGTAGATGAAGTCCGCGGGCAGCGTGTCGTTCGCGTGAATCCCGCCCACCCGCGCGGCCGCCAGGAACACGTAGCGCGGCTTGTTCACCTCGAACCAATGCCGCACCGCCGCCTGGTCCAGCAGGTCCAGCGAGGCGCGCGGCGCGGTCAGTATGTGCTCGTGCCCGGCGCGCTCCAGCGCGCGAACGATTGCCGAGCCGACCATGCCGCGGTGACCGGCGACGAACACCGGTGCCTGCCTGTCCATGCCTTGCGCGCTCATTCGTGGCGATTGAACACGGTGAATCCCCGCTTGCGCACGAGATCGTCCCGACGGGCCAGGTCCAGGTCCGCGCCCACCATTTCGCGAACGAGTTCGGCGAAAGACGTCTTCGGCGACCACCCAAGCTGCTCTCGAGCTTTCGTGGCATCACCCAGCAGCGTATCGACCTCGGCCGGGCGAAAGTAGCGCGGATCGATGCGCACGATGACGTTCCCCGCCGCCGGCCCCGCCTCGCCCGCGCTCGACGCGACGACACCGACCTCGCCGGCCCCCTCGCCTTCCCAGCGAATCCCCATGCCCAGCTCCTCCGCCGCCGCCTCGACAAACGCCCGCACCGAGTACTGCTGGCCGGTGGCGATGACGAAATCCTCGGGCTCGTCCTGCTGCAGCATCAGCCACATCATCTCGACGTAGTCCCGCGCATGACCCCAGTCCCGCTTCGCGTCGAGATTGCCCAGGTACAGGCAGTTCTGCAGACCGAGGGATATTCGCGCCAGCGCCCGCGTGACCTTGCGGGTGACGAACGTTTCGCCGCGCACCGGCGACTCGTGGTTGAACAGGATGCCGTTGCATGCGTACATGCCGTACGCCTCGCGGTAGTTCACGGTGATCCAGTAGGCATACAGCTTGGCGACCCCGTAGGGCGAACGCGGATGAAACGGCGTCGTCTCGCGCTGCGGCGTCTCCGCCACTTTGCCGAACAGCTCCGACGTCGACGCCTGGTAGAACCGCGTCTTCTTCTCCAGCCCGAGAATGCGGATCGCCTCCAGGATCCGCAGCGTTCCCAGCGCGTCGGAATTCGCCGTGTACTCCGGTTCCTCGAACGACACCGCCACGTGACTCTGCGCGGCGAGGTTATAGATCTCGTCCGGCTGCACCTGCTGGATCACCCGCACCAGGCTGGAGGAGTCGGTCAAATCCCCGTAGTGAAGGATGAACCGTTGATCGGGGTCATGCGGATCCTGGTACAGGTGATCGATGCGGTCGGTGTTGAACAGCGACGCTCGCCGCTTGAGGCCGTGGACCACGTAGCCCTTCTGCAGAAGGAACTCCGCCAGGTAGGCACCATCCTGGCCGGTGACGCCGGTTATCAATGCTGTCTTTGTCATTCTCGGTCTATCTTGGTGCTGTCACGGTACCGGCGTCATTTCTTGGGCGGCGCGGCATGAATGGTATCGTCGGAACGCTGCACCGTCCTGTTTGATCTATACTCCCGCACGCACTCGTGCAAGTCCATTTCAAACTGCGCCAGTATCCGGTTCCTGGTCAGGTACCGCTCCGCATAGGCCCTGCCGTTGCGCCCCATTCGATCTCTTGCCTCCGAGTCGGTCATGAGCCGCCTGATCGCTGCCACGAAACCATCGACATCGCCCGGCTCCGCAACCAGGCCCGCCTCGTGTCCGGCCACGACGTCATGAATCGCCATTCCCTTGGCGGCGGTCGCGACGACCGGACGGGCACTGGCGAGCATGTTGGTGAGTTTCGACGGCATCACCAGGTCGGCGACGTCGGCGCGCTGAGGCAGGAGATGCACATCGGCCAAGTTCAGCAAGTCGTTCAACCGTTCCGAAGGCTGCACGGGCAACCACTTCACATTTTGCATACCCCGGCTTTTCGCCTCCAGGCGACGCCGGGCGGCCCCGTCGCCCGCCAACACGAAGACCACGTCAGCCTCTGCGGACATTCGGCGCGCACCGTCGAGCAGCAACTCCAGGCCCTGCTTCTCTCCCATGTTGCCCGCGTACAGCGCCACCTTCTGTTCTGCCGCAAAATCCAATTCCTTTCGAAAGGAACTAGCGCCCTCGACAGGAAAGACGTGCTCCGTATCCGCCCAGTTCGGCAGGAATACGCGCCGCGTCTCGGGCACGCCCTTGGACTGCAGGGAATCGATCATCGGAGCGGAGATCGTCGAGACGCGATCGCACCGCCGAAGGCACCATCGTTCCCAGCGATCGGCAATCTTGAGCATCGGGTTATCGTTCAATATACCCGCCCCTCGAGCCGCACCGACTTCGAAGTCCTGCACATGCAACCACAAAGGACAACCGGCCATACGCCCACCGGCCCAGACGGCCGGCAGCGCGAACAACGTGGGTGCTACGGCGAACACAACATCCGGTCGCCAACGCCGAGCGGTCATGGCGACCGGCGCGCTGCTCGCGGCGAAACTGAGCAGATGTAACACACGCCGTACCGCGCTCGCCCGGGAAGGAACGTAGATCGGACAGCGGACCACGTCGAGCGTCGTTCCGGGCAACGAAAAGACCTCCGACTGGTACCACCACCGCCGATAGCCTTCGAAAACCTTCCACGCCGGGTAATACGGCGGCGCAGTCACGACCTTGACCGAGTGACCCGCACGACCCAGCCACTCCGCCAATTCCCCAGTATAGCGCCCGGTGGAGGTGGGTTCGGGGGCAAAGTTAAGGCCGACTACGACTATCCGCATCCCAGTCGCTCCTGTGACAACTCGTTACGTGGCACCATACCGAATCTACCCCCGCTCAAAAAGAAAATCTCCTTGCACCGCTCGACCCGTCCGGTCATAAACGAGGTTGTAGACCCCACGCAAACGAAACGATCTCTCCTGCAGCCACGCCACGACTTCGTCGGCTAGCGCTTGTCCAGAGTAGAGCTCTACGAATGAGCATTCCGCGTAAATAAACTCGAAACATTCCAACAACGACTCACACCCTTTCAGCGCGAGGAGTTCATATCCCTGAACATCTAACTTGAGCAAGGCCGGTGAGTAAATCTCGCTATCAGACAGATATGTCGGCAACGGGGCCACTTGAACCGTAGCAACCTCCACCTCCTGCGTCCCCGGGAAAAACGCCGTCTGTATAGGCGTGATCGGCAAGAGCGACGAGGAATCGTCCTTGGCCGAAATATGTATCGCGACCTTCTTGCGCTCCGGTCCGACGGCAACCGAATGTAGCACCACTTGTCCGTCCCGGACAAAGACTCGCTGGAATCGATCCGAAGGTCCAACCAGCGGTTCAAATGAGACGATACGGGCTTTCGGGAAGCATTGTCGTGCGGCCAGGGCAAATTGTCCCCGGTTGGCACCAACGTCCACAACCATCCGGATATCGCCAAGGATTCGCAACACCGACGCGTGCTCTACGCCGGCAGCCACACGATAACGAATTACGGCCCGTCGCCAAAGTGGTACCGCCAGTATCTCGGCCAGCTTCCAAGCCAGCGAAACAAACCTGGCAATCAGGTTGATATCACCCGAAAAGGCAAAGACGCCGCGACGTCTGAATAATCAGTTGGCAATACCCTGACACCTGGCTCGGTTTCCTCCCGCGGAGAGATTGGTGTGCCGTTCTATGACCGCTTCATACTCACGCGTCAGCGCGCCCTCGACAGTAGGCCAAGTGTAATTTGTCCGCACCAAACATCGGCCATCCACCCCCATCTCCCGACGTCGCGACGGATCAAGCAGCAGTTCCTCCAATGCGCACGCTATCTCATCGGCATCGCAGCGCGTCACCAGACCGGCGCCGGCAGTTGTCACTTCTCTATGGATATTCACCTGATCGGAAATCACCACTGGAAGACCACAGGCTAGCGCCTCGATGACAGTCAGTCCGAAGTTTTCGGTGTAGGACGGGAGCACGAACAGGTCCGCATCGACATAGGCGCGCACGACATTGTCGTCATAAAGCGGCCCGAGAAAATGTACTGAACTCTCGAGCTCACGATCCTTTACCCATTGCCGCACCTTTGTTCCGTAACCGTCATTCTCCGGACCGACAATCACAAGTTGTGCACTCGGAAGGTTGCGCCGTAGCTTACCGAACGCCGAAACCAACAGATCGAGGCCTTTCTTGAAATGCAGCCGACCCAAAAACAGAATGATCGGCCGGTCGCCCAGGCGCCAGTCTGCCCGAAAGGCACCGTACTTCGGCAACTCGTGATACTGCTGCCAGTCAATGCCATTGGGCACAACGAAAGAAGGTGATTCAAGTTTCAAAAAGGTTGCACGGTCTCGCTCATCTTCTGCCGTGTAGTGAATCGCGTCTGCGGCGTGGAGATTGGGCAAATCGAACCAGCGTTCGTACAAGCGCTTCAGTTTAAGGTTACCCGTCGTACTTCGAACGTAGAGATACGGATCCAACGCACCGTGAGGACTAATGACATAGGGCATGCCCTGACGCCGTGCCAGCCACGCGGCGCAGGTTTGCGGAAAGCGATAGAGGCTGTGGATATGGACGATATCAAAAGATCGAAGCGATTTGCTCAACCAGCGGGCCATCCGTGGTGAGAGCAACAGCATTCCCGGCAAGGCCGGAAACACCCGAACGATGGAATCATCGCGAGAAAAATTTCTAAAGTAATCGTCAGAAAGGCGTTCCTCGACAGTACTCCCGCGGTTAGTCGTGCAAATCGTAACCTCGTGACCGATCGAGGCCTGGGCACCCACAAGGCCTTTAAGCACCTGGGTCGGACCGCCGGACGACGGAGCCAATGTAGAAATGACATGAAGGATCCGCATTTCAGACTTTTTTCTCGCTCGTTTCCGTACTCGATACCGCGCCCCGGACGACTACCGGGACCAATTCTATATTGACGTTCATATGATGCGGCAAGGAGATATCGGGACTCCACGTTCTGCGAATCCTTGATACCCTACCGTGCTTTCCCCGTGCCGGCGAAAGCTGTAGGCAACTAGTGTTGCGTCGACCGCCGAACCCATATTCCTTTATGTAGATCTTTCCCGACAGGCAAGTGTTCAGTATTGGCCTTGCCGGGGACGCCGACGATCAATGTTCCAGGAGGGACGCTCTTTGTCACTACTGCCCCCGCACCGATAATGCTACCCATGCCGATACTGATACCCGGAAGAATGATCGCACCCGCCCCGATCCACACGTTGTCGCCAATCTCTACAGCCTTGCGAACCGTGGTTTCTCGGAAACAACGTGCCTTCGGATCATGGGTGACCGAAGTAATCGCTGCGTGACTGGCAATCAGCACATCGTTACCTATAGTAATACCGCCGCTTCCCCAAATATGTACGAACTCGGCGATTGCGCACCTCGCCCCGATACGAACGTGTTCTGGCTCATGGATCATGACGAACGGGTAGATTGTGGATTCGTCTCCCATAGCCTGCAGGCGCGCCTTCCACCATGCATTTCTCACCAATCGCCTTACGAAACCCAGTCGCAAGATCCGACCAACGTGCACCGCTACCCTGAAGATACCTTCCAGCAATCGCGCAGTACCTTCCATAATCAACTGCATTGGCTAATCTCTCTGGTGTTCACGAGCCAGTTGCGGCACTCGTGACGCAACGGGTGGACCCAAACTGCCCATCCCATGATGACCGCCGGTACCACCATCCTAACGGCAGTCTGAATTACGTCTTCAGCGCCCGGATGTAGAGGCCACGCCCACCCAATTGCCACCACCGTGAGGAAAGCGCCCACTATTCCGCGATGCTCAGGCGACACGCTTTCTCGCCAGGCAAGTCCGCTGCGACGCTGATACGCCACGATCAGCAACGTACTCCCACCGATCAATCCAGTTACATACGCGACCGTAACGCCGTACATTCCATAACGAATGCCCAGCAGCCACCCAAGGACTCCACTGAGAACGCTCATCGTGGCACTCGCCAGAACGTTCCAACCCACGCACCCTCTGCCCATATTTGTAAAAAAGGCCGGACCCGCGAAAGTGTTCGCCGCCCACCCCAAGGTAAGCATTCCCAGTACTGTTACGAACTCTCGTTCATGGCTACCGATTAAAAGTGAACACAATCCGGCGCCCCACGCAAACACGAGAGCAAACAATGGCAGTGTCGCCAACACCAATAAACTTACATTTCTTTTGTAAAACGTCGCCAACAGTTCCGGCTGCGTTTCTGTCAAGTACGCTACACGGGGAATTATTGCTTGATTAGCAGCGACAATCATGCCCCGCACTCTAAGAACAACCTGATTCGCAACCTCGAAGATCCCAGCCGCGGCCGCACCGCCGTATCGTGCCATGAGCAGTTTGGCCATGGGGTCGAACAGAATCATCAGTATCGACGTCGCCTGAAGGTTCACCCCATATCCAAGCATTTCTCTCAGGGTTCGAGCCCGCCAACGACGCGGTATGCTCGACAGCGTGGGAACGATCCGTGTCAACGTTAGCGTTCCAGCTACAAGGAGAACGACACCATTGGCAACCTGCGCGACACCGAGCCCGACGAGTCCGTATCTCGGCACCAGCACAAATGCCAACACCAATAGAAGTACTTGTCCGCACGATACTATTGCGGCGCGTAGATCCATACGCTGACAACCATCCAGGCCCCCCTGGTACACGGCAGCCAATATGTTCAGCCACAACGACACGAATGCATAGGGTAATAATTCTCTCGCAATCCCAAGATGTTCACCGAAGAAAACGAGATCCAGAACATTCACCATCATCGGATAAAGTAGCGGTAACAGGACTCCCGTTGCTACTATCAGTGTAATTGCCGCCGTGTCGATGATCTCCCGCGCACGTTCCGTTTCGTCACGCGCCAGTTCGCGAGCGATGAACCGGGTAACACTTCCCCCCAGACCCAAGTCGGCGAGTCTTGTTGCTGAAGTCGTAGCGAGCACAACAGACCATACGCCCAATTGTTCGACGCCCAACTGATTGTTGATATAGATGTACAGTACGAACACCACGATCGCCCCGAACAGCATCTGTACAACATTCGAAATCGCGTTTCGCGATAGTGGCATGCTTATCGCTTGACCAGTAAAACCATGAAATGGTCGCAGGCACTACCCCAATACGGTGGATGTTCGGCGAGCTCAGGATGCGCCAGAACGTTTTTGCCTCCCGCGCCTAGCTTCCGGAGTGTTTTTACACCCCAAGGAAATGATTTGTACAACAGATTTCCGACCACTTCCTCTAGTCGCTTGGCCCACGCAACGCTCTCATGAGCGAAGAAGCTCTCTCGGGCAATATCGAACTCAATTTCTTCCTGGATCCTCGAAAACCATACCGGGCTTACGAAGGAAATATGTTCTGCTATGGTGCAATACCAGTAGCGACTACCCATGAATCGAAAGGACCATGCGTCCAGATTCCCGGTTGATATGATCACCCCACCGCCCGGCGCACAAGCGTTCAAACAGTTCTCTACGAATCGTCGTGGTTGTTCGACATGCTCCAGCACATCAAACGCCGTGATCACATCGAACGATCCTTTGATTGACGAGAAATCCTTTCCGATCAGCTCAATCCCTAACCGTGACGCCCGTTGACCGGCTTCCGGATGTATCTCTATTCCGAGGCAATCATGAACACCTAGATACGGCTTGAGAAAGCCGCCATCGAAACACCCTACATCGAGCATCTTACTCGATGGTCGGAGTCGAGCTGCTAACCAGTTGCGAGCAATTACCCAGTCCGGCCGATAGGCTGGGGCTCTAGTCCAGGTGAAACCGTCTCCGTCGACATAACCAGCATCAAGCCGGCTTTTCTCTGGTCGCGGCCAACGAAACCCCAGTCTACAGTTAGCGCAACGGTAAAGCGCGCTACTATCCGACACATCGGTACGCTGTCTACCTGCGAAGACATCTGTTGGAGGAATCCGGCCGACGAAATACGCTTGGTTGTCACATTCATGGCAGCGTATCGGCGAACGCGTCACCTCGTGAACACCGCGTCCAAGAACACTACACGACCGTCTTTGTCGTAGGTTTGGTCTAGATTCCCGGAATACCGAAAGCCTGCGCCATAGAGCATGTTAGAGAGTTGAAGAAAATCCGCCTGCCCTTCGTAGAGCGACTCAAGACAAACTTCGATCACGACGACGCCGCAAGAAGAAAGAACCTGAGAAGCGCCCCGTAGAACGCGGTCCTCGTAACCCTGAACGTCGAGTTTCAGCAAGATGTCTTTCTTCATGTCATCAAGAGCTTGTCCAAGCACCTGATCCAGTGTAGACACCTTGATTCCAACCAGCCGTTCCGTTGCTGTTTGTGGATACAACCGGTGGCAGGTATCTGTGGACTCAAGAAGCGACGAGGAGGGCGAGTGGTGTGTATGAAGATGCATCTCCACCTCGCCTTCTTTTTCCCCAAGAGCCGTTTGATAGCAATGCACCCGCCCCTTACTTGTCTTGGCCCACTCGCTCAGTATGCGAAACGGGGTCTCAAGCGGTTCAAAGCAATATAATTCCGCAGCCGGAAAGAACTCCAATACCTGTCGAGCGAACTGCCCTTCATTCGCACCAACGTCGATAATCGTCCCGACTCTCGACTTGGCCAGACCGAGTAATGTCGATTGGGGAGACCGGTGCGCTCTTACGATATCAAACCCTATTCGATTCGCAATATCGTGAAGTAAGCGCTTTACGTAGGTCATCGGTCCTTCTCCCGAGTCATTCGCAGTCGATTGTTTGTCGTTCAACTATCGGGTCACCGTACGTTTCGTAGGTCAGCACGACACGCATCAACCTTTGAACAACTTGGGCATATTGATCTTTGGTTTGAGAATCCATGGGAACTTTCTCGTCGTTAGATATATCCTTTAGTCCTAACGAAATACTTATGCGATTTCGGTATCTGCTTCTTTGGCACTGCGGGCACACCCGCATACAGCATCCACGTGTGTTCCATCGGTTTTCTCAGTACGGATCCTGCGGCCAATATCGAGAAGGCGGGAAGCACAGCACCCGGCAGCAAGATGGAACCTGTTCCGATGAAGCAATAGTCGCCTATCACTACCGACTTCGCGAGTTGACGACACTCGCCCGTGTCTACGGAATGCGTCAGAATCTGGCTACGGACGCCTGCGACAATCGTGAACTCGCCGATATCGACGCTATCGGAACAATCTATATAATGTCTATTCGTTATCGCGCTATGCGTACCGACCAACAGGCATGATGCAGTTTTTCTTCCGTCGACCCCGCTATCCAATAGCCGCTCTCCACCACCGGCAATCCAGTTCAGATTCCCGATTCGTCCTTCAGTACCAATATCGAGTCGTTCCAGCCCACGACAGACTGTTAAATGGCCGATCCGCGCGCCGCTATCCATTCGCGCTTTCTCGACAGCAACTATCGACATTCCGATCTTGGCATCTCTCGCCAAATCATATCCAAGCAAACGATTGAGGAGTCGTCTCTTTAGCGCCCAGGGTAGAAATATCGTACAGATTCCAACGACCAGTCGCGCACGTCGTCCTTTGACTCTCAAACTCACGCCGAGGATCGGTAGACCGGGCCCCGTACTAGTCGTTCGATCGTGTCTCGGGGGTTCAATATTTTTCGCAGATATTTCGCGCCCGCCCCGAGCGCCGAATCAATTCTACCGATGTCTCTACGCATTATCTTTCTGAACATTCTATCTCGATACGTTCTGTGAAGATCGTCTAACCTTCCCGAGCCGGTTATACTCGCCGTGTGAATTCGATATTTACTCCAGTAATACGGAACAACTGCGAACCGTCCCCCTACGATAGCCATATCTATGAACAGCTCGCCATCCCAGTTCGACTTGTTGCTTACGTTAAAACCCCCGACCCTTCGGAAAATTTCAGAACGAAAGAAAGTCGACGGCTGAGACAGAATGGCGGCGCCATGAGCCGCCATCCAAAGCGAGAATCTATCAGAATAGAACCGACGCAAAGGCGAACCCGTCTCATCGATAATCCAGCTATGCCCAGAGACAACATCAATATCGTTGTTAGCGACAAAACATTCGGCGACCCGGGCAATCGCTCCACGCTCTAGAACGTCATCCGCATTCAGAAACCCAAGAATGTCCCCGGTAGCCATGGAGAACCCATTGTTCAAACCTTCCGCGGGGCCGCTGTCCGCCTCCAGACAAATACGGGATATCTTGTCTTCGTAGCGCGCGATGATATCCAGACTGTCATCCGTCGACCCAGGATCGACGATAATGTATTCAAGATCGTCATAGTCTTGGGACACTACGGACTCTATTGCGCTTTCAAGGTACTTCGCCTGGTTAAATGATATTGTCACAATAGAGATCTTGGGCATCCCGGTCTCGTAACCATCCAAATTCGCGCCCTCATCACTTGGCGACTCATCTCTACCGGGTTTCTGGCGTGGCAAACAGATCATTCACTTCTCACAAGTCCGCGCACCCAAAGGGCGCTCACGATATACTTTTACTCGTCGTTCACTGGCTTACCGGCTCAAGACCACTTTTTAGAATAGATTTCCAACTTTCCTTGTCACTCTTAGTTACCGCTTGTTAAACCATATTTCTAATTGAAATCACAGGCCGTAGCGACGTACAGGCAACGGAGTACTTTTTCTACTGTTTCGCAGAACGAACAACGATAGGACAACCATCGCAATCTGGTAGGCCGCGAGTATTCGTTGCTCAGCGCCAAATGGCGAGAACAGAATGTTCCACATCAAAAGAAAAGTACAGAATACCACCCATGGTGATGACGAAAGATTGGACTTCGCATACCTTCGAAAATACTCCACCGCGAGCAAAAGAACCCAACACCAGAATAATCCGCCCAGAACTCCCGCCTCCACCCAAGATCCAAAAAGATAGGAATGCGATGGGATCAAGTCAGATTGTGTCGAACCCATTCCTTGATAACCGTAAGACGCCATCCGGTTTGTAACCATGTCGACGTAGTACGGATCCTTTGCCCATGAGCCATGACCCACTAACGGCGCATCAACTATTGCCTGCAAAGAAGCCGCCAGTTCCGCCCTTCCGCCGAGCAACACACCCAATTCGCCGCTGCTTTGCAACTCATACTTCCACTGTTCAAGTTCACCAAGATATCCCGCGCTCGCCGCGTATACATACAATACGAACACACCGTATCCGCCGACCGCCACAACCGTGAAGATTGTCAAATATCTCAACATTCCGGACCTTAACCGTGGGGCCGCGCTACCCCGGACGTTCGATTTGTTCGCAGCGATATAGAACGCAGTTAATCCGCAAACCAAACCCAATGACCTGAAGCCAAGATAAAGGTTTAGAACGGCCGCGGATCCGATCAGTATCTCCTGCCACCGACCGCGTTTCGTCAGCAAGGTACTCGAAAGCAGTATCAGCAAGAATGTTACTCCCATTCCGATGCCGAACTTCCATGGATAATCCTGAGCGTATTGCGATGGACTGTAGACGAAATCCAGAAGCATCCCAAGCGCCAAGCCTACGCCGAATAAAGTCCAGCGTCTGATACTTCGACCTATCAGCAAGACGATCGCGACAAAGTCCAGCAGAAACACGAAAACTTTCGCCCAACCTCTCGAATAATCCGCAAACGCAGTTTCCCTGATGATATCGGTGACGAACAAGCCGGCGAACCAGACGCAGCAAAGACCTATCAAGAACGTAGTGTGTTTCTCCCGCAGGCGTCTTCCATGCAGCACCAGAAGAAAAGGCAACAACAACATCAGAACAAATTCCGAGGCAAACAGTCTGCCGCCAATTTCAATCTCCAGAGACAAAAGAGCCGGAACAAGAAACGCAAGAACATCGCCAAGGTTACAACCTTGAGCACGAGATGGCGCCGACACGTCCACTCCGACCGCACCCGTTCTGCAAGTTCGGCTCAATATCTCCTCGGTACCTGGTTTCCCGCTACAGAATCCGCAGTAAACGTACAACAATCTCCGACGGAAAGATCGAATGCCGTCCACCAACGATCACAATTCGCCGGAATAGGGAAGATCACGCGATTCAGCAAAACGATTCCTTGCAACCTGGTAGAGATTTGCCACATCTAGAATGCATTCTCTCCCTTTATAAGAACCAGTGGAGTAGCCAGTAGTATCTT
Organism: Gammaproteobacteria bacterium; assembly: GCA_030429665.1. Taxonomy (GTDB): domain Bacteria; phylum Pseudomonadota; class Gammaproteobacteria; order Arenicellales; family CAJQKF01; genus BQJD01. The sequence goes on along the minus strand of JAUIEZ010000035.1, from coordinate 5,828 downwards.
GAGATCCATCCATATCGACCAACTATTGATGTATTCAATGTCGTGCCTAACTCTCACAGCCATGGCACCGTCCGAAGACGTTTGACCTCGGTGGCCGTAGACTTGCGCCAATCCGGTTATCCCTGGTTTTATCTTGTGGCGCAACGTATATGAATCGATCCGTCCACGGTATTGTTCATTGTGCGCAACGGCGTGTGGCCTTGGCCCTACGACAGACATTTCTCCTTTTAGAACATTTATGAACTGGGGCAACTCGTCGAGAGAGGTTCGTCGTAGCCACGAACCCAAAGGAGTTACACGCGGATCGTTTGCTGTGGCTTGCTTGAACTCTTCATCCGTCTCGGTAACGGTCATCGTCCGAAATTTGTAAACGTTTATCGGCTCGCATGCGAGGCCGTAGCGCTTCTGGATATAGAAAACGGGACCTTTCGACGTGGCTTTTATAGCGATGGCGATTATCGCCATCGGAATGGCCATCATTGCGAGAACAATTACCGAAACGACGATATCCTCTAGACGTTTCAGCCACGAACCGAAACCGCGAAGCGGGTTGTCGATGACGCTTACGGTCGGTATGCTGCCAACGGTCACCCAATGTCCCTGCATAATGTCCGCGGTATAGATATCGGGGACGATGTACATGGAAATTGTCGTGTCACCAAGTGTTGCAAGAATCTTGTCGATCAACTTGCGCTGGCTCAGCGGAACCGCGATATAGGCGATATCCACCCGGTTAGCCCTTGCCAACTCGTACAGATCGCCGACGTCGCCCAGAACCGGAATTCTCGTGTAGTCCGCCAGGACGACCTCGCTCCTTTTTTCGTCTTGCGGCGTTACGTAACCAATCACTTTAAGGCCGGTCCAGGGCTGGGCCACGATACTCATGCCGAGATCGAGTGCGGTTTCGTTGATTCCGATGACCACCACGGACCGAGTGTTCCGTCCTTGCACACGAAGCCACATAAGAACTCTGCGTACAGCGAATCGCCAGGCGATCAGTGCCGTCGGCACGGTGACGATGACAACCGCGATAGCTAATCGCGAGTAGTCTTGGGCTACTTTAAAACCGTAACCAATAATGATGACGCTAGCGACCGTCACGGTCCATGTCGCGATGACCGGCTTGATCTCCTCCAGAATGCCACCGATGCGATAGGACTGGTACAGGTTCGCGGGCTTGGAGAACAGGTAGAACAATACGACCGTGAACATGGCGGCAATCGTGAACTTGTCGTTCCACTCGATACCGCGAATCCATACAGCGAGCGCAAAGCAGGCGAAAATGATGACGGCGTCCGCGAATCGCTGGAAGATCTGCAGCTCACTGTCATAAGCGCGGATCAATCCGTTCTTTGGCATCGGTCCGGGGTTACCTCCTGGATTCGATCAGAGACTTGAGAGGTCGGCGCAGGACGTATTCCCTGTCGGCGAGATTCGTCGCCCCGGTCCATCGGGAAAGGATGGCGGTAGTGATGACGGCCATGGCCACGCCTGCCGTACCGAATGCGATGTCGGCCAACTCAAAGGTCCGACCGGGCGCGAGCAACTGGGCGTATTCGAGCATTACGGTAAGCAACACGAGGAATGCCGCGTGCATGCAGCATTCCATTTTTGTCTTAACGGGCGCGGCGAACCAAGCCATGGTGACGAAGTACGCTCCGAAGTGCTGGAGCTTGTCGTTTACGGATGTGATGGTTTCCGGCGTCGACGGGGCGAGAGAACCGTAGACGATGACGACGGTAAGGAACCATCCGATGGCGTATTGACCTGTTGTCGTTGCCCGCTCGGTCATCTTGTTTTTGGTTTAACGTCTTCGCCGAAAGGGCGCCGCTTCGGTTTCAGGCACGCTACCGCCATGGGCCGCAAGCAAAGGATTGCACCCTGGGTCGTAACGCCTGGCCGTTTTGGCTTGTTACTGGTACGCGGCTTCCCGAATGATCAAATTGATCCCGTGATGACCCACGTTGAACGTCGCACTGCCGGACAACCGCTCGGCGCGCCCACCCTTGTATCCGAGTCGGGCGCGATAATCGGCGGTGACGCGATAGTCGTCCTGCCGCAACTCGACATCGCGTAGTTGAAAGTCGAGCTCGCGTGATTCGGTGAGGCGGAAATAGCGCGCGTAGTAGCCTTCGATTTCTACCCGGCTTGTAAACTTGTCCTGTATCGCGTTTTGTTCGTACAACCCGGCAAGGGACGCGGCGTCTCCTTTTGCGTAGTAGTTCGCGTAGCGGGCGAGAAAGAAACGCATTTTCTCCCGCAGGCGCTCGAGTTCGTCTGCTTGCGTGTCGAGCGGCGGCTCGATCGCCGCGATCCGGATCGGCTCGGAAGTCGCCGCGAGTGTCGATGTACCCGTCGGCTGCGGCTCTTCCGTTTCCACGGCCGCCTGCGCGTCGTCGACCGGGATGGCTTGTCCCGATTGCGCTTGCCTTGTCGGTGTTTCTTCGGCGTCTCGGCCCGGCGCGGCATAGGGAGATACCGTCGTTACGGCAGCGGGTTCCAGGTCGCCGGTCGGTTCGCTCGTCGAATCTGTGTATCGCTTGACGATAATGCTGGCGACCGGTTCGGACCCGGGTTCAACCGTCGGCTGGTAAACGGCGAGGACGATGGCGTTCGACAGGTCGTTCAATCGGAGTTCGGTCGCGGTCTCGTCGCCCGGTTTCTTGACGGGGGCAGTAGCCATCCAAATCTCGCTTGACGTAGAGACTCGCGCCACGCCGGGTTCGTTACCTGCTTCATCCGACTGCGGTCGTTGTGGTTCGTCGTCCTTAATCGCGATGTCATCGGGCAAGGTCTCCATTGCCGGCAGAGGGTCGAGCGTTTCGTCGGGTCCGGCGTCCCGGGCTGGCGGCGGCTCGATGTCGACGACGACTGGTTGTGGCACCTCCTGCTGCGATTCGTCGGCGTCGTAGGCAGCTTTCTCGACGGAAACATCCGCGTTGTCCTCGACGATTTCCGTTAAACTGTCCGTCTCGGCTTCGGCTTGCGCGGGCACCGCCGCGGACTGTTCGCCCGAATCGGTTCTGGCCTCGTTGGATTGGTTCGCGAGACTCGATACGTAGGGTTCATTGCCCTGCAGGGCGAACAGGACCAGCACGAGACCGGCTGTCGAGACCGCGGCGATGATGGCGTTTCGTTGCAGGCGCTCGCTGCCGCCGAGCACCTGGCGCAGCCATTCGCCGAAGCCGTTCTCACCGTCGCTTGCGCGCACCGAAATGGTGTTGCCGGGTGCTGGACGGGCGTGGACGGATCGGGCGGGACCCGAGCCCATCGGCATCGCGGTGGCCGGCGCCCTGCCCCGCTTTACCTCGTCGTAGGCGCGATTGATCTTTTCCGTGCGCTCGTTCAACCATTCCTCGGCGCTGAGCTGGCGGTCCGGGTGGTAGATCTTGGTCAGCCGGTAGTAGCGCTGCTTGACGGCCTCGGGGGCGGTGCCGGGGGCGAGACCGAGGAACTGCCAGGCGCTGGCGCCGCCGGCGAAAAGAATGGGATCGATGGATACCAGGGCGAGCTGCTGGGCCTGGCGTTCGCTGGTGTCGTGTTTTTCGAACTCGAGGGTGATGGCCTCGCAGTCGGGACTCTTGACCCCGGCGAGCCATCGGATGAGCGCGTCCAGGCGCTCGCGCACGATCGGGTCGCCCGAATCGCTGAGCACCGCCTCCACGAGCCGGCCGGTCCACTTGCCGACGGGCGCGCTCACCGCTCGATCCTCGTGAGGACGAAGTCGTCGAACCACACCTGGCCGGCAATGCGGCTGTCGAGGGCGTCGGTGGGATTGCGGCGCACGCGCAGCTCCGCGAGCGTGGCGTCCGGCGGCGACTCGAACTCGATCTCGAATCGCTGCCAGTCCCAGGTGTTGAAGCGGGCCTCCGAGCGGGCGTAGTTGTTTTGCTCGACGTGCAGCGCGCGGATGTCGACGAACACGCCGGAGCGGGTGGACACGTTCTCGCCACGCCACCAGCCCTCGAGGCGGTAGCGGGCGGCGGGCTCGACGACGATCGCCTGGCGCACGTGGTGGAAATTGAGATTCTCACTGCCGTCGAAGGCGACATTCAGGGCGCCGTGTCCACCGTGGGCGCTCGACGGATCGATGGATGAACGCGCACCCGGCGCATCGATGAACCGCCAGCCGAAGCCTCCGTCGATGCGCGGCGCCTCGAAACCGGCGTTGCGCAGTTCGCCCGGCGGCAGCGGCTCGCCGGTGAACTCGCGCCAGGCGGCGGCGGCATCGGCGGTGCTTCCCCTGGCGATCATGAAGTCGACGAAGGGAATCGCGAAGTCGGGATTCGACTTGAGGGAATCCGGCGCGTGGCGCCAGCCAGCCATGGCCATGCGCGGGTTGCGCGTTCGCCGGGCGTGTTGCTGGAACTGGTTGGCGTAATGGTCGGCGTCGAGGATTCGACTTGCGGGTTCGGGCACCACGGTCTCGTAGAGGGCGTCGTAGTCCGGAACGAGAAAACTCGCCAGCGCCAGCACGTCGCGGCCGGCCCAGGGCCGCAGCCGCCAGAAGTCGCGCAGCGTGGAAAGCGCGGCCTCGCCTTGCCGGGTGGCGATGAAGAGGTTGGCCACGTTCCACGCCAGAGCCGGCTGGGCCGGCCACAGGGCGCGGGCATGGGCGGCGAGGCGATTGGCGTCATCGGCATCCTGTCGCGCGCGATGCATCCGCGCCAGGTCGAACCATGCCGGGGCGTACAGCGGGCGCAAGGCGAGCGCTCGATGCAACGCCCGTTCGGCCGGCTCGCTCGTGACGTCCGCGGACATGAAGGCGCGGGCGACGGCGCGCCACGGCGCTTCCATCAGCGGCGGTACGACGGCCGATGCCGGCGCGGTCGTGCCGAGGCGGAGGTCGCGTACCAGCACCTCGCCACGCCACTGAAGCGCCGCCAACCAGACGAACACGGCCACCATCGGCGCGCCGATGAGCCATATCGTGAACGTTCTTCTCATGAACTCCCGATCACCCGTTACGAACCCCATCGCAACGCACCCGCCCTTTACCCACGTCCCTGTAACACGGACCACGACCGTATCGCGCGTCTAGGCCGCGCGACGTTTCAGTTGCTTTCCGCCGTCCTTTACTTGCTTGTTGTAGTAATAACGATTGTAGTAACCGTATTCGTGACTACTGGTGTCGACCATGTTGAGCACCGTGCCGAGCAACGGTGCGTGTACCGAGCGCAGGCGCTTGACGGCGTCGCGCACGGCATCCTTGCTGGTAACGCCGCTGGCGACCATCAGCACTACGCCGTCGACGTGGGCGCTCATCACCAGCGAGTCGGCCAAGCCCAGGATAGGCGGCGCCTCGATGACGACGTGGTCGTATCGATCGCCCACGGTACGCAACAGTTCGTCCATCTGCTTCGAACCGATTAACTCGGTCGGATGCGGCGGCAGCACGCCGCTCGGCACCAGCGAAAGGCTCTCGATAGCGGTCCGGTAAATCACGTTGCTCTCGGCACCGACGAGGTAGTCGGACAACCCTGGTGCATCGGGCGTCTGGAAGATCTCGTGCAAGACGGGCCGGCGCAAGTCGGCGTTGATCAACAACACCGAAGACCCGCTTTGCGCTAGGGTAGTGGCAAGGTTGGCGGCAAAGGTGCTCTTGCCTTCACCTGCGGTCGCGCTGGTTACGAGAATACGTTTCGGGGCGCCGCCGGCGGTGGAGAACATCAGGCCGGTGCGAATGGTGCGCACCGCCTCGGAAAGCTCGTGGGTGCGTTCGTTGTGGGCAATCATGCCGACCACGTTGCGCTCGGTCCGGCTCTTGTCCTCGATCTTCGGAATGATTCCCAGGTTCGGCACGTGCAGCACGCGCTCCATCTCCTCGG